>NZ_JBHTXX010000004.1:0-210726 GCF_042791415.1 Arthrobacter sp. NPDC056691
CTGGTGAAGATCATGAACGAAACCCCGGACGGGGACTACCAGACCTACAAGGCCGAGTCCGGCGGGTTCGTCCGCGAACACTTCTTCGGGAAAACACCACAGACCAAGGACCTGGTCGCGGACCTCTCCGACGACGAGATCTGGAACCTCAAGCGCGGCGGGCACGACTACCGCAAGGTCTACGCCGCGTACAAGGCCGCCACCGAATTCAAGGGCAAACCCACCGTGATCCTGGCCAAAACGGTCAAGGGCTACGGCCTCGGACCGCACTTCGAAGGCCGCAACGCCACCCACCAGATGAAAAAACTCACCCTCGACGACCTCAAGAAGTTCCGCGACCACCTGCGGATCCCGGTCACGGATGAGCAGCTGGAGAAGGACCCGTACCGTCCGCCGTATTTCCACCCGGGCACGGACGCGCCGGAAATCAAGTACCTGCTCGAGCGCCGCGCGGCCCTCGGCGGTTCCGTTCCGGAACGGCGTTCGAAGCACTCGGACATCGAGCTGCCCGAGGCGAAGTCCTACGAGGTGGCCAAGCGCGGTTCGGGCAAGCAGCAGGCAGCCACCACCATGGCCTTCGTCCGCCTGCTCAAGGACCTGATGCGGGACAAGAACTTCGGCAAGCACATTGCGCCGATCATCCCGGATGAGGCCCGCACGTTCGGCATGGACGCGTTCTTCCCGACGGCGAAGATTTACAACCCGAAGGGCCAGAACTACCTGTCCGTGGACCGGGACCTGGTCCTGGCCTACAAGGAATCCGCCCAGGGCCAGCTGATCCACCCCGGCATCAACGAAGCCGGCGCCGTGGCAGCCTTCACCGCCGCCGGCACCGCCTACGCCACCCACGGCGTACCCCTGGTCCCGGTCTACGTGTTCTACTCCATGTTCGGCTTCCAGCGCACCGGCGACGCCTTCTGGGCCGCCGCCGACCAGATGACCCGCGGCTTCATCATCGGCGCCACCGCAGGACGGACCACCCTCACCGGCGAAGGCCTCCAGCACGCCGACGGCCACTCCCCCCTGCTGGCCTCCACCAACCCCGCCGTGGTCACCTACGACCCCGCCTACGGCTACGAAATGGGCCACATCGTCCGCGACGGCCTCGAACGCATGTACGGTCACGACTCGACCGACCGCAACCTGATGTACTACCTCACGGTCTACAACGAGCCGATCGTCCAGCCCGCCGAACCGGAGAACCTCGACGTCGAAGGTGTCCTCAAGGGCATCTACAAGCTCGCGGCCGCCACCACCGAAGGCCCCAAGAGCCAGATCCTCGCCTCCGGCGTCTCCGTCCCCTGGGCCCTCGAAGCCCAGCGGATCCTCGCCGAAGACTGGGGCGTCTCCGCCGACGTCTGGTCCGTCACATCCTGGAACGAACTGCGCCGCGACGGCCTCGCCGCCGAAGAGGAAGCCTTCCTCAACCCCGGCAAGGACGCCCGCCAGCCGTTCGTCACCAAACAGCTCGAAGGCGCCCAGGGCCCCGTCGTGGCCGTGTCGGACTACATGAAAGCCGTCCCGGACCAGATCCGGCAGTTCATCCCGAACGAGTTCGCCACCCTCGGCGCCGACGGCTTCGGCTTCTCCGACACCCGCGCCGCCGCCCGCCGGTTCTTCAAAAACGACATCCACTCAGTCGTGGTGAAGACCCTCCAGCTGCTCGCAGCCAAGGGGCAGGTTGACGGACAGGCACCGGCGCAGGCAATCGAGAAGTACCGCCTGCTCAACGTGAACGCCGGGACCACGGGCAACGCCGGAGGCGAGTCCTAACCCCGGCACCATAACGACGACGGCGGTCCCCACCCACGGTGGGGGCCGCCGTCGTCGTTTGTGGTACGCCGTTTGGGGTGCGTCGGCCCTACACCCGGAAGCTCCGGAGGGGTTGTGATGCAGCACAACCGAAGTTGTAGCCTTTGCACAAAATGGAGCTTGTCCCGCAGGCACCGTATGCTCGAATTATGCCCGAGCCGTCCCCCGCCCCTGCACAGCGCAAACCGCCCTCCCGGACCATGACGCCGGAGAAGACGGAGACCCTGAAAAAACTCAGGGCCAGCGTCGGTCAGTTGTCCACCACCACCATGCGCCAGCTGGAAAAATCGCTGCCGTGGTACAGCCGGCTCAGTTCGGACGAGCGATCCGCGCTGGGCCTCGTGGCACAGAACGGCATCGCGGCGTTCGTCACCTGGTATGAGCGGCCCAGTTCCCCGTCCTGGATCCTTTCCGACGTTTTCGGCACCGCCCCGACGGAACTGACCCGGTCCATCAGCCTGCAGAAGGCGCTCCAGCTCATCAGGATCGTCGTGGAAGTGGTGGAGGACCAGGTTCCGGTCATCGCTCCCGAAGCCGACCAGCCTTCCCTGCGCGAAGCAGTCCTCCGATACTCGCGGGAAGTGGCCTTTGCCGCCGCCGATGTCTACGCCCGGGCCGCGGAATCCCGGGGATCCTGGGACACGCGGCTCGAAGCCCTGATTGTGGACGCCATCCTGCGCGGCGAAAACACCGACGCGCTGCGCTCCAGGATCGCCGCGCTCGGCTGGAAGGCGCAGGAGCGTTTCACCGTGATGGTGGGGAACTCGCCGTCGGAACCCAGTGCCAGCTACGTCAGCGAACTGCGGCGCATGGCCGGCCGTTACGCGGAGGATGCGCTCGTGGGAATCCAGGGCGACCGCCTCATCCTGATCCTGGGCGGCGTGCACGACAGGGAGACCGCGTATGTGAAGCTCAGCGAGATGTTCGCGCCGGGTCCGGTGGTTTACGGGGCGGAGGCCAGCTCCCTGCTGGAAGCCAGCGGCTCGGCGCAGTCAGCCTTCGCCGGGCTCACTGCCGCCCGGGCCTGGCCTGCCGCTCCCCGCCCGGTGGCGGCCGACGACCTGCTCCCGGAACGGGTCATTTCCGGGGACGACGCCGCCCGGCGGTCGCTCGTGAAGAATATTTACCGGCCGCTCCTCGCGGCATCCAACGGGCTGGTGGAAACGCTCGGCACCTATCTGGAGCTGGGTCACTCACTCGAGGCGACGGCGCGGGAACTCTTTGTCCATGCCAACACTGTGCGGTATCGGCTCAAGCGGGTTTGTGACGTGACGGGCTGGGATCCGCTGCTTCCGCGGGAGGCTTTTGTACTGCAGGCAGCCCTCGTGGTGGGGCGGCTGTCCACCCCGCCCAAGCCCGCCGTCGAGCGTGTTGCCGCGCGGAACACGAACTGAACCGTTGTAGACTTCCTACAACCTGACCCCGTGAGGTTGGTGCATGGAAACACCAATGGATCACCCGGTAATTTGGAAAGCTGGATACGTGCTTGCAATCGTCTGCCCTGGACAGGGCTCACAGACCCCCGGTTTCCTGGCCCCTTGGCTGGAACTGCCTTCCGTAGCAGGCCATCTGGCCTCCCTGAGCGAAATTGCAGGTATCGACCTCACTGCGCACGGGACCACCTCTGACGAGGAAACCATCAAGGACACCGCCGTCGCGCAGCCGCTCATTGTCGCGGCCGGACTGGTGGCCGCCAAGTCGCTGTTCGACGTCGAACTCAGCACGCTGCCGGTCATCCTGGCCGGACACTCGGTGGGCGAGATCACAGCGTCCGCGCTGGCGGGTGTGCTCACCGAAAAGGAAGCCATGACGTTTGTGCGGGAACGGGCCAACAGCATGGCCGCGGCCGCTGCGGTCACGCCCACCGGCATGAGCGCTGTGGTGGGCGGCGATCCCGCCGAGGTCCTGGCCGCCATCGAGGCCGCCGGCGCAACGCCCGCCAATGTCAACGGTGCGGGCCAGACCGTCGCCGCCGGCACCTTCGAACAGCTCAAGGCCCTGGCCGAGAATCCGCCGGCCAAGGCGCGCGTGATCCCGCTGAAGGTCGCCGGGGCATTCCACACTTCACACATGGCTCCCGCTGTGAGCGCCCTCGAGGCCCTCCGCCCGGAGCTACAGCCGCAGGCACCTGCCGTGCCGCTGCTGTCCAACTTCGACGGCCAGGAGGTCACAGCGGGCACCGCCGCCGTCGACAGCCTGATCGCCCAGGTCTCGCGGCCGGTCCGCTGGGACCTCTGCATGGAGACCCTCGCGAACCGCGGAGTCACCGGCGTCATTGAACTCGCTCCGGCGGGCACCCTGGCCGGACTCGCCAAGCGGGGCATGCCGGGCGTCAAGACTGTTGCTGTCAAAACGCCGGACGACCTGTCCGCGGCCCTTGCACTCTTCGCAGAACTGGAAGGACAGGCATGAGCACGCCGGTACTGAAGCAGACCCCGCTCAACGAGCACACCCGGATCCTCGGCATCGGCGCGTACCGCCCCAACGTCCTGGTCACCAATGAGGACGTGTGCCAGTGGATCGATTCCTCCGATGAGTGGATCCGGCAGCGTACCGGCATCGTCACCCGCCACCGCGCACCCGCCGACGTCAGCGTGGTCGACATGGCCGAAGGCGCTGCCCGTGAGGCCATGGAGAAGGCCGGCATCGAGGCATCCCAGCTCGGCGCCGTCATCGTCTCCACTGTCACCCACCCCTACGCCACGCCGTCGGCAGCCGCGAGCCTCGCCGACCGGCTGGGCGCCACGCCGGCACCGGCCTTCGACATCTCCGCTGCCTGCGCCGGCTACTGCTACGGCATAGCCCAGGGCGATGCGCTGGTCCGTTCGGGCGCAGCCAACTACGTCCTCGTCGTCGGCGCGGAAAAGCTCTCCGACGTCATCGACAACCGCGAACGCACCATCTCGTTCCTGCTGGGTGACGGCGCCGGCGCCGTCGTCATCGGCCCGTCGGACACCCCCGGGATCGCGCCGTCGGTGTGGGGATCGGACGGCAGCAAGTGGGATGCCATCGGCATGACCCGCTCCATGCTGGACGTCCGCGACCTCGGCCTGGCGGCACGCCGGTCCGACTCCACCGGCGATCTCGCGCTTCTCGAGGAGGCGCAAGAGCTCTACCCGACCCTCCGCCAGGACGGCCAGACGGTGTTCCGCTGGGCGGTCTGGGAGATGGCCAAGGTTGCCCAGCAGGCCCTGGAAGCCGCCGGTGTCGAGGCAGAGGATCTGGTTGCCTTCATTCCGCACCAGGCCAACATGCGGATCATCGATGAGATGGTCAAGAAGCTCAAGCTGCCCGAGACCGTCACCGTGGCGCGGGACATCGCCGATGCCGGCAACACCTCCGCCGCGTCGATCCCCCTGGCCACGCACCGCCTGCTCCAGGAAAATCCCGCACTCAGCGGCGGACTGGCCCTGCAGATTGGCTTCGGCGCCGGACTGGTCTTCGGTGCCCAGGTAATTGTCCTTCCGTAGCAATTCCGATAACCAAGCCGCAACCGCGGTTTGCCCATTTCCGGCATCCTTTGCCGGCAATAACAAGAAAAGGAGCCATCAATGGCTAGCAACGAAGAGATCCTGGCCGGACTGGCTGAAATCGTCAACGAAGAGACCGGCCTGGCCCCCGAGGCTGTCGAGCTGGACAAGTCCTTCACCGAGGACCTGGACATCGACTCCATCTCCATGATGACCATCGTCGTCAACGCCGAAGAGAAGTTCGGCGTCCGCATCCCCGACGAAGAGGTCAAGAACCTCAAGACCGTCGGCGACGCCGTGGACTTCATCTCCAACGCCCAGGCGTAAGTAACACGCCAGCCTTCGCGGCTGAACCCGGCTGGCCGGAACGGACGTTACGTGTCCGGTCCGGCCAGCCGATGCACCACCCAGAATTTTTTGCAGACTTCCCCCGCACGCCACCCACTCCGGCCTCGGCCAGCAGCACAGGACACGGCAGGCGCACCGACAGAGAGTGATCCCATGACACGCAAAGTAGTCATTACAGGTCTGGGTGCCACCACGCCCATCGGCGGCGACGTACCCACGATGTGGCAGAACGCGCTGAAGGGGGTCTCCGGAGCCCGCACCCTCGAGGACGAGTGGGTTGCCAAGTACGAACTGCCGGTCCACTTCGCTGCCCGGTGCAGCACCCCCGCCCTTGACGTGCTGAGCCGTGTTGAGGCCAAGCGCATGGACCCGTCAACGCAGTTCGGCGTCATCGCCGCCCGCGAAGCGTGGGCCGACTCCGGCATCACAGAAATCGACCACGACCGGCTGGCGGTTGCCTTCGCCACCGGCATCGGCGGGGTCTGGACGCTCCTGGACGCGTGGGACACGCTGAAGGAGAAGGGCCCCCGCCGCGTCCTCCCCATGACGGTTCCGATGCTCATGCCCAATGGTGTGGCCGCCGCCGTCAGCCTGGACCTGGGCGCCCGCGCCGGTGCGCACACTCCCGTGTCCGCCTGTGCGTCCGGAACCGAAGCCATGCACCTCGGGCTGGACCTGATCCGCTCGGGCAAGGCCGACGTCGTCATGTGCGGCGGCGCCGAAGCCGCCATCCACCCGATGCCGCTGGCGGCGTTCTCTTCGATGCAGGCCCTGTCCCGCCGCAACGACGACCCCGAGCACGCCTCGCGCCCCTACGACCGGGACCGTGACGGCTTTGTCATGGGCGAGGGTGCCGGCGCGCTGGTGCTGGAGGCCGAGGAGCACGCACTTGCCCGCGGCGCACGGATCTACGGCGAACTCGCCGGCACGTCCGTGACCGCCGACGCGTACCACATCACGGCGCCGGACCCGCAGGGCCTGGGCGCCACCCGGGCACTCAAGGCAGCCATGTTCGACGGCCGCATCCAGGCGGAGGACGTGGTTCACGTCAACGCCCACGCCACGTCGACCCCGGTCGGTGACAAGCCGGAGTACACGGCGCTGAAGGCTGCGCTCGGCAACCACGTGGACAACGTTGCCGTGTCGGCCACCAAGTCCCAGATGGGCCACCTGCTGGGTGCCTCCGGCGCCGTGGAGGCCGTCCTCACCGTTCTGGCAGTCCACGAACGCAAGGCGCCCGTCACCATCAACCTGGAGAACCAGGACCCCGAGATCCCGCTCGACGTCGTGACCTCGGTCCGCGCCCTGCCGGCCGGCGACATCGTGGCGCTGAGCAACTCGTTCGGCTTCGGCGGGCACAACGCCGTGGTTGCCATCCGCAGCGTGTGATGTGGACCTGAATGAACGCTGAAGAAGCCCCCGCCGGTTGGCGGGGGCTTCTTCGTTGCTATGGGGAGTTCCTGCGGCGGGCCCTTGCCCGCTGACCGATCTGGTGCGTCAGCCGACCTGGTGCAGCCAGCGCACCGGAGCGCCTTCGGCGGCGTGCCGGAACGGCTCCAGTTCCTCGTCCCACGCCTCCCCGAGGGCAAGCGAGAGCTCGTGGTAGACAGCGGAGGGGTCGCCGGCGCCGGCCTCGTAGGCGTAGCGGATGCGGTCCTCGGACACCATGATGTTGCCGTGCACGTCCGTCACGGCATGGAAGATACCCAGCTCAGGTGTGTGGGACCAGCGTCCGCCGTCCACGCCCTGGCTGGGTTCTTCGGTGACCTCGAAGCGCAAGTGCGCCCACCCCCGGAGGGCAGACGCCAGTTGCGCACCTGTCCCCTGCGCGCCGGTCCAGGACAGCTCCGAGCGGAACATGCCGGGCGCGGCGGGCTGAGGGGTCCATTCGAGGTCCGTTCGCTTGTCCACGACGGATCCGATGGCCCACTCAACGTGAGGGCACAGTGCGGTAGGGGCCGAGTGAATAAACAGCACACCGCGGGTCATTGCAACAGACATTCCATCCTCCATAGCTGTAGGTACGTCTTCCCCAACGACCTGCATGGACGGGATACTTGCTGCTTTGGGCGCCGCGTGGTGCCGGTGATTCCTGCCTATCTATGAAATTACCTGCCGGCCTGCCAAGGGGCGCACGAAGATGGTGCTTCAAGCGCAACTTGAAAGTTGCCGAACTTGGATCTTATTGTGCCGTACGCCGTCTAATAACGCCAGTGCAATTCGGCGTGGTGTATACGACGCGCCGAAGGACAGTGGCTAGGCGCGCGGGTGCGCCTGCTGATAGCTCTTCCGCAGGCGGTCCACCGACACGTGCGTGTAGATCTGCGTGGTGGCGAGGCTGCTGTGGCCGAGAATCTCCTGGACCGCCCGAAGGTCGGCGCCGCCGTCCAGCAGATGCGTCGCGGCGGTGTGCCGCAGGGCGTGCGGACCGGTGGCGGAGGTGTCGCCCAAGGCCTCGAACAAGCCCTTCACCACGCTGCGGACCTGGCGCTGGTCGACGCGGCGGCCGCGCAAACCGAGGAACAGGGCCGGTCCGCTGTCCGCGGCGGCGAGCTTTCCCCGTCCCCGGCGCAGCCAGTCGTCGACGGCGAGCGCAGCCGGGAGCCCGTAGGGAACCGTCCGCTCCTTGTTGCCTTTGCCGAGCACCCGGAGGGTCCTGCGGTCCGGGTCGAGGTCGTCGACGTCCAGACCGGCCAGCTCGCCGACACGGACGCCGGTGGCGTAGAGCAGCTCAATCATGGCCCGGTTGCGCAGGGCCATCGGATCACCGTCCTTGGCCGCCTCGTTGAGGTCGGCCAGCAGGCGGGCCAACTGCTGCTGCTGCAGCACCCCCGGCAACGCGCCGTCGCGCTTGGGCGCCTGAAGACGCAGGGCTGGATCGGTGTTGATGAGTTCTTCCCGCAGCGCCCAGGCGGTGAAACTCCGTGCCGTGGCCGCACGCCGGGCAAGTGTGGAACGTGACGCGCCGGCCTCGCTCTGGCTGCCCAGCCAGCGACGGAGGGTTCCGAGCTCGAGCCCCGCGGGATCGGTGACTCCTTCCCCGGCCGCATAGCCCAGCAGGCTGGAGACGTCGGACAGGTATGCGCGCACCGTGTGTTCGGACCGGGCCCGCTCACCCGTCAGGTACCGTCCGAAACCCGTGATGGCCCGGGCGAGCGCACCCGGCAGTTCCTGTTTCTCCACTCCCCCACTGTTCCAGCAATTGGCCCAGAATCAAGGAACTGCCCGGCGAGCCGCCCGGCGAGGGGACGTCGCCGGGCGGCTGGCCCTATGTCGATTGCTTGGTGCGCTTCCAGCCTCCCTTCTCGGAGACAGCCAGTCCCAGCAGCGCCAGCCTCCCAAGGCCCGCGCGCACCGATTCGGAACCCAGGCCGGCCACGCTGCAGAGTTTTTCGACGGAGCTGGCGGACCGCAGGGGAAGAGCGTCCAGCAGGATCAGGTCCTCGAGTGTCAGGCCGTCATGATCGGCGGACGCTCCGCTCCTTTCGTCGGGCAGGGACTGGCCGCTGGGCGAGGCAAGCTCGGCGATCTCCCCGGCATCAGTGACGCAGACGGCGCCGCCGTCGCGCAGGAGCCGGTGGCAGCCGGTCGAGTTCGCGCTGTGGACTGAGCCGGGAACGGCTCCCACGGCACGGCCCAGGGTTTCCGCGTGATGGGCGGTATTCAGGGCGCCGGACCGCCATCTGGCCTCCACCACAACGGTGACGGACGCGAGGGCGGCGATCAGTCGGTTCCGCTGGAGGAACCGGTACCGGGTGGGAGCCGAACCGGGCGGAACCTCCGCGAGCACGGCACCCTGGTTGGCAACGGCGCGCAGGAGATCCTCATTCCCGGAGGGATAGAAGCGGTCCACGCCACCGGCCATCACGGCGATGGTCGGCATGGCATCCGAGCCCCCTGCCAGGGCCGCCCGGTGCGCGTGGGCATCAATTCCGTAGGCGCCGCCGGACACCACTGTAAATCCGCGTTGTGCCAGCGAATAGGCCACGTCACCGGTGACTGAGGCGCCATAGCTGGTGCTGTCCCGCGAGCCCACCAGGGCCACCGCCTTCGCTGCCGGAGGAAGCTCTAGCTCAATGCCGCGCCACCACAGGCAGATGGGCTGGTGCAGGCCAAGGTCGTCGAGTTGCCGCGGCCACAGGCTGTCCGCCGGGATGATCATCCGGCCGCCCAGGCGCTGCATGGTGGCCAGGTCCCGTTCCGGGGCGAGGTCGGGAATCCTCGGAGCCCAGCGCTTCAGCGCGGCACCGAGTCCGGCCCAGGAAGCCACGGCACTCTGCTCTGCCAGCAACCCGGTGATGTCCTGCTCCAGCGCCGGCCCGTAACTGACCTGTCCCGTGGCTATCCGCAGCGCGTCTTCAGCCCCGGCAACATGCACCAGGGCCAGTCCTGCGACGTCCTGTGGCTCCATCAGCCTCGACAGTGCGGCACGGGCAAGTCTCTCGTTCTGCATGTGGGTTCCTTTCACGCTGCTGCCGAAGCGGTCTGGCGGAGGCTTAGGGCCTGTCCGATATCGTTCCCGTCTGGCTGCTCCCGGCCACCGAGGTCGGCCAAAGTCCAGGCGAGGCGGAGCACACGGTCGTAGCCCCGGGCCGTGAGCACCCCGCGTTCCAGAGCATGGTCCAGGATCCGGGTGGTGGCGCCGGCCAGTCTCAGCTCGCTGCGCAGGATGCGGCCGGGCACCTGGGAATTTGTCTCAATGCCCCAGGGCTGAAGCCGCTGCAGCTGGCGGGCCCGGGCGGCGAGGACGCGGGCACCGACCGTTGCGCTGTCCTCCGCTCCCCCGGACTGGCCAAAGTCCGCCAGCGATACACGGTCCACCTGCAGCTGGATGTCCACGCGGTCCAGGAGCGGCCCGGACATGCGCGACATGTAGCGGCGCCGCATGAAGGGGGTGCAGGTGCATTCGATGCCCTTGCCCGCGGCCTTGCCGCACGGACACGGATTGGCCGCCAGCACCAGCTGGAACCGGGCAGGGTAGGCCGCCGCTCCCGCCGAGCGGTGGATGACCAGCTCGCCGCTCTCAAGCGGTTGCCTGAGCGCATCCAGGACCCTGCGTTCGTATTCGGGTGCCTCGTCCAGAAACAGAATTCCCCGGTGTGCCCGCGACGCCGCGCCGGGACGCGGCAGCCCCGACCCGCCCCCGATGATCGCGGCTGCCGTGGCCGTGTGGTGCGGATTCTCGAAGGGCGGCCGCCGGACCAGCTGCACTCCGGCCGTGGGGAGCTGGCACAGGGAATGGATCGCCGTCACTTCCATCGCCTCCGTGTCGCGCAGATCGGGCAGAAGCCCGGGGAGCCGCTCGGCCAGCATGGTCTTGCCGGCGCCGGGCGGGCCGGTCAGCAGCAGGTGGTGCGCACCGGCGGCGGCGACTTCGAGGGCACGGCGTGCCTCTGCCTGGCCGGACACGTCACACATGTCCGGGACAGTCGCGTCCACGGACTCAGGCTCAGCCCCGGCGGGTTCGTCGTCCGGTTCGAGGTCGAGGACAAGTTCCTGCGGGTCGGCGCCAAAATCGAACACCAGCCGCGCCAGGGTCCGGTAGCCCCGGACCCGGGCACCGGGGACGAGTTCCGCCTCGGCAGCGTTGGCCTGGGCCACCACAATGTCCTGGAACCCCGCCCGCACCGCGGACATCACGGCAGGCAAGATGCCGCGGACGGGCCGCAGCCGTCCGTCCAGGCCCAGCTCGGCAATGAAGACGGTGCGCCCGGTGGGCCTGATGTCCTCTGCGGCCCGCAGCACCGACATCGCGATGGCAAGGTCGAAGCCGGAACCGCGCTTGGGCAGGGACGCCGGAATGAGGTTGGCGGTGATCTTCCGCCGGCTCAGCGGAATGCCGGAGTTCTGCGCCGCCGAGCGGATGCGGTCCCTGGCTTCGTTGAGGGAGGCGTCCGGCAGGCCGAGAAGCACAAAGGCCGGCAGTGTCTGGCCGATGTCGGCCTCGACCTCCACGATGTAGCCGTTGAGGCCGACGAGGGCCACCGAATAGGCTCTCCCCAGCGCCATCACAGCACCTCCTTGAGGTGCTCAACCGTGGGTTCGCCGGCGCCGTCGTCCAGCACGGCGATCACGTCCACCCGGCGCAGCGGCAACCGCAGTCCGTGGTACCGGCACCATGCCGAACCAAGGCGGTGCAGCCGGGCGAGCTTGTCTGCGCCCACCGCCTCGAACGGGTGACCGTAGGCGAGCGAACGCCGCGTCTTCACCTCGGCTATGACGAGGGCATCGCCGTCCAGCGCGACGATGTCGATTTCGCCGTCGGGGCAGCGCCAGTTGCGCTCCACGATCAGCATCCCCAGCGATTCCAGGTACTCCGCCGCGAGCTCTTCCCCGCGCCGGCCCAGCAGGTCCTTGGCTTTCATGTCCACCTCCGCAACAAGACTGCGGCGGCGCGGTCACGCGGAACAGGGCACGCTCACGCTATGTGGAAAGACCCTCGGGATACCGGCGAAAGGCCGTTAGGGTGCCCGGAAAAGACCGGCTGTGGAGGAACAGTGCTCCGGGAACAGGGACCCTGGGCGGCCGTGGAGGAACGCAGGAAAGCAGCAGCCTCAGTTGCCGAGGTCGACGTCCTTGGGCAGAGCGAGTTCCTCGTTCCGCGGCAGTTCCTCGACGTTGACGTCCTTAAACGTGATGACCCGGACGCTCTTCACAAACCGTGCCGAACGGTAGACATCCCAGACCCAGGCGTCCTGGAGCGTGAGGTCGAAGTAGACTTCGCCGTCGGCGCTTCGCGCCTGCAGGTCCACGTGGTTGGCGAGGTAGAAGCGCCGCTCGGTCTCGACCACATAGCTGAACAGACCCACGACGTCGCGGTACTCCCGGTAGAGCTGGAGCTCCATATCGGTCTCATAGTTCTCAAGGTCTTCGGCACTCATGGTTCCATCTTGCACCATGCGGCGTCGAAGCCGCGCACCGCGCTACCCGGAGACCAGCTCCGCAACACGGAGTAAGTCAGCAACCCGGACCAGGTCCGCTACGCGGACAGCAGGTTCCAGCTGATCCGGTGGTAGGGGCTTGGGCCGCGGGTGCGGATCGCCTCCCGGTGCGCCGCCGTGCCGTAACCCTTGTTGACGTCCCAGCAGAAGTCCGGGTACTCGAGATGGAGCTGCTGCATGTGCTGGTCGCGCTCGACCTTGGCCAGGACACTCGCGGCGGCCACGCTGAGGCACTGCATGTCGGCCTTGACCAGGGTGTGGACGGGCGCGTCACAGCCGGCATCCGCCACAACCGCATCAAACAATGACGGCTGGACGGCGGGAGACAGCCAGTTGTGGCTGCCGTCAAGCAGGACGACGTCGGGTGTGATGCCGGCGCCGAGGATTTCGAACCAGGCCCTGTTTCCGGCGGCCCTGAGGGCGCCCATGATACCGAGTTCGTCGATTTCGCTCGCGCTGGCATGGCCCACGGCGGAGGCGACGCTCCAGGCCCGCACCAGCGGGTCGAGGCGTTCGCGGTCTGCCGCCTTGAGCAGCTTGCTGTCCCGCACGTCGGCGAGCAGTTCCATGTTCTGCAGGTCCACGACGGCGATTCCCACGCTCACCGGCCCAGCGAGGGCGCCGCGGCCTACCTCGTCGACGCCGGCCAGGAACCGCGCCCCGCGGGGCAGGAAGCGCTTCTCGTAGTCAAGAGTGGGTGCTACAGACATGGCTAACCTGCCGAGGGTACATTCTTGAAGACGTCGGGATAGTTGTCCAGGGCCGCCCAGCGGTTCATCGGCCAGGCGATGACCGCTGCCTTGCCTTCGATGTCCGCGATGTCCACGAAGCCGCCGCTGGTGTCGGTGTGGGCACGGGAATCCGCCGAGTGGTTGCGGTTGTCCCCCATCACCCAGACTTTGCCCTGCGGGACGACGACGTCGAAGGTGCGCACTGCCGGAACCTCGGCAGGATTGACGTACTTCTCATCCAGTGCGGCGCCGTTGACGGTGATCTTGCCTCCGGCGTCGCAGCAGACAACGTGGTCCCCGGGGAGCCCGATGACCCGCTTGACCAGGTGCTGCTCGGAGTTGTCCGGCAGCAGGCCCACGAAGGTCAGCCCGTCCTCCACAACGCTGAACGGGCCGTCGGCCTTTTGCGGTGTGGGTGGCAGCCAGCCCTTGGTGTCCTTGAAGACCACCACGTCCCCGCGCTCCAGGGCGAACGGCTCCGGAACAAGGAGGTTCACGAAGATGCGGTCGTTGATGTCCAGCGTGTTCACCATCGACTCGGACGGAATGTAGAAGGCCCGGAACAGGAAGGTTTTGATGAGGAAGGACAGCACGACGGCGATCACCACCACCGTGGCGATCTCCTTCAGCCACAGCAGGAATGGGTTGCGGGCACGGGCCTTTTCCTGGCGGCGGGGGCCGGCAGGAGCAGGTGATCCTGGTCCGGATCCGCCTGGGGCGGACACCTCAGGAACGGGCTCTTGGGCGGCATGCCGTCCCGGCCGCGCGGCGGCCTGCCGCGGTTCGGAGCTCCCGGGATCAATTTCCGGCATCTACTGTCCGTCCTTAGTTGTTGTAATGGCCGCCAACGGCGGCCGCGCCACTGACGCAAATCTATCAAGCGGCCAGAGAATCTGTACCGGCCTGCCGATCACCCTGTCCGACCGCACCATGCCGCCGCCCGGCGCCCCCAGCAGGCTGCGCGAGTCCGCGGACACCGACCGGTGGTCACCGAGCAGCCACAGCCGGCCCTCCGGAACAGTCACGTCGAACTTCTGGGTGCTCGCGGCATCACCGTCATACAGGTAGGGTTCCACGAGCGGCTGACCGTTGACTGTGAGGCGTCTGCCGGCGTCGCAACAGACCACGTGGTCGCCGGGGAGCCCGATGACCCGCTTTACATATGTAGTATCACTGCCGGTCAGTCCCAGCCAGTGCCCTGCCGCGGCCGCTGCTTCCTGCACCGGACCTTCCCCGCTGTTCAGCGGTGCGAACGAGCCGCGGCCGTCGAACACGACGACGTCGCCGCGGCGGATCGGTTCAGACTGGAAGGCCGTGCGGGACACCAGGATCCGGTCACCCGTGCCGAACAGCGGCTCCATGGAGGCGGATGGAATGTAATAGACGTCCAGCCAAAGGGAGCGGATCAGCCCGCTGGCCAGGACGGCAGCCAGCACTGCCAGCAACGCAAAACGCCAGCCCGGTTTCCCTGGCTGGCGCTTTGTCTGGTCCATAATCCGTATCCTGTGGCGCTGTTGCGGATGGCTCCGGCGCTGGCCGGACACGGGTTGAGGACCCGCCGTGAAAGTCCGGCTGGACTTACTTGGCGGTGCTGAAGTCGCGCTTTTCCTTGATCTTCGCAGCCTTACCGCGCAGTGCACGCATGTAGTAAAGCTTGGCGCGGCGGACGTCACCCTTGGTGACAACCTCGATCTTGTCGATGATCGGGGAGTGCACCGGGAAGGTACGCTCAACGCCGACACCGAAGGAAACCTTACGGACGGTGAAGGTCTCGCGGACGCCGTCACCCTGGCGGCCCAGGACGAAGCCCTGGAATACCTGGACACGGGAGTTCTTGCCTTCGATGATGTTCACGTGAACCTTGAGGGTGTCACCCGCGCGGAACTCGGGAACGTCAGTGCGCAGCGAGGCTGCATCTACGGAATCGAGGATATGCATTGATCCACTCCTGGTGAACGCCACAGGTCATCCACTTTGGGTCACGGCGGCCAAGTCCGGAGTAGTCCGGGAATCGCCGCCGAAGTGTTGAGATCCGGTTCCGCCACCCTTTGGCGGCACCGGGGTGTCTTGCTGTTGGTTGCGCTCCCCCTGTGGCAGGTGCGGACCCAGCAGACACAAGGACTAATTTTGCCACAATCAACCAGAACAAACCAACTAAGGGCCTTTGGGGCCGCCCGGCACCTCGGCCCGGACCCGCCTAGACTTCCGGCCGGGGCCTGGGGTGACCGTCGACGACGTCGTACCCCAGGTCCGCGAGAGCGGTGCGGTCCGCGCGGGGCAGCGTCCCGGCGTCGAACGTCTGCAGCAGGTCAGGACGGCGTTCCGCCGTCCTTCGGTACTGTTCGTGCCGGCGCCACTGCGCGATCTTGCCGTGGTTGCCGCTGAGCAGGACGGCCGGGACTTCCCGTTCGCGCCAGACCGACGGCTTGGTGTAGACGGGGTACTCGAGCAGGCCGTCCGAATGCGACTCCTCCACGAGTGACTCGGGGTTACCCACCACGCCGGGGAGCAGCCGGCCGATGGCTTCCACCATGGCCAGGACGGCCACTTCACCGCCGTTGAGGACGTAGTCGCCGAGGCTGACCGGGCGGACGGTAAAGTGCTCCTCGGCCCATTCGATGACGCGCTCGTCAATACCCTCGTAGCGCCCGCAGGCGAACACCAGCTGCTCTTCCTCGGCAAGGTCGTAGGCCAGTGCCTGGTTGAAGCGCTCCCCCGCCGGGGACGGAACGATCAGCACGGGCTTGGCCGCACCGGCCGGCCGGGCGGCCGCCACGGACTCCAGCGCCAGGGCCCACGGCTCGGCCTTCATCACCATGCCGGCGCCGCCGCCGTAAGGCGTGTCGTCCACGGTACGGTGGCGGTCCGCGGTGAAGGTGCGGAGATCGTGCACGGTCAAGTCCAGCAGCCCGTCCTGGCGGGCCTTGCCGATGAGCGACAGTTCCAGCGGTGCCAGGTACTCGGGAAAGATACTGACGACGTCGATTCTCATCTACGCGTTGGCCTCCGGCTCAGCGTTGTCCCCGGCGGAGTCCTCATCGGAGTCCGAGCCGCTGGTCTCCGGATCCCCGGCACCGTCCTCGTTGATCTCGAGCAGGCCAGCCGGCGGAGTGAGCAGGACGTAGCCCTCCTCAGTGTTCACCTCGGGGACGATCTGTTCCACGAACGGGATGAGGATTTCCTTGCCGTCCGGCGTTTCGATGACGAGCAGGTCCTGCACGGGCATGGTGTTCAGGGCGGTGACCTTGCCCACGGCCCGGGAGCCGACACGGGCCTCGAGGCCGACGAGCTCGTGTTCGTACCAGCCCTCGTCGTCGTCCTCACCAAGCTCTTCGGTCTCGATAAACAGCTTGGCGCCGCGCAGGGTTTCGGCGCGGTTCCGGTCGGCCACCTCCTCAAAACCGAGCAGGAGGATGTCCTTGTTCCAGCGGGCGCTGCGCACGGTGAGCGGCCCCGCGGAGGCCGGTTCCACCACGAACTCGGTGCCGGGAACGAACCTGTCCTCCGGCGCGTCGGTGAGGACCTGGACGGTCACCTCGCCGCGGATTCCGTGGGGCTTGCCGATACGGGCCACCTGAAGCTGCATGTGTTCCTCTGTTTGGACTGCGTGTTGATGCGGGGGTAGGACTTTTGCGGGCGTCCTGAATAGTCAGGGCCCAAAACAGTCCGGCCCCTCCACCGTTAGCTGGTGGAGGGGCCGGACGTTAAGACAAGTGTTGCAGGCGCGTTACCGGCGGCGGTCGGTGTCGACGACGTCGACCCTGACCTGCTCGCCATCTGCCAGCGCCGCCACGACTGTGCGCAGCGCACGCGCCGTGCGGCCCTGGCGTCCGATTACCCGTCCGAGGTCTTCCTGGTGAACGCGCACCTCGAGGGTATCCCCGCGGCGGTTGTTCTTGGCACTGACCTTGACATCCTCAGGGGAGTCGACAATGCCACGGACAAGGTGTTCGAGCGCTTCTGCCAGCAACTTACTCAGCCTCGGTGGTCTCTGCTTCAGCCTCGGCGGGGGCTTCCGATGCCTTGGCCTTCTTGGTGATGGCTTCCGGGATGATCACGGAACCCTTCTCCGGAGCAACGAATGCTTCCTTGTCGGCCTTGGTCTTCAGGGTGCCTTCCTGGCCCGGCAGACCCTTGAACTTCTGCCAGTCACCGGTGATCTTCAGGATCGCGGCGACCTGCTCCGACGGCTGTGCGCCGACGGACAGCCAGTACTGTGCACGCTCGGAGTTGACCTCGATGTATGAGGGCTCCTCGGTGGGGTGGTACTTGCCGATCTCTTCGATGGCACGGCCATCACGCTTGGTGCGCGAATCGGCGACAACGATGCGGTAGTACGGTGCGCGCATCTTACCGAAGCGCTTAAGGCGAATCTTTACGGCCACTTTTGTGGTCACTCCTGTTTCTGAAACGGGGTTGAACCCGCGTTCTGCACCCGTGGGGCGGGCCGTACTTGGGGGTTCGAAAAGGACAGGATCCGGACGCGGAGAGAGGGGCCACGCAGATCGAGTACCTGTCTATTGTGCCAGATCGTCCGCGTTATTTCGACTTGACATGCGGACGGAGTCTGGCTGGTGCCAGGAAATCCAGGCTGCGCTAGGAAGACCAGACATAGAGGCCGGTCCTGCTGCCTTCTTCCACGGTGCCGGCAAGCTCTGCCAGCTGCTGGACGTAGTTCCTGGCTTCCCCGGCGCCAAAGGGCATGTCGTCCTCGGCGGCCCAGCGCTCGGCCACCTCATCCAGAACGTTGCCCTCACCCTCGGATTCGTACGTGAGGAGCTCAGCCAGCGCCCGGACCATCGCCGCCGGCACGCCGAGCAGTGAATCGCTTGCCACGTCAACCATGGCCAGTTCGTAGTCCGCGCCCGCGGCGTGGACCGCGGCACCGGCGAGGTCGCCAAGCTGTTCGATCTCAAAATCACTGATGCCGGCAATCCGGATGCCGTCTCCGGCGGCGGCGCCGCCTTCCAGCGCCTCCGCACGCTTGAGGGCGTCATTGTGGGTGGCGACAAACAGTTCGGTGAAGCCCATGGATTCGTCCTCATTCCGTCGGCGGTGCGCGCCCGGCAGCGGCGGCGCCGGGGCTCTTCGAATGTCAGCCTAACCCAACCGGGTTCGCCGGGCTTAGCGCGCTGGTTATCGAACGGCGACGCGGAGGCGGTTGCGCCACGGATCCTGAAACCGGAGCTCGGCGCCGGTGTGGTGCGATTCGACTCCGGCGACCTTAAGGCGGTCGGCGAGGGCGCCGACGTCGTCCCCCGACGGGACTTCGATCAGGACCTCACCGAGGCCGAGGGTGTCGCGGCGCGGGCCCGCGCCACGGCTGTTCCAGACATTCATGGCCATGTGGTGGTGGTAGCCGCCGGCCGACACAAAGAGCGCCTGGCCGTGCCAGCCGGCCGTCTTTTCGAATCCCAGGGTGCCGACGTAGAAGTCATGGGCTGACTGCACGTCACCCACCTGCAGGTGAACGTGGCCCACGCCTGCGTCGGTGCCTCGCTGGCCTTCCACAGACTCCTGCGTGAGGTGGTCCTGGAGGTACTTTTGCGGCGGCAGCGCCAGGCTGTCCATGACTACGTTCTTGCCGTCCCAGGACCAGGCCTCGCGCGGGCGGTCCCAGTAGAGTTCGATCCCGTTGCCTTCCGGGTCGGTGAAATAGAAGGCCTCGCTCACCAGATGGTCGGCGCTGCCCACGAAGGCCTGCGGCTCGTACTGGGCCGCGCTGGCAATGGTGGCGGCCAGCGAGGACTGGTCCTCGAACAGGAGCGCTGTGTGGAAGAGGCCGGCCTCGCCCCGGCCGGGAATGTTGAGGCCCGGAGCGGGCGCGAGGTGCACCAGGGGCGTCTTGAGCCGGCCGAGGTAGAGGCCGCCGTCCTGCTCGGCGACGACGTCGAGGCCGAGGGCGCGCTGGTAGTAATCGGTCATGAGCTTCATGTCGCCCACCTTGAGCATGACGGTGCCCATGGTGAGGTCGGCAGGAAGCAAGTCCTGGCTGCTGTCTGCTGCTGTCATTGAATACTCCCGAATGTCCGGACCACCGGATTTCGGCGGCCTCTACATCTCTAAATTACTTGAAGCTTCAATTTATTCCTAATGCACGATCTTTCCCCGGAGCACCACATTCGTGAGGCTGCGGATGGTCTCCGGCACGGTCCGCGGGTCCTCCCGGCAGACCACCACGTCCGCGGCCGCCCCTTCCGCCAGGCCGTCGGCTCCCAGCCAGCGGCGCGCCCGCCAGCATGCCGCGTCCAGCGCCGCCGGTGCGGGCAGTCCGGCGGCGTGAAGTTCAAGGATTTCGTCCGCGATGCGGCCGTGGCGGATCACGCTGCCGGCATCCGTTCCCGCGTAAATTTCGACGCCGGCCTCATACGCTTCGAGGACGCGCTCCCGACGGCGGGTCCACAGTGAGCGCATGTGCTCCGCATACCGCGGAAACTTCGGCTCTGCCTGCGCGGCGATGTCCGGGAAGGTGGCGATGTTGATCAGTGTCGGCACGATCGGCACCTGCTGCTCGACGAGCCGCGGAATGTGCGTGGGCAGCAGGCCCGTGGCGTGCTCGATGCAGTCGATGCCGGCGTCCAGCATGTCATCCAGGGTGTCCTCCCCGAAGCAGTGCGCCGTGACCCTGGCCCCCTCGTCGTGGGCTGCCCGGACGGCGTCCCGCACGGCCGCGGCAGGGAACGACGGCGCGAGGTCGCCGGCGGTCCGGTCGATCCAGTCCCCCACCAGCTTGACCCAGCCGTCCCCTTCCCGCGCCTGCTTGCGCACCGCCTCCACGAGGCCCTCTGGCTCGACCTCCACGGCGAAGTTCCTCAGGTACCGGCGGGACCGTGCAACGTGCCGGCCGGCCCGGATGATCCGCGGCGTGTCGGCCCGCTGCTGCAGCCACCGGGTGTCGCTGGCGGCCCCGGCGTCGCGGACCAGCAGCGTGCCGGCGTTGCGGTCCGTCACGGCCTGGGCGTAGGCCACGTCGTCGTCCACAGCACCGCCCGGGCCCAATCCGATGTGGCAGTGGGCGTCCGCGAAACCGGGCAGGACCCAGCCGTCAAGAACGGCGTCCGGCCGCTGGCCCGGCGGATCAAACGTCAGCTTCCCGTCCACGGACCAGAGCCCGCGGCGTTCCTCATCCGCCGCAGTGAGCACGGGTCCGCTGAATTCGATGATGTGCGCCATGACACCAGCCTAAGCCGCAGCTGTGGTAGCTTCGTCTACGACCACACGGGGGCCCCTGCAGGGGCTGAGATCAGGCTGGCGCAGCCTGCGACCGTTGAACCTGTCCGGGTAATGCCGGCGAAGGAAGTGAGCAGTAAATTGAGCACCCAGAAATCACAGCTGATCCCTGCCCAGATTGATGCGGCCCAAAGTGAAGCCGCCGGTAGTGCTGCCGGCAGCGTCACGCAGTCGCTGAAATCCCATTCACTGGCCTATCTCGAAGGCGACGGCCTGCGGGTGCCGGTAACGGAAATCGCCCTTGAGCCTTCACCGAACGGCGAGCAGAACGAACCGCTGCGGGTTTACCGCACGGCGGGTCCGGGCAGCGATCCGGTGGTGGGCCTCGCGCCGTTCCGTTCGGAATGGATTGCGGCACGCGAAGACACGGAGCCGTACGACGGACGCGAACGGAACCTGCTCGACGACGGCAAGTCAGCCGTGCGCCGCGGCGCGGCTTCCGCCGAGTGGAAGGGCGCCCGGCCGGTGCCCCGCCGTGCGGCGGAAGGCAAGACCGTCACGCAGATGCATTACGCACGGCAGGGCGTCATCACCCCGGAAATGCGCTTCGTGGCCCTCCGCGAAAACTGCGATGTGGAACTGGTCCGGAGCGAACTCGCCGCCGGACGGGCCATCATCCCCACCAACATCAACCACCCGGAATCCGAGCCGATGATCATCGGCAAGGCGTTCCTGGTGAAGATCAACGCCAACATCGGCAACTCGGCCGTCACCAGCTCCATCGCGGAGGAGGTGGACAAGCTGCAGTGGGCCACCCAGTGGGGCGCCGACACGGTCATGGACCTGTCCACGGGCGACGACATCCACACCACGCGTGAGTGGCTCATCCGCAACTCCCCCGTACCGATCGGCACCGTGCCGATTTACCAGGCCCTGGAAAAGGTCAACGGCGAAGCGAACGCGCTCACCTGGGAAATCTTCCGCGACACCGTCATCGAGCAGTGCGAACAGGGTGTGGACTACATGACCATCCACGCCGGCGTGCTGCTGCGCTACGTGCCGCTCACGGCGAACCGCGTCACCGGCATCGTCTCCCGCGGTGGTTCGATCATGGCCGGCTGGTGCCTGGCCCACCACCAGGAAAACTTCCTGTACACCCACTTCGACGAGCTTTGCGAGATCTTCGCCAAGTACGACGTCGCCTTCTCGCTGGGTGACGGTCTTCGGCCGGGCGCGACGGCGGACGCCAACGACGCCGCGCAGTTCGCCGAACTGGACACCCTGGCCGAGCTGACCCAGCGGGCCTGGGAGTACGACGTGCAGGTCATGGTCGAGGGGCCGGGTCACATCCCGTTCCACCTGGTGCGCGAAAACGTTGAGCGCCAGCAGGAACTCTGCAAGGGTGCGCCCTTCTACACGCTGGGCCCGCTGGTCACGGACGTGGCCCCCGGCTACGACCACATCACCTCGGCCATCGGTGCCACCGAAATCGCCCGCTACGGCACGGCCATGCTCTGCTACGTCACGCCGAAGGAACACCTGGGCCTGCCGAACAAGGACGACGTGAAGACGGGCGTCATCACGTACAAGATCGCCGCGCACGCCGCCGACCTCGCCAAGGGGCACCCCGGCGCGAACGAGCGGGACGATGCACTGTCCAAGGCCCGGTTCGAGTTCCGGTGGCGCGACCAGTTCGCGCTGTCGCTCGACCCGGTGACCGCCGAGTCCTTCCACGACGAGACGCTGCCGGCGGAACCCGCCAAGACAGCGCACTTCTGCTCGATGTGCGGGCCCAAGTTCTGCTCCATGCGGATCAGCCAGGACATCCGGAACGAGTACGGCTCGGCCGAAGCCCAGGCCGCCCTCGCCGAAATGGCGGAGGGCATGCGCGAGAAGAGCCAGGAATTCCTCGCTGCGGGCGGAAAGGTGTACCTGCCCGAGCTGCGGCTTCCGGAGTCGGCGCGCAACTAACGGCTCCCGGGGTTCTGTCCGGCTGGCATTGGGGGCCGGCCGGGCGGGCTCCCGGAACGTCCGTCAGGACGCTGTGTCTCTCAGACGCTGTGTCTCTCAGACGCTGAGTCCGTCAGGAGGCCCTCGGCTGGTCCCGGCGGCTGACTTCGGCGATGAACGCGCGAATGTAGCGGTCGCCTTCCGGTGAGTCGTGCGGCCGGTGCCCGCCCGCAGCGATGCGGTGCACGGCGCCGGTCTCGCGCAGGTAGCCGGCTATTTCCTCGTACAGCGGCTCCCAGCCGCCGGTGAGGACCAGGGTGGGTACTCCCGGCACGATCTGCAGCGGCGCCTGCCACGGCGGTGCCTGCAGGCGCAGCCGGCGCGCGGCGCGCTTCGCTTCGGGGGTGCTCGGCTCCGGTGTGTCCGCGGCGAAGGCGCGGCGCAGGAACTCGCGTTCGTAGTCGTCATCGCCGAGCTGGTGCCGTACCTCGAACAGCGGCTCCATCAGGGCGCGGTGCGCGGCGGTGGCAGGCAATTCTGCGGTGAGCGACAGGCAGGCCGGTTCCACGAGCGTCAGCGAGAAGACCAGGTCCGGGCGTTCGACGGCGGCCATCATCGCGGCGATGGCGCCCTGCGAATGCGCCACCACGTGGCCCCCGGCGGCCCCGCGGCCGTCATCAGCCAGGGACCGCAGCACAATGCGGGCGTCCTCGGCGAAGTCGGTCTCCAGCGGTTCGGCCTCGGCGTCAAAGCCGTGGCGCCGCAGGAACAGGGCGTCGTACTGCAGGGCCATGCCGTGCTGGCGCGGCCACGCCGCTGAGCCGAAATTGCCGGCACCGTGCACGAACACTACCCGCTGCTTATACATGACCCAACCTTATGGCAGCGGTCTGACATCGGCGCCGGCCGACATGACCGAGCGCCCTAATTGCCGCCCATGAACTTGTCGAAGCCCTTCGGCAGGTTCAGCTGGGACGGATCGAAGTCGCCGGACTGCTGGCCGAAGGCAGCTCCGGTGGGCACCGCCTTGGATGCCCCTGCCCGCCGGGCCTCCGCCTCGCGAAGCTCCTGTGCCGCCTTGGCAGGATTGCCGGAGCGGGCCTTCTTCTTGGGCGCGTTCTTGCCGCCCTTGCGGGCACCGCCTGCGCCCATGCCGGGCATCCCGGGCATTCCCGGCATGCCGCCGCCCTGGGCCATCTTCTTCATCATCTTCTGGGCCTGGGCGAAGCGTTCCAGCAGCCCGTTGACCTCGGACACGTGCACGCCCGAGCCGCGGGCGATGCGGGCCCTGCGCGAACCGTTGATGATCTTCGGCGCAACGCGCTCGTGCGGGGTCATCGAGCGGACAATGGCCTCCACCCGGTCGATTTCGCGCTCGTCGAACTGCTCCAGCTGCTGCCGGATGTTCTGCGCGCCGGGCATCATCATGAGCATCTTCTTCATGGAGCCCATTTTGCGGATCTGCTGCATCTGCGCGAGGAAGTCATCCAGCGTGAAGTCCTCCTGGTCGGCGAACTTCTTCGCCATCCGGGCGGCTTCTTCCTTGTCCCAGGACTTTTCAGCCTGCTCAATGAGGGACAGGACGTCACCCATGTCCAGGATGCGCGAGGCCATCCGGTCCGGGTGGAACAGTTCGAAGTCGTCCAGGCTTTCACCGGTCGAGGCGAACATCACCGGCTTGCCGGTGACCGACGAAACGGACAGCGCGGCGCCGCCGCGCGCGTCGCCGTCGAGCTTTGACAGCACGATGCCCGTGAAGTTCACGCCCTCGTCGAAAGCGGTGGCCGTGTTGACGGCGTCCTGGCCGATCATGGAGTCGATCACGAAGAGGACTTCATTGGGCACAATGGCCCGGCGGATCTGCCGTGCCTGCTCCATCATGTCGGCGTCGACGCCGAGGCGGCCGGCGGTGTCCACGATGACGACGTCGTGCAGCTTCTGGCGCGCTTCATCGACGCCGGCGCGTGCCACGGCGACGGGGTCGCCGGCCGGGTGTGCCAGCTCGGAGGTGGCGCCCGGGTGCGGCGCGAAGACGGGAACTCCCGCGCGCTGGCCCACTACCTGCAGCTGCGTCACGGCGTTGGGGCGCTGGAGGTCACAGGCGACAAGGATGGGGCTGTGGCCCTGTGCCTTCATCCACTTGGCGAGCTTTCCGGCCAGGGTGGTCTTGCCGGCACCCTGGAGGCCGGCGAGCATGATGATCGTGGGCCCTGTCTTGGCCATCCGGATGCGCCGCGTCTCGCCGCCGAGGATCTCAACAAGCTCCTCGTTGACGATCTTCACGATCTGCTGGCTGGGGTTCAGGGCCCCGGAGACCTCGGCGCCCAGCGCGCGCTCACGGACCCGCCCGGTGAATTCCCGGACCACGGGCACCGCAACATCCGCATCCAGCAGGGCGCGCCGGATCTCGCGGACCGTGGCGTCGACATCTGCCTCGGTGAGGCGGCCCTTGCCGCGAAGGTTCTTGAAGGTTGCTGTCAACCGGTCAGAGAGTGAATTGAACACGCGCCGTGCACTTCTTTCAGTGGATGTACGGGACTCGACTATCTAGGGTATCAAGACACGCCTTCAAGATGGCATGCTGGCAGGGTGACGAGCCAAACGACTGTAAGAACCCTGCTCATCCTCGGTGCCTCCGGCGATCTCACCGGCCGGCTCCTCCTCCCCGGCCTGGCCAGGCTGGTAGCCACCGGCCGCGCCGCCGGCCTGTTGCTCGTGGGGGCCGGTTCGGATCCGTGGTCACGGGAACAGTGGCAGGAACGCGTGCACACCGCCTTTGACGCCGCCGCCGAAAAGGCGGACGACGCCGGCAAGGACGCGCTGGCGGCCATGGCAAAGTCCACGGAGTACCATCAGGCCGACGTCACCGCGGACGGCCCGCTCGCGCAGCTCCTGGCCGGCCTCGAGGGTCCGGTCGCCGTCTACTTCGCCCTGCCGCCCCACGTGAGCCAGAAGGCCTGCGAAATCCTGCGCCCGGAGCAGGTCCCCGCCGGCACCCGGCTGGTCATGGAGAAGCCCTTCGGCTCCGGCGAGGAGTCCGCCCGTGAACTCAACCGGACGCTCCTGACCTTGGTCCCCGAGGACCACATCCACCGCGTGGACCATTTCCTGGGCAAGGCCACTGTCCTGAACATCCTCGGCCTGCGGTTCGCCAACAACTTCCTGGAGCCGGTCTGGAACCGCCAACACATCTCCAAGGTGGAAATCATCTTCGATGAGGACCTGGCGCTCGAGGACCGGGCGCGTTACTACGACGGCGCGGGAGCACTGCGCGACATGATCCAGAGCCACCTGCTGCAGATCATGGCGCTGCTGGCCATCGAACCGCCGGCCACCATCGGCGAGCGCGACCTCCGCGATGCCATCGGCGCGGTCCTAAGGGCCAGCAGCATCAAGCCGCCGTACACGGACAGCACCCGGCGGGCGCGCTACCTCGCGGGCAGCCTCAACGGCAAGGACGTCCCCGATTACGCGCGCGAGGACGGCGTGGACCCGGACAGGCACACGGAGACCCTGGCCGAGGTCCGCGTGGACATCGATAACTGGCGATGGAAAGGCGTGCCGTTCATCCTGCGCTCCGGCAAGGCCCTCGGGGACAAGCGCAAGGAAGCGGTGGTCACCTTCCGGCCGGTTCCGCACCTGCCCGCCGGCTTCACAGGCCGGGACGCCCCCAACAAGCTCCGGATCGGGTTCGGTCCGGACACCCTGGAGCTCGACGTCGACGTCAACGGCCCCGGGGACATCTTCAGCCTGGACCGCGCCGCGCTTGTGGCCGAGCTCAACGCCTCCGAGCTGCTGCCTTACGGCGAAGTGCTGGAAGGCGTCCTGAGCGGCGATCCCCTGCTGTCCGTCAGGGGCGACACCGCAGAGGAGTGCTGGCGGATCGTGGAGCCGGTGCTGGCTGCCTGGGCAGCGGGCAAGGTTCCGCTGGAGGAATACCGGGCGGGCTCCGACGGGCCCGCCCCGAAATAGGCTTCCCGCCTCAACCAGGCTTAACGCGAAGGGAGGGCCGGCCACCGTTGTATGGTGGCCGGCCCTCCCGCTGCGTTGGGCTGGTGGCAGGTGCTAGATGGCGGCTACGCCGCGTTCACCCGTCCGCACCCGCACTGCTTCGAAGACATCGACCGTCCAGACCTTGCCGTCGCCGGCGCGGCCCGTGTTGGAGCTGGCGATGATGACATCAAGGATGTCGTCAGCCTGTTCGTCCGTTGCCAGCACCTCGACGCGGATCTTGGGCAGCAGGTCCACGTTGTACTCGGCGCCGCGGTAGACCTCGGTGTAGCCGCGCTGCCGGCCGTAGCCGCTGGCCGCGCTGACCGTCAGGCCCTGGACCCCGTAGGCCTCCAGGCCTTCGCGGATCGACTCGAGCTTCTCCGGACGAACGATTGCTGTGATCAGTTTCATGCCCCCACGCTTTCCTTACCTGTTGCTGCTTCTGTCTTCTTGCCGTCGCTGCCTGCAGGAACCGCGTCCGTGCCGCTGGTGTGCCCGCCGGTGATCAGCTCATGCAGGGGCTGGAAGCTGCCGCCGTGGCCGCCGACGCCGAACTCGTAGGCGGTTTCTGCGTGCAGGCTGAGGTCCACGCCCACCGCTTCCTGCTCCTGGGAGACACGGAAGCCCATGGTCTTGTGGATGGCCAGCGCGATGATCGTGGTCAGGATGGCCGAGTAGGCGATCGAGATCCCTGCTGCCGCCAGCTGGGCCCAGAGCTGCGTGAAGCCGCCGCCGTAGAACAGGCCGCCGCCCACGCCGTCGGTCGGAAGAGCGATGAAGCCGAGGGCCACGGTGCCGATGATGCCGGAGACAAGATGCACGCCCACGACGTCCAGCGAGTCATCGAAGCCCCAGCGGAACTTGAGGCCGACGGCGAGGGCGGAGGCCACACCGGCAACGACGCCGAGTCCGAGGGCACCGACCGGGCTGACGTTTGCACAGGCCGGGGTGATGGCGACGAGGCCGGCGACGACACCGGAGGCAGCACCCAGCGAGGTGGGGTGGCCATCACGGACACGTTCGGTGACCAGCCAGCCGAGCATGGCAGCAGCCGGAGCGGCGAGGGTGTTGACCCAGATCAGGCCGGCCTGTTCCGCGGTGGTGGCGGCGCCGCCGTTGAAGCCGAACCAGCCGAACCACAGAATGGCCGCGCCGAGCATGACGAACGGGATGTTGTGCGGGCGGTGGTTCGGGTCCTTGCCGAAGCCCTTGCGGTTGCCGATGATGAGGACCAGGATCAGTGCTGCCACACCGGCGTTGATGTGAACCACGGTGCCGCCGGCGAAGTCGATCGCGGGGCCGAGGGCCTTGCCGATGGCACCCTCGGGACCGAAGAGGCCGCCACCCCAGACCATGTAGGCGAGGGGGCAGTACACCAGGGTGACCCAGACAGGCACGAAGACGCTCCAGGCGCCGAACTTGGCGCGGTCTGCGATCGCGCCGCTGATGAGGGCAACCGTGATGATTGCGAAGGTGGCCGCGTAGCCAACCTTGATGAGGCCGTCAGGGGCGGTGATGCCCTCGAGGCCGAACGTGGCGAACGGGTTCCCGACAATCTCCAGGAAACCCTCACCGGAGCTCATCGATGCGCCCCAGAGTACCCACACCACGCCGACCATGCCGATGGAGATGAAGCTCATCATCATCATGTTCAGTGCTGCCTTGGCGCGCGTCATGCCGCCGTAGAAAAATGCCAGACCTGGTGTCATGAACAGCACAAGTGCCGCCGCCACCATGAGCCATACGTGACCTGCGGTAAGTTCCATGGTGCACGTCCTCCCTTGATCGAATGCTGCGGAGTGATCCGCCTGCCCAACGCCTTTTGCGTCCTGAATCAAGTTTTGCCGCGGTGTGTTTCGCTGGCGGAGGATTTAGATTGCCGGTCTGTTACAACAACCTCCCTGACGTAAATGGTGCATATCCTGCTTGTTACGGTTATGTTTCAGCCGCCACAAATGCCCGTCCCGCCCGTTTCGCAAGGATTCCCCGCTTCATGACGCCACTCCCCCGTAACGCCGCGGGCAAACCCCGGTTCAGTGTGGGCCGCCGCACCGACGGCACTCCGCTGCCACGTGACATCAAGGTGATGCTGGTCGCAGCCTTCCTAATCGCGCTGGGCTTCGGCCTCGTGGCTCCGGTGCTGCCTCAGTTCGCCACCACGTTCGACGTCGGGGCTACGGCCGCCGCCGTCATCGTAAGTATCTTTGCGTTCATGCGGCTGCTGTTCGCGCCCGCCGGCGGCGCCCTCATCGGCAGGCTCGGCGAGCGGCCGGTCTACGTAGCCGGGCTGCTCATCGTGGCGGCGTCCACCGCCGCCTGCGCCTTTGCCCAGAGCTACTGGCAGCTGCTGGTGTTCCGCGGGCTGGGCGGCGCGGGGTCGGTCATGTTCACAGTGGCCTCGATGGCCTTGGTCATCAGGCTGGCGCCGCCGGAGAGCCGTGGCCGGGTATCGGGTGCGTACGCGTCGGCGTTCCTGATCGGCAACGTCTGCGGGCCGATCGTCGGCGGCCTGCTGGCGGGCTTCGGCCTGCGCGTCCCGTTCCTGGCCTACGCCGGCGCCCTCGTCCTCGCGGCCCTGGTGGTGCAGACGCAGCTCAGCCATGTACCCGGGTCAGCCCGAGGCGAGGCAACGGGCGCGCCGGCCATGAAACTCGGCGAGGCCGTCGGCGACAGCGCCTACCGGGCAGCCATGCTCTCCAGCTTCGCGAATGGCTGGGCGACGTTTGGCGTGCGCATGGCCACGGTGCCGCTGTTTGCCGTCACGGCCCTGGGCTCCGGCCCAGGGGCGGCCGGCTGGGCGCTGGCAGTCTTCGCTGCCGGGAACGCCCTCGCCCTGACCGTATCGGGCCGGCTGGCGGACAGCCTGGGCCGGAAGCCGATGATGGTGGCCGGGCTCGTGGTCACCGGCGCGGCCACCGCGGGGATCGGACTCACCCAGGGGCTCGGATGGTTCCTCGCTGCGTCGATGCTGGCGGGAGTGGGTGCCGGAATGCTGAACCCGGCGCAGCAGGCGGCGGTTGCCGATGTGATCGGCCGCGAACGCTCGGGCGGACCGGTGCTGGCGGCCTACCAGATGACCTCCGACATCGGCGCCATCCTCGGACCAGTGCTGGTTGGCCTGCTGGCGGACCGGTTTGGTTACAGCTGGGCGTTCGCTGCGACCGGCGCCGTGCTGCTGGTCGCCGCCCTGGGCTGGCTGGCCGCGCGGGAGACGGTGCAGCGGACTAACCCAACTGTGTAGCAGCAGGGGGCGTTCCCACGGCTGGGAACGCCCCCTGCTGCTACCTACTTGGGGTTCGGACTAGTTCAGGAGGGCGTCGACGAAACCCTCGGTCTCGAACGGTGCGAGGTCGTCCGCGCCCTCGCCGAGGCCGATGAGCTTGACGGGCACGCCGAGGCTCTTCTGGATGGCGACGACGATGCCGCCCTTCGCGGTTCCGTCCAGCTTGGTCAGCACGATGCCGGTGATGTTGACGACCTCGGCGAAGACCCGGGCCTGGTTGAGCCCGTTCTGGCCGGTGGTGGCGTCCAGCACCAGGAGGACCTCGTCAACCTCGGCCAGCTTTTCGATGACGCGCTTGACCTTGCCGAGTTCGTCCATCAGGCCCACTTTGTTCTGCAGGCGGCCGGCGGTGTCGATCATGACGACGTCGACTTCCTGGTCGATGCCTGCCTTGACGGCCTCGTAGGCCACGGACGCCGGGTCCGCGCCGTCGATGTCGGACTTCACGGTGGGAACCCCCACGCGCTGTCCCCAGGTGGCCAGCTGCTCGGCGGCTGCGGCACGGAAGGTGTCTGCCGCGCCGAGCAGGACGTCCTTGTCCTCCGCAACGAGGACACGGGCCAGCTTGCCCACCGTGGTGGTCTTGCCCACGCCGTTGACGCCGACCACCATCATGACGGCGGGCCGGTCGGCGTGCCGGTCAATCCGCAGGCTCCTGTCCATGGAGGGATCCACGATCTTGATGAGCTCCTCCCGGAGCAGTGCCTTGACGTGCTCGGGGTCGCGCGCGCCCAGGACCTTGACGCGTTCGCGGAGCGCGTCCACCAGCTGCATGGTCGGTTCGGTGCCGAGGTCGGCCAGGAGCAGGGTCTCCTCCACCTCGTCCCAGACGTTCTCGTCGATCTTGTCGCTGGAGAGCAGTGCCAGCAGGCCCTTGCCGAGGACGTTGTTGGACTTGACCAGGCGTTCCCGGAGACGGGTGAGCCGCCCGGCCACGGGCAGCGGAGTCTCCACCGGGATGGCTTCCAGGCCGGCAGCGTCATCCGGAACCTCGCCTTCCAGCCCTTCAAGGTCGACGGCGTCAGGAGCCTGGCGGTCAGCAGGCGCGGTGGGCGCGGCCGGGCGGTCCTCGAGAAGGGTCCCTCCGCCCCCGAGGGGCTCAACGGGGTCGTTGGCGTCCCGGGTGCCGCGGTACTGGTTGCCGGATTTCCGGGCCTTCATCAGCACCGGGACCAGCCCGCCGATGACTACCAGGGCAGCAAGAATGGGCAGAAGAATGGGGATGATGTCATTCACACCCCTAGCTTCTCACAAGCCGCAGGCGGCACGGACGGCCGGGGCGCCGTCGTCCTGGAGGACCCTAGACGTCAGCTCCGAGCCGCTGGCTGATGACGGTGGACACGCCGTCGCCCCGCATCGTCACGCCGTAAAGCGCGTCGGCCACCTCCATGGTCCGCTTCTGGTGCGTGATCACAATCAGCTGGCTGGATTCCCGGAGCTCTTCAAAGATCGTAATGAGCCGGCTGAGGTTTGTGTCATCGAGGGCGGCTTCAACCTCGTCCATGACGTAGAACGGCGACGGCCGGGCCTTGAAGATGGCCACGAGCAGGGCCACTGCGGTCAGTGACCGTTCGCCGCCGGACAGCAGGGACAGCCGTTTGATCTTCTTGCCCGCGGGCCTGGCCTCGACCTCAATGCCGGTGGTGAGCATGTCCGCGGGATCGGTCAGCACCAGCCTGCCCTCGCCGCCGGGGAAGAGCCGGCCGAAGACACGCACGAACTGGGCCGAGGTGTCCGCGAAGGCCTCCGAGAAGACCTTCTGCACGCGGTCATCGACTTCCTTGATGATGTCCAGCAGGTCCTTGCGGCTGGCTCTGAGGTCCTCCAGCTGCGTGCTGAGGAACTGGTGGCGTTCCTCCAGAGCGGCGAATTCCTCCAGCGCCAGGGGGTTGACCTTGCCCAGCGACGACAGGTCACGTTCGGCCTTGCGGAGCCGCTTTTCCTGCTCCGCGCGGACGAACGGCACGCCTTCCACCACCGGCTGGCCCCCGGCGTCGACCGGGGCCCGCAGCGCCGCCCATTTGTCCGTGGAAGCGGCCGCGGGCAGGGGCACCGGCTGGTCCGGCCCGTAGTCTGCCACGAGCTGGTCCGCGGTCAGTCCCAGCTCGTCCACCGACTTCGTTTCCAGCGCCTCGATCCGGAGCCGCTGCTGGGCACGGGCCAGCTCGTCGCGGTGAACCGAGTCAGTCAGTTCCGCCAGTTCGCGGGCCAGCGCATCGTTCGCCGTGCGGATATTGGCCAGTTCACGGTCCCGCCGCTCCCGTACCTGCTCGGCGTGGTCCCGTTCCCGGCTGGCCAGCTCCACGGAGACATCGCTGAAGCGGATCAGCTGTTCCGCCGCGGCCGAGACTGCCGCCGCCCGCCTGGCCTGGATCCTTCGACGGCGCGCCCGCTCGGCCGCCTGCTCACGCGCCCTGCGTTCCGCGGCCGCCGCGCGTTCCAGCGAGGTGGCCCTGTTGCGGATGGCTGTGAGCTGTTCTTCCCGGCTGCGCAGCGACAGCCGGGCTTCCATTTCGGCGGACCGCGCCTGCGACGCGGCCAGGGCCAGCGCATCACGCTGCCCGGTGGACGGTTCCTCCTCGGCCGGGGCCTCCTGGGCCGCCGCCAGCCGGGCGGTCACCGCCGTCAGCGCCTCCTGTTCGGTGACGATGTTTGCCTCGGCACGGGCCAGCGACGCCGCCAGCCGTTCGCTTTCGCCGACGGCGCTGCGCAGGACCGAGTTGAGGTGGCCCAGCCGTTCGGCTACTGCGGCCAGCCGGGCATCCGATTCGTGCAGGCGATCCAGCGCGGCGTCCGCCCGTTCCTGCGCTTCAGAGCGGCGGGCCTCGGCGGCAGCGAGGGCAAAGCGGCACTGTTCCAGCCCGGCGGTGACGGCCGTCAGCCGGGACGCGGCGTCGTCGACGGCCGCCTGAACCTCAAGCAGCGAGGGCGCCTTCGCGGAACCGCCGGTGACAGTCAAAGCGGTGAACACGTCGCCTGCCAGGGTCACGGCGGTGAGGTCGGGGTGCCGGGCGACGAGGTCCGCCGCGGTGTCATGGTCCCCGACGACGGCGGTGGCAGCGAGCAGTATCCGCACGGCCTCCGCCGTGGTTCCGGAGGCCGTCACCAGGTCCGCTGCCGGACGGGCACCGGCCGGCAGCGCACAGGATGCGGCAGCGCCTTCGGTAGCTGGCGTTCCTGCGGGAGGGGAAGCGGCCTCGAGCAGCAGTGTGGCCCGGCCGGCGTCGTCGTCCCGCAGGAGGCGCACCAGTTCTGCTGCCGTTTCGGCATCCCGCACCACGATGGCGTCCGAAGCGCTGCCCAGGGCTGCCGCAACGGCGGCCTCATAGCCCGGTTCAACGGTCAGGGCCGCCGCCAGCGGGCCAATGGTGCCGGGCACCCCGGCACCGAGGACATGCTCGGAGCCGTCCTTGCGGTTGAGTCCCAGCTGCAGGGCTTCGTGCCGCGCCTTCAGCGCGTCCCGTTCACGGACGGCGTCGCGTTCGGTGCTCTTGAGCGAATCGATCTCAACGAGGATGCCGTCGAGGGCGGCGCTGGCGTCCTCGTATTCGGCGTCAAGGGTTTCCTCGCCGTCCTCGACCCCCGCCACCTGGGATTCGAGCGCGGTGAACTCGAACTGGGCGTGCCGGCGGCGCTCATCGCCGGCGGCAAGGGATTCGCGCAGCCTGCCGACTTCGGCCTGGGCAGATTCCACCTTTGACCGTGCTGCCCCCACCTGGCCCGCCAGGCGTGCCAGGCCCTCACGCCGGTCGGCGGCGGCCCGCAGCGCGGCGGTGAGCCGCTTCTCCTCGGCCGCGGCGGCGTCCTCGGCCGCTGACTTGGCGGCAGTGGCGGCATCCAGCGCGGCGCGTCCTTCGAGGATGTCCCTTTCCAGCTCCGCCTGCTCGCCGCGGACCCGTGCGGCCTGCCGCTCCAGCTGTTCCGGGTCCCTGCCCGGCTCCGGCGCCGGGTCTGCGGAGCCAAGCAGGCGGCAGCGTTCCTGGGCCAGGGACGCGAGCGAACGCAGGCGTTCCCGTCCGGCGGAGAGCTGGTACCACGTGTCCCGGGCGGCGTTCAGCCGGGGGGTCGCCTCGGCCGCGAGCTGCTCCAGGGACGCCTGCCCCCTGCGTCCCTCGTCGAGTTGGGTTTCGACGACGGCGCGCCGCGCCTTGAGCGCAGACTCGTCGGCGATGTCCTGTGCCAGGGTGTTCTGGAGCTGGACCAGGTCATCGGCCAGCAGCCTGGCCCGGGCATCGCGGACCTCGAACTGGACGGTCTGCGCGCGCCGTGCCACCTCGGCCTGCTTGCCGAGGGGCGTGAGCTGCCGGCGGATTTCCGCGGTCAGGTCGCTGAGCCGCTGGAGGTTGGCCTGCATCGCCTCCAGCTTGCGGACGGTCTTCTCCTTGCGCCGCCGGTGTTTGAGGATGCCGGCGGCTTCTTCGATGAAGCCCCTGCGGTCCTCGGGAGTGGCGTGCAGCACCCGGTCCAGCTGGCCCTGTCCCACGATGACGTGCATTTCGCGGCCGAGTCCGGAGTCGGAGAGGAGTTCCTGGATGTCCAGGAGCCGGCAAGCCGAGCCGTTGATGGCGTACTCGGAACCGCCGGTGCGGAACAGCGTGCGGGAGATGGTGACTTCGCTGTATTCGATCGGCAGGGCGCCGTCGGTGTTGTCGATGGTGAGCGAGACGTGCGCGCGGCCCAGCGGCGGGCGGCCGGACGTGCCGGCAAAGATGACGTCCTCCATTTTGCCGCCGCGGAGGGTCTTGGCGCCCTGCTCGCCCATGACCCAGGCAAGGGCGTCCACCACATTGGACTTGCCCGAGCCGTTGGGACCGACGACTGCCGTGACGCCAGGCTCAAAGTCGAACGTCGTGGCCGACGCAAACGACTTGAAGCCCCGGACGGTCAGACTTTTGAGGTGCAAAGTTTTTCAGATCTCCATAGGTGGCGGCAGCGGCTGCTTGTCATCCACCAAATCTAGTGGCTGGCGGGCCGGGATCCCCGGATTTACGGCGCTTCGGGCCCTCCGAAGCTGGGTGGCAATTGTCACCAGCGGCCATTGCGTGGCCGCGGCTGGCACACGGGGCAGGTGTAGGAGGAACGGTTCATGAACTGCTCGCGCTTCAGGATGCTGCGGATCCCCGCAGCCGCACAGCGGCGGCATTCCTCACCCTCCCTGCCGTAAGCGTTGAGCGACCGCTCAAAATAGCCGGACGCGCCATTGACGTTGACGTACAGGGAATCGAAGCTGGTCCCGCCGGCGGCCAGGGCATCGGTCATCACGTCGCGGGCGGCGGCGAGCACGCGCTCGGCGTCGGCCCGCCGGAGGGTGTCGGTGGGCCGCGCATAGTGCAGCTTTGCCCGCCACAGGGCCTCGTCAGCGTAGATGTTGCCGATCCCGGAGACGAGCCCCTGGTCCAGCAGTGCGCGTTTGAGTCCGGTCTTCCGCTTCCGGAGGCGGCGGTAGAAAGTGTCAAAGGAAAAGTGCGGATCCAGGGGGTCGCGCGCGATGTGTGAGGCTTCCTCCGCAATGACCGGCACCGGGTCCTCCGCGATCCCGCCGGGCCCGCCGTCATCCGTGGGAACGAGCGTGGTGACGAACAGGCCGCCGAAGATCCGCTGGTCCACGAACCGCAGCTGCTCCGGCATGGTTCCCGCCGGGCTCAGCCGCAGGCGGATCTTCAGGTGCTTCTCGTCCGGAGCGGAGCTGTCCTGCATCAGGAGCTGCCCGCTCATGCCAAGGTGGGCCATGAGGGCGACGCCCGGCACCCCGGAATTGGCACTGCCCGAACCGCCATGAGCGCGCGGGGCGCCGTCCTCCTGCAGCGGCATCCAGAGGAACTTGCCCCGGCGGACGACGTCGAGGACCTTGGCTCCCTCAAGGTCCCCGGCGAAATCCTCGGGTCCCAGGGCGTGCCGGCGGACGGACCTGGGGTCAACCACGTCAACGCCGGTGATGGTCCGGCCGCGCACCCAGTTGACCAGGCCGCGGCGGACCACCTCGACTTCGGGAAGTTCAGGCACGGGCGCTTAGCTGCCCGCGGCGGAATCCGACGGGGCCGCCTTGGCGTCCTCCGCTGCAGGGTCCGCGCCAGCGAGTGCAGACTCGGCACCCGAGGCTTTGGCTTCCGCACCGGAAAGCTTCCGCCAGGCATCCGCGGCAGCTTCCTGCTCGGCTTCCTTCTTGGAGTGGCCGGAGCCTTTTCCGTAGGCGGTTCCGCCGATCTGGAGTACGGCGACAAAGGTACGCGCGTGGTCCGGGCCGGAGCCCTCCACAGCGTAGTAGATGCTGCCCAGCTGCCGTCCGGCGGCCAGCTCCTGGATGCTGGTTTTCCAGTCCGTGCCGGCACCGAGGGCGGCGGCGTCCTTCAGGAGCGGTCCGATCAGCCGCATCACCAGCTGGCGGGCGGTCTCGATGTCGTTGGACACGTAGGTGGCGCCAATGAGGGCTTCCATGGTGTCGGCCAGAATCGAGGCCTTGTTCTTGCCTTCGGTGAGCTTCTCCCCCTGGCCGAGGTAAATGTAATCCCCGATGCCCAGGCTGCGGCCGATGCCGGCGAGAGCCCGGGTACTCACCACGGCCGACCGGCGCTTGGCGAGGTCGCCCTCGGGAAGCGTGGGGTTGTCGCGGTACAGCGCATCGGTGACGGAGAAGCCCAGGATGGAGTCGCCCAGGAACTCAAGGCGCTCGTTGGTGGGTATGCCGCCGTTTTCGTAGGCGTACGAACGGTGTGTCAGAGCAAGACGAAGCGTCCCGGCGTCAATGAAGACACCGAGACGCTTCAGAAGCTCTTCAGTTGAAGACATCCTGATCAGCTTGGAGGCCGATTAGACGTCCGCGACCTTGCGGCCCTTGTACTCAAGGAACAGCGCAGTGCCAGCCGAGTCGGTGACGACCTTTGCCTGGTGCGGCAGGCTGTAGGTGACCTGGCCGTTCTCGATGGTCTTCACCAGGTGGGGGGCAGTTGCCTTCCACTGGGAGCGGCGGGCGCGGGTATTCGAGCGAGACATTTTCCGCTTGGGAACAGCCACGGCTAACTCATTTCTCTCTAGAAAAACACTTACAAATCAATTTTGCCGGTCAGGCTTAGCCAGATCAGCTAGGGCAGCCCAGCGAGGATCTACGACCTCGTGGTGGTGCCCCGGCTCGTCTTCCAGGCGCGCTCCACATTCGGAACACAGGCCCTGGCAGTCTTCCCGGCACACCGGCTGGAACGGCAGCATGGTAACAACTGCGTCCCGCAACACCGGCTCAAGATCGATCAGATCGTGCTCGACTCGACGTTGCTCTTCATCGTCTTCCTCGTCGGAAGGCAGTGCGCCTTCGTAGAAGAAAAGTTCTTGCACATTGACCTCAAGGTCATACGCAAGGGGATCCAGGCATCGGCCGCACTCACCTTTAACTTCGGCGAACGCGGTTCCTGATACCAGAATTCCTTCGTGTACGGCCTCAAGCCTCAGGTCGAGCTCGATATCCGAGCCTTCCTGAACGCCAATGAGCGCCACGCCGAGATCCCCCGGCGCGGGTACATGTTCCGTCAGTGTACGCATGCTCCCCGGACTGCGTCCGAGGTCCTTGACATCGAACATCAAGGGCGAACTTGCATCTCGCTTAATGAGAACTCCTGTTGAACATATGACCGACGTACCATCTTAGCCTGAACTCCCTGACGGACTCAAACCGGATGCCACGCCGGGGCACGCGGCCGGCGTGCACCGGAAACGTACCGGACAAGCCTACCCCCTGACGGGCTGGGCTGCTCAAGGCGCGCCCGAAAGAAGCCGTTTCAGCACCGACCTGGGCACGTACTCAGAGACACTGCCGCCGAGGGTGGCCACTTCCTTGATCAGGGTCGATGACAGGTGAAGGTAGTGCGCTTCCGCCGGGAGGAACACGGTCTCCACTCCGCTCAGCTGGCGGTTCATCGTCGCCATGGGCAGTTCGTAGTCAAAGTCCGACGACGACCGCAGCCCCTTCACGATGGCGGACACTCCGCGCTGCCGGCAGTACTCCGCCAGGAGCCCTTCCCCGACGGGTTCCACGACGATGCCCCGAAGGGAGGCCAGCGTCTCCCTGGCCATCTCGATCCGTTCCTCGAGCGGAAAACGGTACTTCTTGGCATAGTTGGTGGACACGGCGACGATCACTTCATCAAACAGGCTCGCGGCTCTGGCGATGACCTCGAGGTGTCCATTGTGGATGGGGTCGAAGGAGCCTGGGCATACGGCGCGTCTCATGCTCCGAACCTACCGTATCGGCGGCCCGGGATACCATGACTGGGGCACCGGCCGCCCACGCGCCCGCGGCTGAAGAGAGTGCTGAACAGACAGGCAGGAAACCTATGACACAAACACTTCCGGCACCCTGGCAGCGTGCGGCCACCGGGGCGAACCTGCTGGCAAGTGACGGCGCTTTGGGCGTGACGATCTTCGAGGAGATGACCACGCTGGCCCTGCAGACCGGCGCCATCAACCTGGGGCAGGGTTTCCCCGACGAGGACGGCCCCGCGGAGATCAAGGCGGCCGCCCAGGCCGCGATCGCCGAAGGCTCCAACCAGTACGCGCCCGGCAAGGGGATCCCCCAGCTCCGGAAGGCCGTGTCCGCACACCAGAACCGGTTCTACGGACTGGAACCGGACCCGGACACTGAAATCATCGTCACCACCGGCGCCACCGAGGCAATCGCTGCGTCCCTGCTGGCCTTCGTCGGCCCCGGCGATGAGGTCCTGACCTTCGAGCCGTTCTACGACTCCTACGGCGCGATCATTGGGCTCTCCGGCGCCACGCATGTCACTGCCCCTCTGCTGGCCCCCGATTTCCTGCCTGATTCCGCAGCCCTCGAAGCGGCCTTCACCGACCGCACCAAAGTCGTGCTGCTGAACAACCCGCATAACCCCACCGGCGCGGTCTTCCCGCGCGAGGTGCTTCAGCGCGTCGTCGACCTCGCCCGGAAGCATGACGCGATCATCATCACCGACGAGGTTTACGAACACCTCACGTTCGGCGTCCGGCACATACCGGTGGCCACGCTGCCGGGGGCCGCCGACAGGACGGTCACCATCTCCTCGGCGGGCAAAACGTTCTCCTTCACCGGCTGGAAGGTCGGCTGGCTGAGCGGCCCCGAGCACCTGGTAGCGGCGGTCCGGACCGTGAAGCAGTTCCTCACGTACAGTTCCGGCACCCCGTTCCAGAGCGCCATTGCCACCGGACTGGCCCTGCCCGACGAGTTCTACGAGGGCATCTCCGCCACGCTGCGGAAGAAGCGCGACATCCTGAGCGAGGGGCTGCGCGCGGCCGGCCTGGACGTGTTCACGCCCGACGGCACCTACTTCGTCAACGTGGACACCTCGCCGCTGGGCATCCGGGACTCGGTGGACCTGGCCCGCCGCCTGCCCGGGCTGGTGGGCGTGGCGGCGATCCCGGTGCCTGTGTTCTGCCACCCCGAGGGCGCAGAGCGGACGCGCAGCCTGCTGCGGTTCGCGTTCTGCAAGCGCGACGAAGTCCTCGAGGAAGCCGCCGCGCGGCTGGCGACGCTCCAGGACAGGCTCTGACCATGGCCGACGGCGGCGCCCGGGCCACGCGCTTCCTGCGCGCCACCGGCCAGCACGCCGTCATAGAACCGGATACCTATACAGACGGCGGGTTCGTGCTCAGCATCGGCGGAGCGGAGCAGTCCCATGTGGACCTGGCCGATCCCGAGGACATCTTCTACGAATACCTGCGCCGCATCGGGCACATCGTGGACCTCGCCGCGCCGTGGGGTGAACCCATCCGCGCGCTGCACCTGGGCGCCGGCGCCCTGACCCTGGCACGGTATATCCAGGCGACCCGCCCCGGCTCCGTGCAGTACGCCGTCGAGCTGGAGCGGGAGCTGCTGCACTTCGTGCTCGAGCGGCTGCCGCTGCCGGACGGCACAAACCTCCACACCGTCATCGGTGATGCGCGCGCCGCCCTGTCGGAGCTGCCCGCGGACCTCCGTTTCGACGTCGTCATCCTCGACATCTTCTCCGGGCCGGAGGCGCCCGCGCATATCGCCTGCACAGAGTTCTACCAGGAAGCCGCCGCACGCCTCACGGAACGGGGCGTGCTGATCGTGAATGTCGGCGACGAGCCGGGCCTGACGCTCGTGCGGAGCCAGGTGGCAGCGCTGCGAAGGGCCATGACGGACGTCGCCGCCTGTGCCGAATCCGGGATGTTCACGGGAAAATATCCGGGAAACATCATCCTGGCCGGCACCAGGAAGCCGTGGCCGCCCCCGTGGTCCGCCGCCCTCACGGCACGCGGACCCCATCCGGCCAAGGTCCTGGCAGGAGTGGAGCTGGACCGGTTGTCGGACTAAGCCGGTTGTGGGACTAGCGTCGCCCCTCAGACAAGGAACTAGTCCTCGGCCGCCAGCGCGACGTCCACTTCCTGGCCGCTGGACGGTTCGGCGTACCACAGCCGGGTCTCGCCGTATTTCTTCTCGGCGAAGCGCTCCAGTCCTTCCGGCCATCCGGGTTCGGTAGCCCGCGATGAGCGTTCCACCACCACCACCGCACCCTCGCTGAGGTGCGGTGCAAGCTTCTCCAGGACAGACGCCAGCGCCGGCTCTTCGAGGGGGTATGGCGGATCCAGGAAGGCGACGTCCCATCTGGCGTCCCCGGCGACCCGGTCGAGGAAGGACTCCACCTTGGAGCGGTGGACCGTGACGGCCTTGCGGTCCAGGACTCCGTTGATGAGATCGGCGTTGCGCTGGCACACGGCGCTGGCCTTCGCGTCGAACTCCACGAGATCGACGGTTTCAGCCCCCCTGCTGGCGCTCTCCACCCCAAGCGCCCCCGACCCGGCGTACAGGTCCAGGACCCGGGCACCGCCGAGCACGTCGAACGCGTCCAGCCGGGAAAACAGTGCCTCCTTGACCCGGTCCGTGGTGGGTCGCGTCAGGGACCCCGACACGTTGGCCAGCGGGGTTCCGCCAGCGGCACCGGCAACAATCCTGCTCATGCCCCGGCCCCCGCCAGTGCCGGCCCGGGCGGGAGGGGGTTCGTGCTAGCCGCGTTCAAGGAACGCCTCCTTCTCGGGATTCAGGTACTCGTCAATGGCCTCGGCAAGCGCCGCGTAGCCGGTCAGGGCGGCGTCTGCGGCGACGATCTTCTGCGCGTCCTGGCGGGCCCGGGCGATGATGTCCTCGTGCTCGAGCACGCGGAGCAGCTTCAGCGTGGACCGGCCACCGGACTGCGAGGCTCCGAGGATGTCGCCCTCGCGGCGCAGCTTCAGGTCCTCCTGGGACAGCTCGAATCCGTCGGTGGTGGCCGCCACGGCGTCCAGCCTGCGCCGGCTCGGGTGCCCCGGTTCGAGCGTGGTCACGAGCAGGCACGTGCCCGGCAGCCCGCCCCGGCCCACGCGCCCGCGGAGCTGGTGAAGCTGGGAGATGCCGAAGCGGTCCGCGTCCAGGATGACCATCAGGGTGGCGTTGTGCACGTCCACGCCCACCTCGATGACGGTGGTGGAGACGAGCAGCTTGGTCTGGTTGGCGGTGAAGGAAGCCATGGTCTCTGACTTCAGCACCGGGTCCTGGCGTCCGTGGAGCGGCGCCAGCGCCACTCCGGCCAGGGCCGGTTCCACTTTGAGGTGCTCGACGACGGCGGTCACGGAAGCCAGCTCGCGTGCGGATCCGTCCCCCTCCAGTTCCCCGGGATCAGGTTCCGCTTCACCGGGAGTGAAGTCGCCGTCGTCGTCCGCCCCGATCTTGGGGCACACGACGTACACCTGGTGTCCTGACTCGATCTCCTCACGGGACCGGGTCCAGATGCGGGCTGCCCAGGCGGGGTTCTCCGCGAGTCCCACGACGTGTGTGGTGATGGGCGCCCGGCCTGCGGGCAGTTCGTCAAGCACGGACGTTTCGAGGTCGCCGAACACCGTCATGGCTACGGTCCTGGGGATCGGAGTGGCGGTCATGACCAGCAGGTGCGGCGGCTTGCTGGCCTTGGCACGCAGGGCATCGCGCTGTTCCACGCCGAAGCGGTGCTGCTCGTCCACCACGATGAGGCCCAGATCGAAGAAGGTGACGTTGTCGCTCAGCAGCGCGTGCGTGCCGATGACGATCCCGGCGGTTCCGGAAGCGGCGTCGAGCAGCGCCTGCTTGCGCGCAGCGGTGGGCATGGAGCCGGTGAGCAGGCTGACCTGCACAGAATGGTCACCCAGTCCGCCCAGGAGACCGTCGCGGGCCAGCGGGCCGAGGGTGCGCCGGATGGAGTCGAAGTGCTGTGCCGCCAAGACTTCCGTGGGTGCCAGCAGCGCAGCCTGTCCCCCGGCGTCGACCACCTGGAGCATGGCCCGCAGCGCCACGATGGTTTTGCCGGAGCCGACCTCGCCCTGCAGCAGCCTGTTCATGGGCCCGTCCTGCGACAGCTCCGCGGAGAGGGTCTTGCCGACGGCGGACTGGCCGGCGGTCAGGGTGAACGGCAGCTGGCGGTCGAAGGCCGCGAGCAGCCCCTCCGGCACGGGTCGCCGGGCGGTGGCCTCCTCGGAAGCAAGCTGGGCGCGGCGCCGGGCAAGGGCGGACTGGAGGACCAGCGCCTCCTGGTAACGGAACCGGTCCCTGGCCGTGCGCCAGTCCTCCGCGGTCTCCGGGGCATGGATGAGCCGGTAGGCCTCGGGCAGCGGCAGGAATTTCTCGCGGGCCGAAATGGCCGCCGGCAGCGGATCCCGCAGTGCTTTCAGGTCCGCGGTTTCCAGCAGGGTTTTCACGACTTTCTGGATGGACCAGCTGGTGAGGTGTGCGGTGGCCGGGTAGATCGGGATGGGCATGGCTGCGAGCTTCTCCGGGTCCATGCCCGGGACATCCGGGTCCTCATCCAGCAGCTGGTAGTTCGGGTTCGTGAGTCCCAGGGAACCTGCATAGCGCGTCACTTTCCCGGAGAACATTGCCCGCCTGCCGGGCAGCAGCTCCGCCTTGGCGCGGCGGCCGTTGAAGAAACTGATCTTCAGCGTGCCCGTTCTGCCGTCGTCGGTAATGACGACGTCGGTGATGGAGCCTTTCCGGGCGCGCATCTGCCGGGTGCCGTTGGAGACGACGCTGGCGATGAGGGTGACGTCCTCGTCGAGCGGCAGTTCGCTGATGGGCGTCAGTTCACCGCGGTTGAGGTACCGGCGCGGATAGTAGTTGAGCAGGCCGCCCACCGTGGTGATGCCCAGGTGCTTTTCGATCACGCCGGCGGAGCGCTTGCCGACCCGGCGCTCCAGGCCGAGTTCCAGTTCGACGTTCATCGTCCTTCTGCGCTCACTTCTCCCGACGGGTCCCGGGGCAGGGCGAGCTCGCTGACAGACACGTCGGCCGGATCGCCCAGCGACCTGATCATGGCAAGGGCGGGGAGCGCGTCCGGGACGTGCACGTGGACCCGCCACCGGTACCGGCCCTCGGCGTCCGCGGAAGGGCCGACCTGGCTCATGATTACGGAGTCCCCGAGTTCATCCAGGCGCTGCCGGAGCGTGGCGGCGTCCAGCGGGGACAGGCTGATGGTGCACATGACCTCAACGCCGTCGTCGTCCGGCATGTCGGTGTGGATGTGGGGGTCCTGAAGGTCGTAGCCGTGCAGGCCGTCCAGCAGTTCGCTGCGCAGCTCCTCGCCGAGCACCGCCGAACGGAGGCAATCCAGAATCAGCAGCATGCCCACACCGCCGGCGTCCACCACGTGCGCGGCCTGCAGGGCATCAAGCTGCCCCTCCGTGCGGACCACGGCCTCAAGGGCAGCCTCCACAGCCGCATCCAGGACCAGTCCCAGCGCGTGGTTGCTGTCGTTGCCGTTCTGGCCTGCGTCGACGGCGGCCGCGGCCCGGCCTGCTGCTTCCATTACGGACAGCATGGTGCCGGGAACGGGGTCGCTCAGCGCGGACCAGGCCCTGATCTGAGCCCGGTTGAGGGCGGCGGCGAGGAGCGAGGAGGTCAGCCTGGCATGGCCGGCCAGCGGTTCGGCCGCGGCGCAGAGGAACACGGAGAACAGCGTGCCGGAGTTCCCTTTGGCCTGCTCCATCGCCGCCTGGCCGGCACGCGCCAGAACCGCACCCACGTCATTGTGCTGTGCATGGTGGCCGGCGGGGGCGGGTTCGGCGGCGGCATCCTGCAGCGCCCGGGATGCGGCACGGACGGTGAGGTACAGGTTGGTTCCGGTGTCACCGTCCGCCACGGGGAAGATATTGATGGCATTCAGGCGGTCGCTGTGGTTGCCCAGTGCGGTTTCGGCCTTGCCCAACCACCGCTTCATCGCTTGCGCGTTCGCGGCAACCTTAGTCTGCAAAGTGATCCCATCCCACGGAGTCAGCGGTCCGTCCCGCGATCGTCACGCCCGGCGCCTTGTCTGCGCCGCAGGCCTGTACTGAGCCTATCCCAGTAAACCCGGGCGGCACCTGCACGCCCGCCGGGAATGTGGCCAGAAGCCCGTGGTCTTCCCCGCCGCCGAGCACCCAGGCGCGCGGGTCGGCGCCCAGCAGGGTGGCCGCCGGGCGGAGGGGCCCGGCGAGCCGGCCAAGTTGCCCCGGATCCAGGTCCAGCACAACGCCGCTTGCCACGGCCAGCCTGGTTCCGTCCCGGACCAGGCCGTCGGAAATGTCCATCATGGCCGTGGCGCCGGACAGGCGCGCCAGGGGCCCGGCCTCCAGGGGCGGCTCCGGCCGGCACTGAAGCTCAAGCAGTGACAGCAGCTCTGGCGTAAGGGAACTCACATGATGACTGGACTCCAGCAATGCCAGCCCGGCGGCGGCCCAGCCTGCCCGCCCGGCGATGGCCACCGTGTCACCTTCGCGGGCACCTGACCGCAGGACCGGCTGGCCGCCGTCGAGCGTGCCGAGGACTGCAACCGTGACGGACAGCTCGCGGCCGCGGCCAAGGTCGCCGCCGGCGACAGAGCAGGCGCCCGCCCCCAGCTTGCTGATGGCAGCGGTGAGGCCGTCCGCCAGGTCCTCCACCCATCCGACCGGCGTGGCCGGGGGCATGGTCAGGCTGACCACCATGGAGGTTGCCGACGCGCCCATGGCGTTGATGTCGCTGAGGTTCTGCGCGGCGGCTTTCCATCCGACGTCATAGCCGGTGGTCCGGTAGCCGTTGTTCCACTCAAGCCGGAAGTCCTGGTCCTGGACCTGGGTGTCGATGCTGATGACCGTCCTGCCGTCCGGAACCGCAACAATGGCGGCGTCATCGCCCGGTCCAAGGACCACGGCTGCACTGTGCAGGGCGCTGAGTTCCAGGCGCGGGAAAATCCGTGCCAGAAGCTCCGCTTCGGACAGTTGGGCGACAGTCAATGGTGTTTGGGGCACGCCACTACGCTACCGCCACGGACGGACATTTTCGGCTGGCGTGTTTCCGCCCCGGCAAGCAAGGAGTGCGGACGGCACTTCGGCGGTCCGTCCGGCTCCGCGCGGAACGATAGGCTTGAAGGATGCATTACCCGCCTGTCCACAAAGCTGCCCAGAAACCTGCCCCGAAATCCGTCCGCAGGCTTGGGCTGGCAGCGGCCGCCGCGCTCACTGGACTGGCGCTGGGCGGCTGTTCACCCGCCGTCGACGTCGCCCCCGCCGCCGACGCAGCCAATCCGGCCTGCGCGCCGATGATGGTGGCACTTCCGGATGCCATCGGCGATGCCCGCCTGCGGAAGACGAACAGCCAGGCCACAGCCGCCTGGGGAGACCCGTCGCAGGTGGTCCTGCGGTGCGGGGTCAACGTCCCCGGGCCCACCACTGACCGCTGCGTCAGCGTCAACGACGTCGACTGGGTGATCAAGGAGGGCAACCCCGTGTGGACGCTGACCACCTACGGCCGGGAACCCGCCACAGAAATCCTGATGGATCCGGACAAGATCAGCTCGGCCACTGTCCTCGCTGATCTGTCCGGCGCAGCCGCGAAGATCAAGGCCAGCCGCAAATGCGTGGGCCAGCAGGAAGTCCAGGACCTGCCCACCAGCAAGTAGGCAGGAATCTAGCGCAGGCCCGTTTTGCGGGTCAGCGCCAGGTGGATCAGCTCATCGATCAGGTCCGGATAGGACAGGCCGGTGGCTGCCCACATCTGCGGGTACATGCTTTTCGGGGTGAACCCGGGCATGGTGTTGATCTCGTTGATGATGAGGTCGCCGTCCTGCGTGTAGAAGAAGTCGACCCGGCTCAGGCCCTCCGCTCCCACTGAATCGAACGCCGCGGCAGCGAGCTCGCGGACGCGGGCAATCGCTTCCCCGGGCATGTCCGCAGGGCAGCTCAGGGCGGCCGCGTCATCCACGTACTTGGCCTGGAAGTCATAGAACTCGTGCTCACCGGCGGCCACGGAGATCTCGCCCGGCAGTGACGTGCGGGGCGCATCGCCACCGCGCCCCTCGAGCACGGCGCATTCGATTTCCCGGCCCACGATGCCGGCCTCAATCACCAGTTTCGGGTCATGCTCCCGGGCCGCCTCGATTGCGGCGTCCAGGGCGTCGAGCGAATCGACCTTGGAGATGCCCATCGAGGATCCGGCGCGGGCGGGCTTGACGAACACCGGGAAGCCCAGCAGGTCGACCTGCTTGCGGACGGATTCGGGATCATTGCGCCACTGCCGATCGGTCACTGCGATGTACGGACCCACTTTCAGGCCGGCGGCCTCGAAAACCACCTTCATGAAGTGCTTGTCCATGCCCACGGCTGAGGCCAGCACGCCGGCGCCGACGTAGCGGGTGTCGGAGAGTTCCAGGAGCCCCTGGATGGTGCCGTCCTCGCCGAACGGCCCGTGCAGCAGCGGGAACACCACATCAACGGCGCCAAGTTCCTGCGGCACTTCGTTGGGGGCCGTCACGATGAGCTGGTGCTCGCCGCCGATTTCCGTGAGGCTTACCGTCTGGGCCGACGGCGGGACCTCGGGAAGCGAGGTGGCGGAGAGGGACCACTGGGCTGTGTCCCCGGACGCAAGCACCCACTGGCCGGATTTAGCGATGCCGATAGGAACGACGTCGTACTTGTTCCGGTCGATGGCCCCCAGCACTCCGGCAGCGGTTACGCAGCTGACGGCATGCTCACTGGAGCGGCCGCCAAAGAGGACGGCGACCCGCGGCTTGGCTGGGGCAGGTGCGCTTTGGTTCGTTGTGTCCGCTGCGGTCAAGTTTTCTTCCGACACTGTCAGTAATCGCCTTCGGCTTTAAGTTCCCGGGACAGCAGCAGCGGCCCGAGTTGGTCAACGGACAATTTTCCGGCGAGGACCGCGACGACGGCCGCCGTGATGGGCATTTCGACGCCGAGCTTGCCGGCCAGTTCGTGGACGGCCTGGCCGGACTTGATGCCTTCAGCCGTCTGGGTCATTTTCTGGGCGACCTCGTCAAGCGTAAGTCCTTGTCCCAGCAGGCGGCCCGCGGTGTGGTTCCGGGACAGCGGCGACGAGCATGTTGCCACCAGGTCGCCGAGACCGGCCAGCCCGGCCATGGTGTGGGCCTTGCCGCCAAGGGCCAGGGCCAGGCGGGAGGTTTCGGCCAGGCCGCGGGTAATCACTGAGGCCTTGGTGTTGTCCCCCATCTGCTTACCCTCGCAGATGCCCACGGCCAGCGCGATGACGTTCTTGACGATTCCGCCGATCTCGACGCCGACGATGTCAGACGTGGTGTAGGGACGGAAGTACGGGGCGGTGCAGCTTCTGGCGATCCAGCCGGCCGCGGCGGAGTCGGGGCAGGCGACGACCGAGGCCGTGGGCTCCTCCCGGGCGATCTCCATGGCCAGGTTGGGGCCGGAGACGACGGCGATGCGGTTGGCGGGAATGTCAAGTTCCTCGGCGATCACCTCGCTCATCCGTGCGTCCGAGCCCAGTTCGAGGCCCTTCATCAGGGACACCACGAGGGCATCAGGCCCGACCAGGGGCTTCCATTTGCGCAGCTGGAGCCGCAGCGACTGGGCGGGAACGGCGAGGACCACGAGGTCAGCTCCGGACAGCACCTCCGCCACGTCCGTGGAGGCGGTAATGCTCGGCGGAAGGTCGATGTCCGCGAGGTACTGGGGGTTGCGGTGGTTGTTGTTGATCTCAGCAACGACTTCCGCCCGGCGTCCCCAAACCCGGATCCGGCGGTCAACGCCCGAGGCGGTGGCGGCGTCGGCCAGGGTTTTCGCGAACGTGGTCCCCCACGAACCGGCGCCCAGGACTGCCACGGACACGGCCGAACCGGGCCGGCCGTGGACAGGCGTCATTTCCCGCCCCGCTCGACGTCGCGGCCGTGCTTCGTCTGGTTGTGGGCGGTCGGGTCCCAGCGCCGGGCCGGCGCCTGCTCCCCGCGGAGTTCGGCCAGGAGCCCGGTCACGGCGTCCATGATGACGTCCGTGGCCTCGGCCAGGGTGGCCTTGTCCCGGGACCGGCCCGCGAACCGGGAAAGGTCAACGGGGTCGCCGATCCGGATCCTGGACGTTTTGCGCGGGAACAGGTGGAACCGCTTGGCGTAGCGGGGAAACAGCTCGTGCGCGCCCCAGTGCGCCATCGGCACCACCGGGATGCCGGTCTCAAGTGCCAGGCGTGCGGCGCCGGTGTGACCCTTCATCGGCCACAGGTCCGGATCGCGGGTCAGCGTACCCTCGGGGTAGATGATGATGGCTCCACCTTCAGCCACAATCTCCTGGGCGAGCTGCAGCGAGCGGTTAGCCCCCGCCGTCGAACGTTCCACCGGAATCTGCTTGGTGGCATGCAATACCTGGCCAACCACCGGGACCTTGAAGAGGCCCGACTTCGCCAGGAAGTGCGGGGCGCGCTTGTTGCTGTACAGCATGTGCCCGATCACGAGGGGGTCGATCTCGGTGCAGTGGTTGGGCACGGCGATGAATCCGCCCGCGGGAAGTTTGTCCGTGCCCTCCCATTTCTTGTTCATGATCAGGTTCAGGACCGGCCGGACAATGCCGGCGATAATCACGAACGTTATGTGGCTTTTGGCCGATTCTTTCACCGGGCCCCCGCTACTTCGCCGACGAGATGTCGAAGTCCGCGCCCAGCCCGGCCAGCTTCTCCGTGAACCGCTCGTAGCCGCGGTTGATGATGTCGATGCCCGTCACCCGCGAGGTGCCCGTGGCGGCCAGGGCGGCGATCAGGTGGCTGAAGCCGCCGCGGAGGTCCGGCACGTCAATGTCGGTTCCCTTGAGCTGAGTGGGACCCGAGATGACGGCGGAGTGCAGGAAGTTCCGCTGCCCGAAGCGGCACGGCACGCTGCCCAGGCATTCCCGGTGGACCTGGATACTGGCGCCCATGCGGATGAGGGCGTCCGTGAAGCCGAAGCGGTTCTCGTAGACGGTCTCGTGCACGATGGACACGCCTTCGGCCTGGGTCAGCGCTACGACGAGCGGCTGCTGCCAGTCGGTCATGAATCCCGGGTGGACGTCCGTTTCGAGGACCAGGGGGCTGAGTTTGCCGCCGCGGTGGTAGAAGCGGATGCCGTCCTCGCCGATGTCCATGCCGCCGCCCACCTTGCGGAAGGTGTTCAGGAAGGTCATCATGTCCCGCTGCGAGGCACCTTCGACGAAGATGTCGCCGCGCGTCACCAGCGCCGCCGACGCCCAGGAGGCCGACTCGTTGCGGTCAGACAGTGCCCGGTGGTTATAGCCGCCCAGGTCGCGGACACCCTCGATGCGGATGGTCCGGTCCGTCTGGACGCTGATGATGGCGCCCATCTTCTGGAGCACGGCAATGAGGTCGACGATTTCGGGCTCGGTGGCGGCACCGGAGAGTTCGGTGATGCCTTCGGCGCGCGTTGCGCTCAGGAGGACCTGTTCCGTGGCACCGACGGAGGGGTACGGCAGGGAGATCTTGGCGCCGTGCAGCCCCTTGGGCGCGGAAATGTGGATGCCGCCCGGGCGCTTCTCGACGACGGCACCGAACTGCCGCAGCACGTTCAGGTGGTAGTCGATGGGCCGGTCGCCGATCTTGCAGCCACCCAGGTCCGGGATGAAGGCCTCCCCGATCGCGTGGATCAGGGGTCCGCACAGCAGGATGGGAATCCGGGAATCACCGGCGTGGGCGTCGATGGCCGTGCTCGGCGCCGTCTTGGCCGCCTTGGGATCCAGGGTCAGGTCGCCGGTGACGGGGTCCTTCTCGACGGTCACGCCGTGCAGCTGGAGCAGGCTGGTGACCACCTCCACGTCCTTGATCTCCGGAACGTTCCGCAGCACGGAAGGCTCGTTGCCCAGCAGGGCAGCCACCATGGCCTTGGGCACAAGGTTCTTGGCACCCCGGACGCTGACACGGCCTGTTAGCGGGACGCCTCCGCGGATTGTCAGAACACTACTCATTTACCGGTTTCCTCACGACTACTCGCCCCCCAAATCCTTACAAAGGCACCAGCTAAGCATATGAGTTCGCGTTACCGAACCGAAATACTGACGCGGACGCGTGGGGCGCGGCGGCCGATCCCGGGGCAGCGGAAAGGCCCGCCGCGGCTGTCCGCGGCGGGCCTTTCCGGCAATAGTTTCCGGATTCCGGTCAGGAGGTCCTGGCCGGCAGCGTCAGGGGTTTGAAGGACGGCCGGGTGGCTTCGTAGGCCGTGATGTCCTCCTCGTGCTGCAGGGTCAGCCCGATGTCATCGAGGCCCTCGAGCAGGCGCCAGCGCGTGTAGTCGTCGATCTCGAACGGCGCCACCACGTTGCCGCAGGTCACGGTCTTGGAGGCGAGGTCAACGGTCACCTCGGTCCCGGGGGCGTTCTCGAGCGTCTTCCAGATGAGCTCAATGTCATCCTGGGCAACCTGGGCCGCAAGGAGTCCCTGCTTGCCCGAGTTGCCGCGGAAGATGTCGGCGAAACGGGAAGAGAGGACGGCACGGAAGCCATAGTCCTTGAGCGCCCAGACGGCGTGCTCACGGGAGGAACCGGTGCCGAAATCGGGGCCGGCCACCAGCACGGACCCGGCGTTGAACGGCTCCTGGTTCAGGATGAAGGAAGGGTCCTTGCGCCACGCTGAGAACAGCGCGTCTTCAAAGCCGGTGCGGGTGATGCGCTTGAGGTAAACGGCCGGGATGATCTGGTCCGTGTCAACGTTGCTCTGGCGCAGCGGGACGCCGACGCCGGTGTGGGTGGTGAACTTTTCCATGGCGTCTTCCTAGGCGGCGTCGGTGGTGAGGGCTGCGGATTCCGGTGCCGGTTCGAGGTCCGACGGCGAACTCAGCGTTCCGCGGACGGCCGTTGCGGCTGCAACCACCGGGGAAACGAGGTGCGTACGGCCGCCCTTGCCCTGCCGGCCTTCGAAGTTGCGGTTGGAGGTGGAGGCGCACCGCTCCCCCGGCTCCAACTGGTCCGGGTTCATGCCCAGGCACATGGAGCAGCCGGCGAAGCGCCATTCTGCGCCAAAGTCCTTGAAGACCTTGTCCAGGCCCTCAGCCTCGGCCTCAAGCCGTACGCGGGCCGAGCCGGGGACTACCAACATCCGGACCTTCGGGTCCTTCTCGCGGCCGCGGATGATGTCCGCCGCGGCGCGCAGGTCCTCGATGCGCGAGTTGGTGCAGGAGCCCAGGAAGACGGTGTCCACCCGGATGTCCTTCATGGGCGTTCCGGCTTCCAGGCCCATGTACTGCAGGGCACGTTCCGCGGCGGCCTTGGCGTTCTCGTCGCCGAAGTCTTCCGGGGACGGCACCTTGGCCGACAGCGAGACGCCCTGGCCCGGGTTGGTGCCCCAGGTGACAAACGGCTCGAGGGTGTTTGCGTCCAGGTCAACCTGGGCGTCGAAAACGGCGTCGTCGTCGGTGCGCAGCGTGTTCCAGTATTCGACGGCGGCATCCCAGTCGGCGCCCTGCGGCGCGTGCGGCCGGCCGTTGACGTACGCGTACGTGGTCTCGTCCGGAGCCACCATGCCTGCGCGGGCGCCGGCTTCGATGGACATGTTGCAGATGGTCATCCGGGCATCCATGGACAGCGCACGGATGGCCGAACCGCGGTACTCCAGGACATAGCCCTGGCCGCCGCCGGTGCCGATCTTGGCGATCACAGCGAGGATGATGTCCTTGGCGGTCACGCCGGGGCGCAGCGTGCCCTCGACGTTGATGGCCATGGTCTTGAACGGCTTGAGGGACAGTGTCTGAGTGGCCATGACGTGCTCCACCTCGGACGTGCCGATGCCCATGGCCAGCGCACCGAACGCGCCATGCGTGGAGGTGTGCGAGTCGCCGCACACCACTGTCATTCCGGGCTGGGTCAGTCCCAGCTGCGGACCTACAACGTGCACGATGCCCTGCTCGGCGTCACCGAGCGGGTGCAGGCGGACGCCGAACTCCTCGCAGTTGTTGCGCAGGGTCTGGATCTGGGTCCGGCTGGTAAGATCGGCGATCGGCTTGTCGATGTCCAGCGTCGGGGTGTTGTGGTCCTCGGTGGCGATGGTGAGGTCCAGGCGGCGCAGCTTGCGGCCAGCCAGGCGGAGACCTTCGAAGGCCTGCGGTGAGGTCACCTCATGGACGAGGTGCAGGTCGATGTACAGAAGGTCAGGCTGGGCGTTGGCGCCTTCGCCGTCGCCTTTGCGCACCACGTGCGCATCCCAGACTTTCTCGGCCAATGTTTTGGCCATGGCCATCTCCCTTCGATGCTGTTTGTTGTTGGATCCACTGAAACAGCAGACCCCTGTAATAAGCCAGTCCAAAGATTTGCATCTCAGATATTGAGACGGCAATATCAATACATGGACAATTCTAGTGGAGTCGGTGTCATTGATAAAGCAGCACAGGTGCTCGACGCGCTTGAGGCCGGCCCCACCACTCTTGCGCAGCTGGTCGCTGCCACGGGACTGGCGCGGCCCACGGTGCACAGGCTGGCGCTGGCGCTGGTCCACCACCGCCTCGTAAGCCGCGACATCCAGGGCCGGTTCGTCCTCGGCAGCCGCCTCGTTGAGCTGGCGTCCGCCGCGGGCGAGGACCGCCTCATCGCCTCCGCCGGTCCTGTCCTTATGCAGCTCCGCGATGCCACCGGCGAAAGCGCCCAGATCTTCCGCCGCCAAGGCGACTGGCGGGTCTGCGTTGCCTCCGCCGAACGCCCCATTGGCCTGCGCGACACCATTCCCGTGGGAACGCAGCTGTCCATGAAGGCCGGATCCGCCGCCCAGGTGCTGCTCGCCTGGGAGGACCACGACCGCCTGCTGGAGGGCCTGCAGTCCGCGCGCTTCACGCCCACCGTTCTGGCGGGGGTACGACGGCGGGGCTGGGGCCAGAGCCTCGGCGAACGTGAGCCGGGCGTCGCCTCAGTCTCGGCACCTGTGCGCGGCCCCTCCGGCCGCGTCATCGCCGCCGTTTCCATCTCCGGCCCCATCGAGCGGCTCACCCGCCAGCCCGGCCGGCTGCATGCGGAAGTCGTGTGCAACGCGGCCCGCGTCCTGACGGAAGCGCTCCGCAAGAATAACGACTAAAGGCGCGTAGGGGTGGCCACGCCGTTCATACCCGAACGAGCGTCGGAGCACTGTCCGCGGGCACGAACGCGCCCAACTGGGTAGCACTTCAGGGCGTTCCCACGGCTGGGAACGCCCTGATCTGCTACCCAGTTGTCGTTCCCGGGCGGATTCAAAAAAAGCTTTTTGGATCACTCCCCCAAGCCGGTCCGCTCGGCCCTTAATTGTCAGTCCCACTTGGCAGACTGTGTTCATGGAAGGCAGCGGGAATTCGGCACTAACAGCGGCGCCGCACGGCGATGCCCTGCACGCTGCCGCGGTTCCCGGCGACTTACGTGATGCCGAGTTCCGTTTCGATGCGCTCGCCTCCACCGGATTCCGGGACTACGGGTTTCCGTATGACGATGATCTCGACGCCGCGTATCCGGAATCTTTTCCGGAGGACCCGTTTCCCGAGGCCTTGTTTGCCGGCCGTCCTTTCGACAAGGACCCCCTCTGACGACGGTGCCTTTAACGACGGCGTTGCCTCCAGCGCCGCCACTTCCTGGCACGTTGCGGCGCGTTCCTCTGCGCAGGAGCCTGCAACCACCACGGGCTCGTTTCTGCCGGCGGCTGACCTCACCGCTGACAGTGCCGGGCTGATCGACCAGATCCGCGCGGGCGAGAACACGGTTGTCGGGGTTCCCGCTGTACGAAGAGTTTGAAAGCCGGACGCAGCACCACGACCTGTCGGTCCAAGCCGGGCAGTACGGCGCAATCGGGCAGTAGTGTGGGCGCATGACCAGCTACGCAGTGTTCCTCCGCGGCATCAACGTGGGCGGCATCAACATCAAGATGGCCGACCTCAAGGAAGCCCTGAAGGAGGGACCGTTCACCGGCGTGAAAACGCTGCTGGCAAGCGGCAATGTGGTGCTGGCCAGCGATCTGGACCCTGCCGGCGTGAAGAAGGAATTCGAGGCAACCCTAAGGAAGGCCTTCGGCTACGACGCATGGGTGGTGGTCCTGACCGCTGGCCGGGTGGCCGAACTTGTTGCCGTGTGCCGCTACCCCGCCGACGATAAAAGCACGCACACCTACCTCACGCTTGCCTCGGACACTGCTTCGCTGGACGAGCTGTTCGCCACCGGGAAAGCCCTGGATGGCGTAGAGCAGGAACGGCTCGGTCCCGAAGCCCTGGCCTGGCTGGCACCCGCCGGCGGCACCCTGGAGAGCCCGTTCAGCAAGCTGACTGCCAAGCCGAAGTACAAGACCTCCACAACCACCCGGAACCTTCGCACCATGGTTAAAGTCCGGGACGCCGCGGCGGCCCTGGACACGGCAGCCGGCTGATGCGCCGGCACTGCTAGCCCGCGGCGGCCCGCAGCGCCGCGTTGAACGCCTTCAGCCGCCGCACCTCCGCCTCCACGGGCTCCACAACAAGCTGGCCCGCCACCCCTGCCACGGCCGCGTTGAGCCGTTTCCTGGCCCTCGCGCCGCGGCGGCTGGCCACGCCGGCAGCGATGAATTTGGCCGTCACGGCAAGCAGGATTCCCAGCGCAGCTCCGCCGGCAATCATCAGGGTGGGGACCGGCCAGCCCTCCACCCGGGGCACTTGCGGGACAGGCAGCTGCAGGTAGCCGAGCCCGGCAAGCACGCCAAGCCACCCCAGGCCTGCCACGGCGGCAAGCAGCGCCAGCCACTGGATCACGTTGAACAAACCCCACCACCAGGACTTCCGGCCAGCACCGAGGTCTGCCCCGGCAATGGCTTGGTCAAGGGCGTCCGGCAGCCGGTCCCTCCCCATCCGGGCCGCCGCACGGATGGACGCCCGCCACGGGCCTGGGGCACCTTCACTGGCGGCGTCGGCAAACTGGCGGACCGCGGCATCGCTCCGTGCCCGCTCCGGAGCGCCTGCCGGCGGCAGGGACGTCCGGTTCACCTCGGCGCTGGCATTGCGGCGCAGGTTGAGCCGGCGGAGCGGATCGGGCCTGAAGCGGACGAGCCACCGCGTCACAGGCCAGCCCGTGCGCCGGGTGGACTCGATCCGGTAGGACGAGGACACCGCATCGGCCACCAGCGGCACGTTGGCCGCCGTGGCCAGTTCGCCGGCGAGCCGGGCCACCATTCCGCTTTTCACTCCGGCGGCTTCCCCGCGCCCCGAGACCTCCTCCAGCTGCGCCGCCGACTTGGTCACGTCCGCGGACAGACGCAGTGACAGCGCTTCCCGCTGCGAGACAACGCGGCGGATGGCAGCCCGGACACCGCCCACTCCCGCTCCGGTCAGCGCGGAGGCCGCCAGCACCTTGACAGCACCCAGCCCGTCGCGGGCCAGAATCCCGCGCAGCGACTCCAGCACGGGCTCGACGTCCCCTGCCGGAAGCCTGTCCACCTGGTTGAGCACCACCAGAGTGACGGCCCCGTGGGACGCCAGCGGAGCCAGGAAGCCGTTGTGGACGGCGGCGTCGGCGTATTTCTGCGGGTCCAGCACCCAGACCAGGACGTCCACCATCCCCACCAGCCGCTCCACGGTCTCCCGGTTCGCGGTGCGCGTGGAATCGAAGTCGGGCAGGTCCAACAGAATCAGCCCGGTATCCTCGTCGGCAAACCCGTCCACGGGATCGGCGAGATGGCGGGCGCGCACGTCCAGCCAGTCCAGCAGCATCTCACTGCCGTCAGCGCCCCAGACGCTCGCCAGGGGCTCGGATGTGGTGGGCCGGCGCGCCGCCGCCGTCGCGATTTCAGCGCCGTTCACGGCGTTGAACAGGGTGGATTTCCCGCTTCCGGTCGCCCCGAAGAAGCCCACCACCGTATGGTCGGCAGAGAGTGCCCGCCGCGACCGGGCACGCTCCAGCACCCCAAGCACCTCCTCGAGGCAGGCTTCGGGCAGCACGCCGTCGGCCAGTTCCCGCGCCTCGCCCAAGGCCTCCAATCGGCTTTGCAGCCGCGCCTCTTCCCTCGCCCTCCCCCGGCGGTTCATGTGGCGTCCGCCAGCCGCGTCAGCGCCTGCGCATGTTCGGCGAGTTCGACGGCGGCCTGCCCGGCTTCCGGGTCCAGCCGCGAAAGGAAGCGCTCCTGCTCGGCCGCCAACAGGCCTCGGCACCTGCTGCTCAAATCGTTCCGGGCGGTCCGTGCGAGACGGCGCACGGCATCCTCGCCGAAGACGGCCTCCAGCAGTTTCTGGCCCACGACGGCGGTGCCTCCGGCGACGCCGATCTCAAGCCCGGTCAGCCCGGCAGTCATGGAAAAAACCACGATCATCAGGGCGGCGCCGAGGCCGTTGATGCCGAACGAGAGCCACCGTGCCTGCGTCCGCTTGTCCTGCCCTTCGGTCCTGATCAGTTCCATGAGGCCCGCCTGCCAGTCGCGTATCTCGGCTGCCACGAGATCCCCAAAGCCGGGGCTCGTTCCCGAGAGGTCATCTGTGCCCAGGAGCTGCCGGCCCGCCGGATCTGAGCGCCAGCGCTGGTCCGCGTCCTCCGCCGCTTTGGCGGCCTCATCGAGGATGACGGCCTCGAGGCCTGTCTCAATGGCGGTTTCCACTTTCACGGCGGGTGCGGGCTCACCCCGGAAGAAAGCCCCAAGCCTGTCGCGGAACCGCCCGACGTTTTGCTCCAGGCTCCGGAAGAACTCTCCCGTTCCCACAAAGTCCTGCCAGCGGGCCAGGACCTCCCCGCGGAGGAGAGCCCCGTCCTTGGTGGCGTCGATGATCCGGGTGCCCGCGCCCTGGTAGGCGGCACGCACGTCATCGCCCAGCAGGTCGGCCGCGCGGCCCTGCTCCTTTGCGGCGTCGGCGATGCGTCCCACCCGTTGCCCAAGCTCCCGCACCGCGCCGTGCAGGGTCCGCCGCACGATGTCGGCGCGGGCAGCGGCGTCGTCGGCAAGGCCTCGAAGCCAGTCCTGCACGGGCTCCACGGTTGCCGGCCGCAGCATGCCGGAGCTGCCAAGGGGGACTTCCGGGATGACGAAGAGGCGGGCGGCGCCCAGGCCTTCCCGTGCCAGCATGCTTCGCAGGTCCTCGCTCACCTCGGCTTCCGCAGCGGGCGGCACACGGTCGAGGACCACCGCCACCATGATGTCCCTCGACGCCGCATTCAGGAGCAGCTTCCACGGAACGGCGTCAGCGTAGCGGTTGGCAGTTGTCACAAAGATCCACAGGTCCGCTGCCGCCAGCAGCTGCCCGGCCAGCCTGCGGTTCTCGTCGGAGATGGAGTCCACGTCCGGAGCGTCCAGCAGTGCGATGCCCTGGGGAACGGCAGGATCGCCCACGAGGACCAGCGACGAAACGGGCGCGGTCTCCGACGGCGTCCCGGACCGGCTGACAGGCGCAGGCGTGGCAACGGCCGGGACGGCCCCAGAGGCAGCACCCGGGACGATGGTTCCGCGGATCCGGCTGAGGCCGGGCAATACCCGCTGGTCCTCGAACCAGGCAACCTCCGAGGGGTGGTGCAGCAGGATGGGCTGGCGGGTGGTGGGCCGGATGGCGCCGGCGCGCGTGACCGGATGGCCGACGAGTGCGTTCACGAGAGTCGATTTGCCGGCACCCGTTGAGCCGCCGACGACGGCCAGCAGCGGAGCGTCAAGGCTGCGGTAGCGGGGCAGGATGTAGTCATCGAGCTGGGCTATGGAGTTCCGGGCCTCCAGCCGCGCCTGGTCAGCTGCCGGCAGGGCCAGCGGCAGCGAGACAGCTGCCAAGCCGCGGCGGACCTCCTCCAGCAGGCGCACGCCGGCAGGCTGCGTTTCCATTTCCTGGCCGTTGTTTGGCGGCATCCGATTGGAGGTCACAGCCTCATCATGCCAGTTCGGGCCTGCGTTAGGTCGAACAAGTGCATTACCTGGCCGCAAACGCCCTGCGGTCCTACAGCATTTTCGGGCAAAGCAAAACCGGCCCCGAGCTGTTGCCCGGAGCCGGTTACTTGTGACCCCAGCGGGATTCGAACCCGCGTTACCGCCGTGAGAGGGCGGCGTACTAGGCCGCTATACGATGGGGCCGCGTACTTTCCGATCAGCGCTTCCGCCGATCAAGCCAAGTTAGTGTTTCACACATTTGGCTTTGTTCCAAATCGATAATTTTCGATTCGCAACACCTGAATTTCTGCGGAAAATCCGGAGAAATTCAGAGCTGGGATACCAGGACTCGAACCTAGAATGACGGTACCAGAAACCGTAGTGTTGCCAATTACACCATATCCCATTGGCACTTTCGGGCCGGTCGAAAGTCTTTATCTTTCGCTCCGTGCCCCTCAGCACGAGTAATTACTCTACCCGAGACTTTTGCGCCGCACAAATCGGCGGGGCGTTACGTGCGCCACACTTTGGGAGTACCGCGGCGGGTGCAGGCAACGGGCCCCGGCCGACTAGCTGGACCCGGCCGGCAGCGCCAGCAGTTCCAGCAGCGAGGTGATCTCCTGCCCCTGGAAACCCGGAGCCTGCTCCCCGCTGCGGTTCAGCCAGATGCCCAACAGTCCTGCCGCCGTCGAGCCCTCAGCGTCCAGGAGCCGGTTGTCTCCTATATAGAGCGTGGAGGCAGGCGTGCTGCCGATCAGCCGGACGCCTTCGAGGTAGATGGCAGGGTCCGGCTTGGGGACGCCGACGGTATCGGTGCCCACAAGGAACCGGATACGTTCCAGGCCGGCGCTGTCCAGCTTCACCCGCTGGTAGTCGTGCACGTTGTTGCTCACGGCGCCATAGGGAATACCGGCCTCGTCCAGGACGTCGAGGAACGGCAGGACATCCTCAAAGGTCCTGACGTAGCTGGGCTGCAGCCGCGAGTAGGTGCTGAGCCAGTTGTGCGACTCGTCCCCCTCGCCCATTTCGACGCCGAAGTGGCCCAGCGCCGCCCGGCCCCGGAGCAGCCGCTGCTCGTTGAAGGTCAACTCGCCGGCGAGGTAGCGGTCGTAATAGTGGGTTGTCTCGTGCGTGAAGATCCGCCCCACCTTCTCCCACCCCGCCTGGTCCAGGCCGGGCAGGAGGTGTTCACTGGCGTCACGCAGAGCCGTGGTCATGGCGTAGGCAAGGTCCACGAGGGTGTCGTCAATGTCGAACAGGACACCGCTGACCGCCCCGAGGCTGCGGGACAGGACGGCGGTTTCCACTGCTGGCTGTGACATCAGCCGCGGAAAGCGCGCAGGCGCGCCAGGGACGATTCCTTGCCCAGGATGACCATGGACTCAAACAGCGGCGGCGAGATCCGGCGGCCGGAGATCGCGGTGCGCACGGGGCCGAACGCGAGCCGGGGCTTGATTCCCAGGTCCTCCACCAGCGCCTGCTTCAGCGCGGACTGGATGTTTTCGGCATTCCACTCGTCGATCGGCGCGAGCGCGGCAATGGCGGCATCCAGCACTTCGGCAAGGTTCCCGGGCAGGCCCTTGCGGGCGTCGTCGGCAATGTCGATGGCGTCGTCCGCCTTGAACAGGAAGGCCAGCATGTCCGGGGCTTCACCCAGCAGGGTGATGCGTTCCTGGACCAGGGGTGCGGCTTCGGTAAGGATTTCCTCCTCGCGGTCCGTCAGGATCTCCCCGACAAGGTCCGCGTCGCGGAGGTAGTGTGCCACCCTGTCGCGGAACACCTTGGGTTCGAGCATCCGGACATGGGTGCCGTTGATGGCCTCGGCCTTTTTCAGGTCGAAGCGCGCCGGGTTGCCCAGGACGTCGTGGATATCGAAGTGCTCCACGAGCTGCTCCACGGTGAAAATGTCCTCATCGGCGCTGAGCGACCAGCCGAGCAGGGACAGGTAGTTCAGCAGCCCCTCGGGGATGAAGCCGCGCTCCCGGTGGAGGAAGAGGCTGGACTCCGGATCACGCTTGGAGAGCTTCTTGTTGCCCTGGCCCATGACGTAGGGCAGGTGGCCGAACTCCGGCATGTACTCAGCGACGCCCACCGCGTAGAGGGCCCGGTACAGGGCAACCTGCCGCGGTGTGGAGCTCAGCAGGTCCTCGCCGCGCAGCACGTGCGTGATGCCCATCAGCGCGTCATCCACCGGGTTGACCAGGGTGTAGAGCGGCGCTCCGTTGGCCCGCACGACGGCGAAGTCCGGGACGGAACCTGCCTTGAAGGTGATCTCGCCACGGACGAGGTCGGTGAACGTGATGTCCTCGTCCGGCATGCGCAGGCGGAGGACAGCCTGCCGGCCCTCTGCCCGGTACTGGGCCAGCTGCTCTTCTGTCAGGTGCCGGTCAAAGCCGTCGTAGCCAAGCTTCGGGTCCCGGCCGGCGGCACGGTGGCGTGCCTCGATCTCGTCGGGGGTGGAGAAGGACTCGTAGATGAATCCGCCGTCGTGCAGCCGCTTGATGACGTCCTGGTAGATGTCCCCGCGCTGCGACTGCCGGTAGGGCTCGTGCGGACCGCCCACCTCGACGCCCTCGTCCCAGTCGATGCCCAGCCACTTCAGGGCATCCAGCAGCTGGTGGTAGCTCTCCTCGCTGTCGCGTGCCGAGTCGGTGTCCTCGATCCGGAAGACCAGGGTGCCCTTGGTATGGCGGGCGTAGGCCCAGTTGAACAGCGCCGTGCGGATCAGCCCGACGTGCGGAGTACCCGTGGGCGAGGGGCAGAAGCGGACGCGGACAGGCGTTTCGGCGGTGACGGCAGGAATGGCAGCTGGAGCGGCGGAGGGGGTAGTCATAGTGATACCAACTTTACCAACCGGGCACCCCTTCCCCTGCCCGGTTGGCGGACCGTCGGCGGCTAGCGGCGGACTACGGGGTTGGACAGGCGCCCGATGCCCTCGATCTCCACTTCGTACCGGTCCCCGGCCTGGACGAGGCCGACGCCGGCCGGCGTGCCTGTCATGATGACATCGCCCGGCAGCAGCGTGAACGCGCTGGAGACGATCGAGACCAGTTCGCGGACGCCACGGATCATCTGGCTGGTGCTGCCGTCCTGGCGAAGTTCGCCGTTGAGCCGGCCCTTGATGGACAGGTCCTCGGGATCGAGTTCGGTCTCAATCCACGGACCAAGCGGCGCGGACGTGTCGAAGCCCTTGGCACGCGTCCACTGCAGGTCTGTCTTTTGGACGTCCCGGGCCGTGAGGTCGTTGCCACAGGTGTACCCGAAGATGACGTCGTCAACCCGCTCTTCCGGCACATCCTTGCAGATCCGGCCGATGACGACGCACAGCTCCGCCTCGAAGGAGACCTCCTCGGAGAACTCGGGCAGAACCACAGGATCGTTCGGACCCACCACGGAGGTGTTGGGCTTCAGGAACAGCAGCGGCTGCTGGGGCACCTCATTGCCGAGCTCGTGGGCGTGCTCCACAAAGTTACGCCCCACGCCGATCACCTTGCTACGCGGAATGATGGGCGCCAGCAGACGGACGTCCTCGAGTTTGTGCCGCACGGAGGTGCGTTCCACACCGTGGAAGAAGGGGTCCCCGTTGATGACAGTGATTTCCTCACTGCCGGGCTGGCCTTCAACAACGCCGTAAAGGGGATCAGAATCGACTACAAACCGGGCAATACGCATGGTCCCAAGCCTACAGTCTCAGTCCCCGCCCCTCAGGCGGCGCAGGTATTCCAGCTGTGCCGCCACCGAATTCTCCGCGGCGCGCCGGACGGAGGGGTCGACGTCGGCATACACAACGCTGGTGACCTCACCCACGGCAGCATCCGGGCCCAGATCCTCCAGGGCCGCCCGGATCTGCGCCAGCCGGTCCAGCCGGTGGTCCCGGTAGGCGCGGACCACCGCGTCGAGCGCCGGCAGGATGGGTCCGTGGGCGGGCAGGACGGTGGCCGGTCCCAGCCGCTCCAGCCGGTCGAGGGAGGAGAGGTAGTCGGCCAGCGTGCCGTCCGGGTGATCAAGCACGGTTGTTCCCCGGCCCAGGATGGTGTCGCCGGTCAGCACCGAGCCGGCGGGCCCGTCGAGGGGCAGGTGGAAGCAGACGGAGTCGGAGGTGTGCCCCGGAGTGGAAACCACCCTGATCTCGGTTCCGCCGGCGGCGATAGTCTCCCCCGGCTGCAGCGCGGCTCCCCCATGGCAGTGCTCGCGGGCGGCGGCCCGGACCGGGGCGCCGGTGATTTCGGCGAGGCGGGCCGAACCCGCCGTGTGGTCCGCGTGCCGGTGTGTGATCAGGACGAGCTCGACGGGCCCGGCAGCCGCCAGCGCCTGAAGGTGCGTCTCGTCCAGCGGACCCGGATCAACCGCCACCACCGCCCCGTGGCCCCGTTCCCCGACGATGTAGGAGTTGGTCCCGTCCAGGCTCATCGGCCCCGGGTTGGGCGCGAGGCGGAAACGCGTCAGCGGGCTGCTGTCAGTAAATCCAATGGCGATGTCCTGAGTCACAGGTTTCATTCTGTCATCCGGGAACAGCCGGAACAGCCGGCGCCTGGTGACCAGAACGACGGCGGGCGGCCGGTGAGCTGCCGAAACAGCCCAGCCGGCCTCCCGCCGTCGTTCTCAAAGGAGTCAGCCGAAGCGGCTCAGGCGAGCCGGGTCAGCCAGCCGTGGGTGTCCTCGACCGTTCCGGTCTGGATGCCGAGCAGCTGCTTGCGGATGGCCATGGTGGTCTCGCCGGCCTTGGCGTCCTCCGAGCCAATGAATTCCGTAGCATCCTTCAGGACACCGATGGGAGTGATGACGGCGGCGGTGCCGCAGGCAAACACCTCGGCGATCTCGCCGGAGGCAACACCGTCGCGCCATTCGTCCAGCGTGATCTTTCGTTCGGTCACTTCGCGGCCCATGTCCTTGGCAACCTGGATGATCGAGGAGCGGGTCACGCCCTCGAGGATGGTGCCGCTGAGCGCGGGCGTCACCAGCGAGCCGTCCTTCAGAACGAAGAAGACGTTCATTCCACCCAGCTCCTCAACGGCGTTGTCGTTGAACTGGTCCAGGAACAGCACCTGCTTGCAGCCGTTGGCCTCGGCCTCCTGCTGCGCGATGAGCGAGGCCGCGTAGTTGCCGCCGCACTTCGCAGCACCCGTGCCGCCCCGGCCTGCCCGTGCGTATTCGCGGGAAATCCAGATCGAGATCGGCTTCAGCTCCCCGCCGAAGTAGTTTCCGGCCGGCGAGGCAATGACGCGGAACGAAACCTCACGGGCTGCCCGCACGCCCAGGAATGCCTCGGTGGCGATCATGAACGGGCGCAGGTACAGGGCCTCGCCGTCGCCGGCGGGAACCCATTCCTTGTCTGCCGCCACGAGTTCACGGATGGCGCCGAGGAAGTATTCGGCCGGAATCTCCGGAAGCGCCAGGCGGCGGGCGGACTTGTTCATCCGGGCGGCGTTGGCCTCCGGCCGGAAGCTCCAGACGGAACCGTCAGCATGACGGTACGCCTTCAGCCCCTCGAAGATTTCCTGCCCGTAGTGCAGCACCGCGGCGGACGGGTCCAGCATGATCGGGCCGTAGGCCTCGATCCTCGCATCATGCCATCCGCCCTGTCCGCCGGCGTCGACCGTGTAGTCAACAATCGCAGTGTGGTCGGTGAAGTGGTCGCCAAAGCCTGGGTTGGCCAGGATGGCTGCACGCTCCTCAGCGGACCTCGGGGTTGCCGAGGGGTGCTGGGTGAATTCGACGCCATGGGCAGTCTGAGTCATGGTTCCTCCACGGTCGGCTGCCTGGCATCTGAACGTGGTTCAGCATCGGACCACGGCAGCGATTGGTAATTCAGGTAAAGCTTACGCCTGCTGGCGGGGGCTAAACGGCCGCCGCAATGGCATCCCCGATGGCCCTGGTGCTGCGCACTTCGCCGTTGCGGCTTTCGACGTCGGCCACCACCGCGGACTCGATCCGCCGGGCTGCGTCGGCGTACCCCAGGTGGTCCAGCAGGAGGGCTGCGGACAGGATGGCGGCGGTGGGGTCGGCCTTCTGCTGGCCGGCAATGTCTGGTGCGGAACCGTGCACGGGTTCAAACATGGACGGCGCAGTGCGGTCCATGTTGATGTTGCCCGAGGCCGCCAGGCCGATGCCCCCGGTGACGGCTGCAGCAAGGTCGGTGATGATGTCGCCGAAGAGGTTGTCGGTGACGATGACGTCGAAGCGGGCGGGATCGGTGACCATGAAGATCGTCGCCGCGTCGATGTGCAGGTAGTCGTGGGTGACCTCGGGGAATTCCTTGGCGACGGCCTCGACAGTGCGCTTCCACAGGTGGCCGGCAAAGACCAGCACGTTGTGCTTGTGAACCAGGGTCAGCTTCTTGCGCGGGCGCTCGTTGGCCCGGCGGAAGGCATCACGGACAACCCGCTCCACGCCGTGGGCCGTGTTCAGGGACACCTCCGTGGCCACCTCGTGCGGCGTGCCGCCGCGCAGGGTGCCGCCGTTGCCCACGTAGGGGCCCTCGGTACCTTCACGGACGACGATGAAATCGATGTTGCCCGGTTCAGCCAGCGGGCTGCCCACCGTGCCGTAGAGCCGGGAGGGGCGCAGGTTGACGTAGTGGTCAAGGCTGAAGCGCAGCTTGAGGAGCAGCTCGCGTTCGATCAGGCCCGACGGGATGCGGGTATCGCCCGGCGCTGCACCGATGGCACCGAAGAGGATGGCGTCGCGCGTCTTCAGGTCCTCGAGAACAGCCTCCGGGAGGGTCTCGCCGGTCTCGAGCCAGTGCCGGGCACCGAGCTCGTAGTGGGTCTGGTCCAGGGTGACACCCTCGGCGGCCACCACCTTTTCGAGAACCTTCAGGGCTTCGGCGATGACCTCCGGGCCAATGCCGTCGCCCGGGATGACAGCGAGGTTGATGGTAGATGCGCTCATATTTTCAGGGTAGCCAAGCCATCCACATTCTGGTCAAGCTGTCTCAGCATTCGGTCACGCAGCGGAAACGCTCCTTCAGCTTTCGCAACAAAACCGGAGACGCTCCCTCAGCTTTCGCGGCCCAAACGCCAACACTTCCTCACTCTCCTAAAGAAAGTGAGGAAGCGTTGGGGAAAAACCTGCAGGACGTGAGGACGCGTCCTGATCCTCTTAGGCGTCCGCGGGTTCCTCGTACTTCGGGAACACCGGCGCGGGGGCAGGCAGGTCGGTGCCCGCGATGATCGGCGTCGCGATGGCCGTGAACTCCCGGGCCTCCCCTTCCGGCTGGCCGAGGTATCCGAGCAGCGCGGCGCTGGCCGTGGGCATGACCGGCTGGGCGAGGACCGACACGATGCGCAGCACCTCGAGGGTCACGTACAGCACCGTCTGCATGCGTTCGACGTCGGTCTTCCGCAGCACCCAGGGTGCCTGCTCGGCGAAGTATGCGTTGGTGTCCCCCAGCACCGTCCAGATCGCCTCGAGGGCGCGGCTGAACTCCTGCTTTTCGAAGGCAGCCCGTGCCTGCTCAAGCAGTGCGTTGGCCTGGCCCAGGATGGCGTTGTCGGCCTCCGTAAACGTGCCCGGCACGGGCACCCTGCCCTCGCAGTTCTTGGCCACCATGGACAGTGAGCGCTGGGCGAGGTTTCCGAAGTTGTTGGCCAGGTCGGAGTTCATCCGGCCGACGATTGCCTCGTGGTTGTAGCTGCCGTCGGCACCGAAGGGAACCTCGCGCAGGAAGAAGAACCGGACCTGGTCCAGGCCGTACTGCGCCACGAAGTCCGCCGGGGCAACGACGTTGCCCAGGGACTTGGACATCTTGACGCCGTTGTTGTGCAGGAACCCGTGGATCATGACCCGCTTGGGCAACTCGAGGCCCGCGCTCATGAGGAAGGCCGGCCAGTAAATCGCGTGGAAGCGCGAGATGTCCTTGCCGATAATGTGGACGTCGGCCGGCCAGTACCTCTTGAACGGCTCCGATTCGACGTCCGGGTAGCCTGCGCCCGTGAGGTAGTTGGTCAGGGCATCGACCCACACGTACATGACGTGCTTTTCGTCGCCCGGGACGGGCACGCCCCAGTCGAAGGTGGTGCGGCTGATGGACAGGTCCTCGAGGCCGCGCTTGACAAAGCTGATGACCTCGTTGAACCGGGACTGCGGCGCACCGAACTCGGGCTGTGCCTCGTACAGGGCCAGCAGCTTGTCCTGGTAGGCGGACAGCCGGAAGAAGTAGCTTTCCTCGGCGGTCCAGGTCACCGGGGTGTCAGTCTCCTTGGTGTACCGGGCACCGTCCTCCTTGACCACGGTGTCGTCCTCACCGTAGTAGGCCTCGTCCCGCACGGAGTACCAGCCCTCGTACTTGGACAGGTAGATGTCCCCGTTGGCTTCCATCTTCTTCCAGATGGCCTGCGAGGCGGTGTAGTGATCCGCGTCCGTCGTGCGGATGAACCGGTCGTAGCTGATGCCGAGGGCGGCGTGTGCGGCCTTGTAGATCTCCGCGTTCCGGTCCACCAGCTCCTTGGGCGAGACGCCTTCCTTCTCCGCGGTCTGAGCAATCTTCAGCCCGTGCTCGTCGGTGCCGGTGAGGAACTTCACGTCATAGCCGTCGAGCCGCTTGAACCGGGCCATCGCATCCGTGGCGATGTACTCGTAGGCGTGGCCGATGTGCGGGACGCCGTTCGGGTAGGTGATGGCCGTAGTGATGTAGAAGGGGCTCTTGTCTGAGGAAGTCACGGGCGGAACGTTACCTTTATGCGAAGGAATGGATCTAGATCAGTTCGGTCAGCGTATCGCTCAGCCGGACCAGTTCGTGGTCATGTGACGCCACGAGGACTGCGATGCCGTCGGACGTTGTGTCCTTGAGGATGCTGATGATGCGGTTGGCGGAGGCCCGGTCCAGGCTCGCCGTAGGCTCATCCACCACCAGGACGCGGGTGCCCAGGATCAGGGCGCGGGCGATGGCGACGCGCTGCCGTTCACCGCCGGAGAGCTGCTCGGGACGGTGCCGCATGCGGCGGCCCAGGCCCACAAGGTCCAGCAGGTCCTTGGCCATCTCGCGCCGCTGCTCCACCTCGCCGTCCGGCACCGCCGGGAGGAGGACGTTTTCGAGCGCGCTCATGCCGTCGATCAGGGCGCCGCCCTGGTCAACATAGCCGATCAGGGCTCGGCGGCGGTCGGCGATCTCGTCGTCGGACATGGTTTCGAGGGAATCACCCTCCCACATCACCCGGCCCGACGTCGGCAGGGTCAGGCCCGCTCCGACGGTCAGGATGCTGGTCTTGCCCGAGCCGCTGCGGCCGGCCACACAGTGCATCTCCCCGGCGTTCAGGGTGAGGTCGAAGCCTTCCACGACGCTTACGGCATCGGACCCGTTCTTGCCACCGCCGTAGCGGATGGTGATGTTGCTCAGCTCCAGCGGGGTGGCGTGATCGGCTTCCTTGACAATGGTGTTGGCCCGGGTCTGGACCGGGGTTTCAGCCTCTTTGTTCCCGCGCACGCGGCGAAGGTTCAGGTCGTTACTCATTTGACCACTTTCGTTGCAATCGGAATCCAGCAGAGAACAGCGACAAGCCCGGCCACTGCGGCCCACAGCGCTGCGTAGGGGGCAAGAACAAGGCCGATGCCCAGGGCGCCGAGGATACCCAGCGGGACCGCAACCGCACCCACCAGGGCGTTTTCGAAGAAGCGGACCTGGCCCAGCATGTCGGGGTTCCAGCCCATTGCCTGCAGCGTCCCGAGGTACCGGCGCTTGGCCTTCAGCTCGAACCGCCCGGTCACCAGCGTGAGCAGAAGTCCCACTGCCACTCCGGACAGGCCAAGGACGATGCTCGGCAGGGCCACGCTGGCGGCAGCCAGGCCGCTGAGGGCACTGGCGCCGGCGGCACGCGGAATGTCGATCAGCAGGGCGATCAGGCCGCCAACCGCAGAGCCGAACACACCTACGGCTACCGCCAGCGAAATGGCGTTGAAGCGGTGTGTGCTCAGCTGCCGGTTCGCGAAAGTCAGCGGAGAGTCGACGGCGATGAGCTTCTCGTCGTGCTGCGGCTCCTGGTTGATTTCCTCGCGGTGGCGCAACTGCTGGGCGGCGAAGAAGGCCGCGCCGAGGTAGAGGGCCAGCACGGACGCCGAGACGATGGCGGTGGCGATGTTCCAGCTCAGGAGGCTCAGCACGATGCCGGCCACGGCCAGCAGTCCGGCACCTACAGCAAACTCCTCCAGCACCCACGAGCGGATGCGGCGCTGGGTCCAGCCCATGGCGCGCAGCGTGCCGGCTTCGCTGCGGCGCAGCCGCACGTAGCTGACAGTCGATGCGCCGGTCAGCAGCGCCGCGCCGCAGAGGGTAAGGAACAGCAAGGTGAGGTTCGTCGCCGTCAGCGAGCCGGCCACGGCGTCGGCGGCGTTCTGCCTGACCCACGACTGCTGGACCGTTCCGAGCGCTGACTCCTTGCCGGCGTCGTCCTTGGAATAGCCGGGAACGAAGATGTTGGCGTCCTCGCGGGCGGAGCCGGCCACAACGGTGGCTTCGAGTCCCATGTCCCGGATCTCGGCGGCGAGCTTGTCCACCTCAGGCTGGACCTGCTTCCAGCTGCCGGCCGCACTGGCGCGGACGCGGACGGCGTCGATGACGGAGGCGTTCTTCTCGTAGCCGCGGGCTGCGGCCAGGCCGTAGTAGTCGGTGATGGCGCCGGCCGACTGGCTGACGAGGCCGGTGGCGCTCAGGGAGGGCATGAGCGCGGTGCCTGAAACGTCCGTGCCCTGTGCGTCCTTGGTCAGCGTCATGGGCGCGGGATCGTAGCCGCCGAGCGGAAGCCGGTTAACGTCCCCGGCCGCGTCCTGGACGGCGGCGGGATCGAAGGTGCCGTAGACCATGGCGAGCGGGGTGGCCAGCTTCTTGCCGGTTTCGAGGTTCTCCCGGTAGGAGCGCTCGTCCACGGGGTTCCGCTGGGTCTGGTCCACGGCCTCGCCGTTTGCGCTCTTCTCCGGCAGGCGGTTCACGGTGACCCACTCGCCGGGAGTGGCGGTCTTGTCCTCGGCGCCGTTGCTCGCGGTGGAGCCGGCCGTGTACTTGGGGGCGGAGGCGAAGTTGGTGCTCCAGGTTGGCGGGCTGTAGAGGCCGCGGCTGAAGCTCGCCGAGTTGCCGAGCAGCTTGGAGTAGTCCGTGGACCCGGGCCAGGACAGCGCGAAGGGCGACTTGGAGACGAAGGGCAGGTAGTCCTTGTCGAGCGAGCGCTCGGCCGTGCCGACTTCCTTGACCACGTTTCCGGAGTCGTCGATCTCTTCGATTTTCACGGAGTACTTCAGGTCAACAGCTGTGCCGGAGCGGACGATCAGCGGGATGGCCTGGGAGTCCTCGGTGAGCTGCCCGTTGCGCTTGGCCTGCTGGTACTGGGTCATGATCGGAGCCCAGTACTTGAGCTTCACGCCGAGGAAGTCAGGTCCCTCCTCGAGTTCCTTCATGCCAATGCCCGTGGTGAAGAGGCTCTCCAGGTGCTGCCCGACCGCCTCGGCGCTGCGGGCGTCCGCCGGCGGTGCCTTTTCCAGTGGCGCCAGGAAGTCACCGGCGGTGCCCAGCAGGGCACGCTCAGAGACGGGGTCGACGGCGACCACGGACTCCGTGACCTCCGGAGCCATGGGCAGGGCAACATCGAGGTTGAACAGGTTGTGCTCGGACCCGCCGGCAGGCGCCGGGAACTTGATCCCGGTCTCGCCTTCGGGGCCGGCGATCTGGATGCTGTTGCCTCCCTCGACCTGCTGCTCCACAAGCTTGCCCTTGCCGAGGGTGCCCTCGGCAGTGGACTTGAAGAGGGTGTGCTGCGAGGACCCGTCGGAGCTCGTGGCGCTGGCCGTCAGGCGGTACTTCTTGGGGGTGTCACTCAGCACGGACTGCGCGGCAGGCCACTTGCTGGGATCGGTGCCGCCCGGCTGCCCGGCCGTCGCGGTGCCGACAAGGCCCGCGTTGAAGCCCAGGTAGTCCATGGCCTCCAGGCGCGGCGTCTCGAGGTTCTGCGTCACGCGCGAGACCAGGCTGATGGGCGCGGCCACAGAGGTGCCGGACAAGTCCCGGATCTTCTGCAGCTGGTCGAAGCCGATGCCGCCCTGGCCCGTGGCAATCTCGGGCTGCATGAGCGTGCCGTCCGATCCCGCCTTGGCCTGGACCAGGATGTCGTAGAGCCCGCGCGAGTTCTGGTCCACGGTCCGGTTCAGCGCTGCCTGCGACTGGGTCTGGACGAGGACTGACAGGCACATGGCGAAGATCAGAATGGCAGCGGTCAGCAGCAGCACTTTGCTTCTGATGAACCTCTGGACGGCGTTCATTGGGCTCCCTGAAACCTGGATTGCGTGCGCACGCCACGATGACCGCAAAATGTGGGGTGTCCCTTGCGGGCGTGCAAAAAGTATTGGCCGGCCTGCCGGCTGGATCCTTAAATTCGAACCTAGCCATTGTACGCAGACCGGCCAATCATACTTGGCCGGGGTGAACTCCAGGGGACGTGGAGTTCACCCCGCGTTGGGGACCTGGCCGTTGCCGGCCGGTATTCGCCGGACTAGTCCTCGAGGTCCACTTCGCGCACCATCTCGGCACCGATGCCGGCCTTGATGGCGTCCAGCACCTGCTGCGGGACGGAGCTGTCGATGGTGAGAAGCGCCAGGACCTGGCCGCCCTCCGCGTTCCGTGCCACCTGCATGCCGCCGATGTTGATGTTGTTCATGCCCAGGATGTGGCCGATGGTGCCGATGACGCCCGGGCGGTCCGCGTAGGAGACCACCACGAGGTGCTCGCTGATGGGGATCTCGACGTCGTAACCGTTCACGCCGACGAGCTTCTGCACCTGCTTGGGGCCCGTCAGGGTGCCGGCCACGGAAATCTGTGCGCCGTCGCTCAGGGCACCGCGCAGTGTCAGGACGTTGCGGTAGTCCTCGGCCTCGGGGGTGGTGATGAGGCGGACGTTGATGCCGCGCTGCTCGGCGATCACGGGGGCGTTGACGTAGGACACCTGCTCGGTGACGACGTCGGCGAAGATCCCCTTGAGGGCGGCGAGCTCCAGGACCTTGACGTCAAGCGCAGCGATTTCGCCGGCAACCTCGACGTCGATCTGGGTCACCGAGGCGTGCGTCAGGGCCGTGAAGATGCGGCCCAGCTTCTCGATCAGCGGGATGCCCGGGCGGACGTCGGGGGCGATCACGCCGCCGGCGACGTTGACCGCGTCCGGAACCAGTTCCCCGGCAAGGGCAAGTCGGACGGACTTCGCGACGGAGACGCCTGCTTTTTCCTGTGCCTCGTCCGTTGATGCACCCAGGTGCGGGGTGACCACAACATTGTCCAGTTTGAAGAACGGCAGGTCGGTGCTCGGCTCCTGGACGAAGACGTCCACGGCGGCGCCGGCGATCTGGCGGTCCTGCAGCGCGGTGTAGAGGGCTTCCTCGTCCACGAGGCCGCCGCGGGCCACGTTGATCACATAGGCCGTTTCCTTCATTTTCCTGAAGGCGTCAGCGCCGAGCATGCCGACCGTTTCCGGCGTCTTGGGCATGTGGATGGTGATGAAGTCGGACTGCGCGAGCAGTTCGTCGAGGGTGACGAGCTTCACGCCGAGCTGGGCGGCGCGGGCCGAGGTGATGTAGGGGTCGAACGCGAGGATCTCGGTGTCGAAGCCCTGCAGGCGGGCGGCCACCAGGGCGCCGATGCGGCCCAGGCCGATGATGCCGATCTTCTTCTCGAAGAGTTCGATGCCGGTGTACTTGGAGCGCTTCCACTCGCCGTCCTTCAGGGCGGCGCTGGCCTGCGGGATGTGGCGGGCCAGGCTCAAGATGTGGCCGACGGTCAGTTCCGCGGCGGACACGATGTTCGACGTCGGGGCGTTGACCACCATGACACCGGCCTGGGTGGCGGCCTTGATGTCCACGTTGTCCAGGCCGACGCCGGCACGGGCGATGACCTTCAGGTTCTTCGCGGCGGCAATCGCCTCGGCGTCCACCTTCGTGGCGGAGCGGACCAGGATGGCGTCAACGTCCTCGATGGCAGAGAGCAGCTGGGAACGATCGGCGCCGTCGGTCTGGCGGATTTCAAAGTCCGGGCCAAGGGCCTCGATGGTGGCGGGCGAAAGTTCTTCGGCAAGCAATACTACGGGTTTTGACACAGCTGATCCTCTGCGTTGAAGTCCTGGGGGTAAATAAAGTCTAGGCGTACGGAAAGGCCGGGCTCACATTGTTAAGTGTGAACCCGGCCTCACTGTCGCGCTGGAAGGGCGCAGCCTTAGCGGGCTGCAGAGCCTTCGACGTAGTCCTGGTCCTGCTGCTGCCAGGAGAACAGGGAGCGCAGTTCGCGGCCGACAGCCTCGATCGGGTGCGACTCTGCCTTGGCGCGCAGCTCCTTGAATTCGGCGCCGCCGTTGTCCTGGTCATCGATGAAGCGCTTTGCGAACGCGCCGGACTGGATGTCGGCGAGGACAGCCTTCATGTTTTCCTTCACCTCGGGGGTGATGACGCGGGGGCCGGAGACGTAGTCGCCGTACTCGGCCGTGTCCGAAACGCTCCAGCGCTGCTTGGCGATGCCGCCTTCCCACATGAGGTCAACGATGAGCTTGAGCTCGTGCAGCACCTCGAAGTAGGCGATCTGCGGCTGGTAGCCAGCCTCGGTCAGGGTCTCGAAGCCGTACTGGACCAGCTGGGATACGCCGCCGCACAGAACAGACTGCTCGCCGAAGAGGTCGGTTTCGGTCTCTTCCGTGAAGGTGGTCTTGATGACGCCGGCGCGGGTGCCGCCAATGGCCTTCGCGTAGGACTTGGCCAGCTCCCAGGCGGAGCCCGAGGCGTCCTGCTCAACGGCAATGATGTCCGGGATGCCGCGGCCGGCTTCGAACTCGCGGCGCACGGTGTGGCCCGGAGCCTTCGGGGCAACCAGGATGACGTCAACGCCCTCCGGGGCCTCGATGTAGCCGAAGCGGATGTTGAAGCCGTGGGCGAAGGCCAGGGCCTTGCCGGGGGTCAGCTTGTCCTTGATGGAGTCGGTGAAGATCGAGCGCTGGTGCTGGTCCGGCGCCAGGATCATGATGACGTCGGCCCATTCGGCGGCGTCGGCAACGTTCTTGACCGTGAAGCCTGCGTCCTCGGCCTTGGCGATCGACTTCGAGCCTTCCTTGAGCGCGATGACAACCTCGACGCCGGAATCGCGCAGGTTCTGTGCGTGGGCGTGGCCCTGGGAGCCGTAGCCGACAATGGCAACCTTGCGACCCTGGATGATCGACAGGTCTGCGTCGTCGTCGTAAAACATTTCAGTCACTTGCGTAACTCCTCTTGAGTGGATTTCTTGTAGATAGGTGTGGTGCTTGCTTGCGGGCCGAACGCTCTGCCAGGGCGATGCCCTAGGCGGAGCGCAGGGCCCGATCACTCATGGAGCGGGATCCCCGTCCAACGGCCAAGGTGCCGGACTGCACAATTTCGCGGATACCGAAGGGCTCCAGCACTGAAAGCAGTGCCGTGAGCTTTTCGGGATGGCCAGTTGCTTCAATGACCACCGAGTCTGTAGAGACGTCGACCACTGAAGCACGGAACAGGTCTGCAGCCTGGGTCACCTGCAGACGAGTTGCGGCATCCGCACGTACCTTGACCAGGATGTGGTCGCGCTGTACGGAAGATTCGGAAGTCAGTTCAACAATCTTGATCACGTTGACCAGCTTGTTCAACTGCTTGGTGACCTGTTCAATCAGGTCACCGTCGGCGTCGACGACGACGGTCATCCGGGAAATGCCCGGAACTTCCGTCGGGCCAACGGCCAGGGAGTTGATGTTAAAGGCGCGGCGGGCGAAAAGGCTGGCCACGCGGGTCAGCACACCGGGCTTGTCTTCGACCAGAACGGACAGTGTGTGGCGGCTCATGATCAGTCCTCCTCTTCCCATTCCGGGGTCATGTTGCGGGCAACCTGGATCTGGTCGTTGCTGACCCCGGCGGGCACCATCGGCCACACCATGGAGTCGGGGCTGACCACGAAGTCGATGACCACGGGGCGGTCATTGATTTCCAGTGCCTTCTGGATTGTTGCGTCGATGTCCTCGTCCCGCTCGCACCGGAAGGATGCGCAGCCGTAGGCCTCGCCGAGCTTGACGAAGTCCGGGATGCGGATGGTCTCGTGGCCGGTGTTCAGGTCCGTGTTGGAATAGCGGCCCTCGTAGAAGAGGGTCTGCCACTGGCGCACCATGCCCAGCGAGGAGTTGTTGATGACAGCAACCTTGATGGGGATCTTGTTGATGGCGCAGGTGGCCAGTTCCTGGTTGGTCATCTGGAAGCAGCCGTCGCCGTCGATGGCCCAGACCACGCGGTCCGGCTCCCCCACCTTGGCGCCCATGGCGGCCGGAACAGCGTAGCCCATGGTGCCGGCGCCGCCGGAGTTCAGCCAGGCGTGCGGGCGCTCGTACTTGATGAACTGCGCAGCCCACATCTGGTGCTGGCCCACACCGGCAACGTAGATGCCTTCGGGACCGGTCAGGGCACCAATGCGCTCGATGACGCGCTGCGGTGCCGTCAGGCCGTCTTCGGGTTCGGTCCAGCCCAGCGGGTAGGTGTCCTTCAGGTTGTTAAGGAACGCCCACCAGTTGGCCAGGTCCGGAGTGCCGGACGTTTCGAACTGCGTCCGGACGGCTTCGGTCAGCTCCGGAATGATCTCCTTGACGGAGCCGACGATCGGCACATCAGCCGTGCGGTTCTTGGAAATCTCAGCCGGGTCGATGTCCGCGTGGATGACCTTGGCGTTGGGGGCGAAGGTCTTCAGGACACCGGTGACGCGGTCGTCGAAGCGCGCGCCGAGGGTGACCAGCAGGTCCGCCTGCTGCAGGGCGGTCACGGCCGACACCGTGCCGTGCATGCCGGGCATGCCAACGTGCTGCGGGTGTGAATCCGGGAAGACGCCGCGGGCCATGAGGGTGGTCACCACGGGGGCGCCGGTCAGCTCGGCCAGCTCGCGCAGTTCCGCCGAGGCGTGGGCCTTGACTACGCCGCCGCCCACGTACAGCACAGGCTTGCTGGCGGCAGCGATCAGCTTCGCCGCCTCGCGGACCTGCTTGTTGTGGCCGCGGACCACCGGACGGTAGCCCGGCAGGTCGATCTTCGGCGGCCAGGAGAACGTCATCTGTCCCACCTGCGCGTCCTTGGCGATGTCCACGAGGACCGGGCCGGGGCGGCCGGTGGAGGCGAGGTGGAATGCCTCGGCCATGACGTGCGGGATGTCGTTGGGGTCCGTCACCAGGAACGAGTGCTTGGTGATGGGCATGGTGATGCCCACGATGTCGGCTTCCTGAAAGGCATCGGTGCCGATCACTCCGCTGGAGACCTGGCCGGTGATGGCCACGAGCGGAACGGAATCCATGTGCGCATCCATGATGGCGGTGACGAGGTTGGTGGCGCCCGGGCCCGAGGTGGCGATGCAGACGCCCACCCGCCCGGTGACCATGGCATAGCCTTGCGCGGCGTGGCCGGCTCCCTGTTCGTGACGGACCAGAACGTGGTTCATTTTGGAGGCCATCAAGGGGTCGTAGGTGGGCAGGATCGCGCCACCGGGCAAACCGAAAATATCGTCGACGCCGAGTTCTTCGAGCGAGCGGACAATTGCTTGTGAGCCGGTCATCACCGTCGGGGGTACGACGTTGTTCGGCCCAAGGACAGGAGAGGCGGCTGCAGCAGTGTCGACGCCGGCCTCGGCCGGCTTGTCGACGCGTTCCGAAGCCTTGGCGGCTCCAGCGGACTTTGAAGCCATCAGCGAGGGGCTGATGGGCGATCCTTTGCTCATCGAACTCTTCCTTAGTGGATCTTGAAGTGGTGTGGTGCTTGTGAAAACTGAACGTTCCATCCCGCCCGGAAAATAAAAAAACCCCTCAGCCTGGCGGCTTTTCGAGGGGTTGCGCGTGACAGTTCGTTACCAGTCGGGCTATGGAGCCACGCGCTTGGTAAGTACGACGACGGCGCCGACGGTAACGAATGCGATCATGCGTTCAGTTTTCCCTCTGGTGAGATACGTGTCAACGAAGCGACCCGTCATCTCACCATGTGGACATCATTGTCCAACGGTTGGCCGCGTCACCCAACTGACTCACATTTGATGTCGTTTTCAGGGTTCATTACGACATCTAATGCTAGTCAGTTGGGTTCAGCCGCCGGTGCAGGCTGCTACCCGCAGTATGCGCCCGTGCTGGCGCTGTGAACCAGCTTGGCGTACTTGGCAAGCACGCCCTTGGTGTACCTGGCCGGGAGCGGCGCCCAGCCTTCCCTGCGGGCCTCGAGTTCTGCGTCATCAACGAGCAGGTCGAAGGTGCGTGCTGCAATGTCCACGCGGATCCGGTCGCCGTCCTTGACGAAGGCGATGGGACCGCCGTCGGCCGCTTCCGGGGCGACGTGGCCGATGCACAGGCCGGTGGTTCCGCCGGAGAAGCGGCCATCGGTGAGCAGCAGGACATCCTTGCCCAGGCCCGCACCCTTGATGGCACCGGTAATGGCAAGCATCTCGCGCATGCCCGGACCGCCCTTGGGTCCTTCGTAGCGGATCACCACGACGTCGCCCTTCTGGATCTTGCCGTTGTCCAGCGCGTCCAGGGCGCCCTGTTCGCGCTCGAACACGCGGGCGCTGCCTTCGAAGACGTCGGCGTCGAAGCCGGCGCTCTTCACCACGGCACCTTCGGGGGCGAGGGAGCCGTGCAGGATGGTGATGCCGCCGGTCTTGTGGATCGGGTTGTCCAGGGCGCGGAGGATCTTGCCGTCGACGTCCGGCGGGTTGATGGCCGCCAGGTTTTCCGCGACCGTCTTGCCCGTGACGGTGAGGCAGTCGCCATGGAGCAGGCCGGCGTCGAGCAGAGCCTTCATGATCACCGGCACGCCGCCGATCTTGTCGACGTCGGTCATGACGTAGCGGCCGAACGGCTTCAGGTCGCCCAGGTGCGGGATCTTGTCGCCGATGCGGTTGAAGTCATCCAGCGTCAGCTCGACTTCAGCTTCGCGGGCGATGGCCAGCAGGTGCAGGACTGCGTTGGTGGATCCGCCGAAGGCCATGGTGACGGCGATGGCGTTCTCGAACGCCTTTTTGGTCATGATGTCGCGGGCCGTGATGCCGTGGCGGAGCAGGTTCACCACTGCCTCGCCGGACTTGCGGGCGAATTCATCACGACGGCGGTCTGCCGAGGGCGGAGCCGCGGAGCCGGGCAGGGACATGCCCAGGGCCTCACCGATGCAGGCCATGGTGTTCGCGGTGTACATGCCGCCGCAGGCGCCTTCGCCGGGACAGATGGCCTTCTCGATGCGGGTGAGGTCCTCCATGCTCATCTTGCCGGCGGCGCACGCACCGACGGCTTCGAAGGCGTCAATCAGGGTGACTTCCTTTTCGGAGCCGTCCTCCAGCTTGACCCAGCCGGGCATGATTGAGCCGGCGTACAGGAAGACGCTGGCCAGGTCCAGGCGGGCCGCTGCCATCAGCATGCCCGGGAGGGACTTGTCGCAGCCGGCCAGGAGCACGGAGCCGTCAATGCGCTCCGCCTGCATCACGGTCTCGACGGAGTCGGCGATGACTTCGCGGGAGACCAGGGAGAAGTGCATGCCCTCGTGCCCCATGGAGATGCCGTCGGAAACGGAGATGGTGCCGAACTGCATCGGGAATCCGCCGCCGGCGTGAACACCTTCCTTGGCGCCCTGGGCCAGCCGGTTCAGGGACAGGTTGCAGGGAGTGATTTCGTTCCAGGAGCTCGCGACGCCGATCTGGGGCTTGGCGAAGTCGTCATCGCCCATGCCGACGGCCCGGAACATGCCACGTGCCGGAGCCGCGTGAATGCCGTCCGTGACAACCCGGCTCCGGGGCTTGATGTCAGGCTTGCTGGCCGTTTCGCTCAGGGTGTCCTCACTCATGGGTCAAAGTCTATGACCCCCGCGGACCGCCGACGACCGGAAGCGGCTGCTTTTGCCCAATTTCCGGAAAAATCCGATCAAATAGTGGACTTGCGTCTCACATTCTGGAACGCAGCCCCTTCGCGCGCCCTCCCCCGCTGGCCTCGACAAGCCTAGACAGCCCTATTGACACCGACGTACCGTCAAGCAACGGCAACCTCGTGTGACGGATGGAAGGCTTTGCTATGGAGTGGATTATCTGGGTCATTGTCATCGTATTGGTCATCGCTATCGTCTGGTGGTGGCTGAGCCGGAGCTCGCGGGGAACGGCAGCAGGCGCGGCCCGGAACGAGCAAGTGGTTTCCGCTGCCGGAACTGCATCCGCAGCTTCAGCCAGAGCGGAAGAGACGCCGCTGGCCGCCTCTGCCGCCGCAGCGGCGGCGGAACCGCCGTCGATCGCTACCCGGACCGTGCCGGAAACAGGCCGCCTGGCCCAGCCGGAGGCTGGCCCGGCAGCCGCGGAAGCCGCGCCGCTGGCGGGCCAGCCTGCCCCCGCGTCCACGCGCCCGGAGCCTGAGGACGTGGAGCCGGACATCGAATCCTGGGAGGCCGCCACTGCCCGCCCTTCCTCGGCGCGGTCCGCGGGAGGCGATGTTGACGACTGGGACGACGACGGCGACAAAGCCGAATGGGAAGCCCAGTGGTCGGATGCCGGCAGCGCAGAAACAGGCAGCACAGAAACTGGCAGTGCCGAGTCAGGGAGTTCCACCCAGCAGGCTCCGGTTCAGGCCGCGACTCCGGCGCATCACGCCGAGTACACGGACCCGCACGCCCCCACCCTGCCGGGCGCGGAATCTGCCGCGGCCGAATCCCTGGACGCTGAGGCTGAAACCCAGCAGCGGATCCAGTCCTCCGCTGCCACCGAAGCCGGAGCCAGCCACGAGGCCACGCCCCATTACCGCGAACCCCAGGCCCATCACCTGGAACAGGGCTTCGGCGCGGAACGGGGTTTCGGCGAACAGCCTATCCCCCACAAACAGGCCTCCGGCGAAGGCGCGGAACCCGCGGCGGAGCACCCGTACGGCGAGGGTTCGGCAGCGCCGGCAGCAGACGGCAGTGCCCCGGAGGGATACGCCGTCAAGGGCGATGTCAGCGCCATGACCTATTACGACGAAGACAGCGCCGGCTACGAGGACGCGCGGGCGGAAGTCTGGTTCCTTTCCCAGGCGCACGCCGAGGCTGCGGGGTTCCGGGCGCCGCGCCGGTCCCGGCGCTGACGCCACGCGGCGGCGCCAGACTGCGGACGGAGTAAGCGCATGGCACGCATTCACCCCGAACAGCCCGCAACGGCGGCCGCCGCCATGCCCCCGGCAGGGCCCGTCCGCTCGTTTTCCGCCCTGGCGCTGGCACTGTCCCTCACGTTGACTCTTTCCGGCTGCACGGGCGACGGCGGTCCGCCTCCCGCGGGCAGCACGGGCCCCGCGGCCAGCGGGGCAACTGCGACATCCGCCCCGGGCACCGGCACCCAGGGGACGGGCACCCCGGGCACGGGTGCGGCACCCACCTCTGCGCGGCCACCGGAAGTGCGGAGCAGGATCGAGGGACTGCAGATTCCGTGGTCGACGGTGTTCCTGCCGGACGGCACGGCGGTCATCTCGGAACGCGATTCCGCCCTGCTCAAATCGGTGACGGACGGCAAGGTTGGCACCATCGGGGCCGTTCCCGGCGTCGTTCCTGGCGGTGAGGGCGGGCTGCTGGGCCTGGCGTTGTCGCCCGACTTTGCCTCTGACCACTATCTCTACGCCTACTTCACCGCGGCCGACGACAACCGGATTGCCCGCATGCGCCTGGAACGTACCGGGGCGGCCGGCGAAGTGAACCTCCGGCTGGGTGGGCCGGAGGTGATTTTCTCTGGCATGTCCAAGGCATCCACCCACAACGGCGGCAGGATCCGCTTCGGCCCGGACGGGTTCCTTTACGTCGGCACGGGAGACTCGCAGCGCCGGGAGCAGCCGCAGGACCGGAACGCCCTGGGTGGCAAAATACTGCGGCTCACCAAGGACGGGGCCCCAGCGCCCGGCAATCCCTTCCCGAACAACCCCGTCTACAGCCTCGGCCACCGGAACGTCCAGGGCCTCGCGTGGGACGGCCAGGGCCGGCTCTGGGCCAGCGAATTCGGTCCCGACGTCAATGACGAACTCAACCTGATCCGGCCCGGCGGAAACTATGGGTGGCCGGAAGTCACAGGAGCACCCCACCGCGACGGCTTCATCGACGCCAAGGTTGTCTGGCCATCCACTGCAGACTCCTCGCCAAGCGGACTCGAAATTGTTGGCAGCACGGCCTACCTCGGCGCACTGAGGGGCCAGCGGATCTGGGCAGTCCCGCTTGACGGCGAGAATGCCGGCACTCCTGTGGGGTACTTCACACGGGAGTTCGGCCGGATCAGGAACGTTTCGCTGGCTCCAAACGGGGATTTGTGGGCCCTCAGCAACAACGAAAACCCTGATTTCGCGCTGATTTTGCGGCTTCCACGCTAGGTGGCACGTTCCGCCCACCCCGATTTCACACTGGCGCAAACTTCGTGTAGAGTTTCATGTCGTTGCGGAGGTCAACGCGGGAAACAACAGCCCACGGATGAACAAAACAACAGATGCACCTCTAGCTCAATTGGCAGAGCAATTGACTCTTAATCAATGGGTTCCGGGTTCAAGTCCCGGGGGGTGCACCAACCGAAGCCCCGCCTTCAGGCCACAAACCTGAGGCGGGGCTTCGTCGTCCCCGGGGCTTCTTAGCCTTAGGCTCCCCCGCCGCCCGGCACATTGCCGGAGGAACCCCTGACCTGCAACTCGCTGCTGACCAGATGCTTCCGGCCCGGCAGGTCAGGATTGCCCAGCCGCTCCAGGATGAACTTGCCGGCCTGGACCCCCACGGCAAGATTGCCGTTGTCCACGGACGTCAGTGACAGGTGGCGGATGCGGGCCAGATACGTGTTGTCGTAGCCCACCAGGGAAATGCCGCCCGGAACCGTCACGCCCGCGTCCGCCGCGGCGGACAGCACGCCAATGCAGGCAATGTCGTTGAAGGCGAAAATCGCCGTTGGCGGGGTGGTGGCGGCCAGCAGCGTCCGGGCCGCGCTGTAGCCGCTTTCCTCACTCATGCCGCCCGCCACTGTGTGCGGTTCCAGGCCGGCCACCCGCATCGCCTCCTCGTAACCCGCCCGCCGCAGGCGCCCGATCTCGTCTGGGCCCTGGAGATGGGCGATGCGCCTGTGTCCGAGCGCAATGAGATGCTCGGTGGCCTTCCTGGCACCCGCGGCGTCATCGTTAACCACAACATCCACGCCCGGCAGCTGCGGGTCAAGGGTGCCCGCCAGCACGACGGGAACCGCGGCGGAGGCGACCCTGATCGCGGCGGACTCCGTGGTGGTTCCCACCACCACCAGGCCGTCGATCCGCTGCTCCAGCAGCGCCTCCACCGACGGGCGGCCGATCCTGCGGTCCGTGTAGGAGTCGGCCAGGACGGGCGAAACGCCAGCGGCATGCAGGGTGGCGGAGAGACCTTCCAGGAGCTCGATGAACCAGGGGTTCCGGAGATCGTTGAGCAGGACACCAACGGTCCCCGTGCGCGGCATCGAGAGCCCGCGGGCAAGCTTATTGGGCCGGTAACCCAGCCCTTCCATCGCCTCAAGCACGGCCCGCCGTCGTGCTTCACTGACGTTCCCGGAACCCTGCAGAACCAGTGAGACAAGCGACTTGGACACACCTGCCCGCTCTGCCACATCCCGGATCGTTGGCTTGGCCACGGGCAGGCCGCCGCTGGGGAACGATGGGTTCACGGTGCTCCTCTTCGGGTCATGGCAGCTCGGTCCTGCCGGTCCGGTACCAGCCTAAGGGGTTGACGAACCAAGCTCCTTCCCATCATTATGGACCGGTCCAAGAAAATTCCAAAAAATCAAAAGAGGATCCTCATGAGTGAACCGCACGCACGCCGGCTGGTGGCAGGAATGGTCGGAGGCGGCGCAGGAGCAGACATCGGCAAGACGCACCGCCGCGCGATGCGCCTGGACGGCGAGTTCGACCTCCGCGCCGGCGTCTTCGGCCGCGACCAGGGCCGCTCGGCTGCCCTGGCGTACCAGCTCGGCATCCCGGCGGACCGGCACTACGCGGACTACCGCGAGATGGCGGAACAGGAATCGGGCCGGGAGGACGGCGTCGACGTGGTGGTTGTTGCCACGCCAAACGACAGCCACTTCGAGATCGCCAGCGCTTTTCTGGAGGCCGGCATCTCCGTGGTGTGTGAAAAGCCTCTGACCCGGGATTCAGTGACCGCTGCGGAGCTGGTGCGGATCGCGGCCCATAACGGCGCGGTGCTGGCGGTTCCGCACTGCTACTCCGCCTACGCCATGGTTCGCCACGCGGCCCGCATGGTCCGGGACGGACGGCTGGGAACCATTACGTTCGCGGACGTGGAACACGCCTCGGGCTGGGCAGCTACTCCCCTGGAGCAAGGCGGCCACAAGCAGGCCACCTGGCGGACCGACCCGGACATCGCGGGCTTCCCCAGCGTGGTCGGGGACCTCGGCACGCATGGCTTCCATCTTCTTCGCTACATCACCGGGCTTGAGGCGGAGAGGGTGTCCGGCCGGCTGCGGACCGTGGTTCCGGGCAGGCGGGTCTTCGACCACGCGACTGTGGAACTGCAGCTCACCGGTGAAGTCCCGGGCCGGCTATGGGCCAGCATGGCCGCCGCCGGGCACAACCACGGCCTGCGGATCCGGGTCTTCGGCACGCAGGGAAACCTCGAATGGCAGCATGAGGACCCGCATCACCTGACGGTCCAGGACCTCGACGGAACCACCACGGTGCTGACGGAAGGGCTCAGCACACTGTCTGAGGACGCCTCCCGGCTCACCAGGGTAGGGCTGGGCCACCCGGAGGGATTCCTCGAAGCTTTTGCCAACTTCTACCGCGACCTGGCCGCCGAGCTTCGCGCCCGCCGGGACGGCACCCTGCCGGAGACCCGGGAACTGTCGTTCCCCACGGGCCACGACGGCCTGGTGGGCGTCAGGTTCGTCGAGGCGGTCGCCGCATCAAACGCCCGGGATGCAGCCTGGGTGACCCCGGCGGGTGCCGCGGAGAAGGTAGGAGTCTGACCATGCAGCGCTTCGCACTCCTCGGCGCAGGCTTCATCGGCTCCGTCCACGCCGCCAACCTCGCAGCCCATCCGGATGTTGATTTTGAGCTGGTCTTCGATGTTGACCAGGACCGCGCGAAGGCCCTGGCTCTCCAGCATGGCGCCAGCGCTGCCGCGGACCTGGCAGAGGTGTTCGACTCCGCTGCCATCGACGCGGTGTTCATCGCCTCCTCCACCGACACCCACGCCGCGCACCTGCGCCGTGCCGCCGAGGCAGGCCTGGCAGTACTGTGCGAAAAACCCATCGACCTGGACCTCGGAAAGGCCCGGGAGACTGCAGCCTTCGCCGCCAGGCACGCGGTGCCGGTCATGGTGGACTTCAACCGCCGCTTTGACCGTGACTACGCCGAGCTCAAACGGATAGTGGATGCCGGGGAAATTGGAGCCGTGGAGCTCATCCAGCTCACCAGCCGCGGCCCGGCCATGCCGCCGCTGCCCTACATCGCCACCTCCGGCGGCCAGATGCGCGACCAGACCGTGCACTTCTTCGATCTGGTCCGATGGCTGACAGGAACTGACCCCGTTGAGGTCTTCGCCACCGGATCGGCCCTCGCCGAGCCTCGGCTGGCCGAATACGGCGATGTGGATACCTCCGTGGTGTCACTCCGGCTTCCCGGCGGCGCGCTGGTCCAGATCGACTGCGCCCGCCGCACCGGTTACGGGTATGACGAGCGGATCGAAATCATGGGATCCGAGGGCATGGCCGAGGCCGGCCGGCACCGTACCGGTGCGGTGTCGCGCTACTACTCAGGGAAGGTGGTGGCCGACGGCATGCACCCCGGCTGGTTCGAGCGGGTGCAGCCTACCTATGCCGCCGCGCTGGGCCACTTTGTGGCCGCGCTGGAGAACGGAACAGCTGCCGACGGCGGTTCACCCGTCACGCCGTCACTCGAGGACGGCCTGAAGGCACAGGCCATCGCTGAAGCGGCGACGCTGTCCCTGCGCACAGGCAGGAGCGAAGCCATCCAGTACTGACACAGCGGGCTTACCGTTGGCGTCAGCCTGACGCGACGGAGCCGGCAGCGAGCCCGAACCGCGGAAAAAGGAGCGGCAGTCCCGTTCTCACACCGAAGTCAAGGGCATCCCCGCGGTGCCCCACGCCGGTGCCCACAAAGCTCCGGGTCCTCATCCCGGCTGCCTTGGCGTCCTGCTCGGCCACCGCCGCCTGGGGTCCGTACACACGGTCCAGGGATCCGCTCGTAAAGATGGCGAGTTCATCCGGATACCTCCGGTCCTTCATGATGTTGGCGGGCTCCTCCGCGGCGAAGGCCGCGCGGTTGCCCTTGAAGATGACGCTTACGGTGTGCGCCTCGGTGCCGTTGAGCGGCTTCAGCTCGCCGGATATGTCGACAATAGTGCCGAAGAGATCAGGACGCTTGGCGCCAAAGGACAGCGCGCATTCGCCGCCGTTTGAGTAGCCGCCCACCGCCCACTCCGTCCGGCGCGGATCCACGTTCAGGTTCTTGCGGATGTAGCCCACCACGTCTTTGGTGACGTAGGTGTAGACCCTGCCCATGCCGGAGTCGACGCAGACTGGATTGTTGAAGGGGTTGCCGAGCTGGTCAATGGTCAGCGTGATCGGGGCGAGGCCGTGGTGCTGCCGGGCCAGCGCATCGAGTTCCCTGACCGACGATTTGTCCTGTTCCGGTCCGCCGGGCTGGCCCATCATCATGACGAGGACGGGCAGTTCCGGCGGATTGGGGACCAGCGCGGCCGGCGGCAGGTACAGGTGGGCGTCCCGCGCATGGAAACCCGAGGCAGTGGCGGGAATGGTCACGGCGCCGCTCCGGCCCGACGCCGGCATCCCGGTGGGCGCCTTCCAGGTCATCCACAGCGGCTGCCGGGATACCGGCTTCGGGTCCAGCTTCGGCAGCGCGAGGTGGGTGGTGGTGTTGAGGTCCAGGAGGGCGCCGAGTGTGGTGTTCAGGCCGTAAGCGGCATTGATGCCCAGTGTCGCCGTCGAAACAAAGAGCGCAGCAGACGCCACGGCGGCAATCCTGCGCCACCAGCGTGTGCGCCAAAGGTTGGCCAGTGCCAGGGCAACGCCAGCAAAGGCGGCCACGACCCAGGCGCGGGTGTCCGTGTCCAGGGGCAAACCGAAGATGTTGAGCCATGCCTCGCAGATGAGGAGAGTGATAACCCCGGCTGCGGCCCCGCCGGCAACCGCCAGGCCCGCAGTGCGGAGCCGCGAAAGCCCTGGCCTGGCCAGGAGGTACAGCACGGCAAGAATGCTTGCCGCATCAAAGGTGTGCAACAGGGGTCTTTGAAGAATATTGAGGTCCAACAGCTGCATCCCGGCTCCTTGTCCACCCCCAAGGGCAGGGTAAGGCCGCAGCCTTACAGCTCCCTGAATGCTTTCTGGGCACCGGCTTGGACCCCCAGCAAAGCTTCAGGATAGGGGGCTATGGTGTACCCGCTTGCACAGCAAACTGGAGGATTCTGTTGTCGACGTGGCTGTATTCCATCAGTCTCCTGGAGGGCTGGTTCCCCAGCACCCTGTGGGTGCTCAGCGCCATCTCGCTTGGATTCCTGCTCCTCCGCAGGCGCCGGCGCTGGTGGATTTTCGCGGCGGTAACCCTGGGCGCTTCAGTGGCAGCCTGCTTTGGCCTGGCATGGCTGCTGGTCCATGCGTTCTATGTTTGGCCGGAGGACCTTCCCCCGGAGGTTGTCGCCTGGACCGGGCTGGGCGTCTTCGCCGCCGCGGCCGCCGTCGGGAATATGGTCCGGAGCGGCCTTCTGCGCACCCTGGCTGCACCGGTCGCCGCCCTCATTGTCCTGAGCCTGTGCGGATTGCAGATCAACGCCTACTTTGGTTTCATGCCGACCGTAGGGACCCTGCTCGGGAAGTCCTCGTCCACGCTGCTGCCCCTGGAATCAGCGCTGGAAAAGCACGGCGACGCCGCATCCTTCGAAACCTCACCGGTCTACGGGCGCTGGCACAAGCCGCTGAACCTGGCCGCATCCGGCGTCATGCGCCATGCCGAAATCCCCGGGACCGTGTCGGGCTTTCACGGCCGCCACGCGCACATCTATCTGCCGCCGGCCTATCTGGTCAAAAACCGGCCAAAGCTTCCGGTCCTGGTTCTTGTCGGCAGCCAGCCAGGCTGGCCGGGAGTGTGGGCTGTCAGCGGGAATCTGGTCCAGATGATGAATGAGTTCGCCGAGGCGCACCGTGGGCTGGCACCGGTGGTGGTCATCCCGGATCCGAACGGCACCGAGGACGGCAACACCATGTGCATGGACACCACCCTCGCCAAAACCGACACCTATATGAGCGTGGACGTGCCCGACTGGATCAAGCACAACCTCGACGTCGACTCCGACCCGCGTCACTGGGCGGTGGGCGGCTTCTCCTTCGGCGGCACCTGCGCCGTTCAGATGGCCACCCGCCATCCCGGGGTTTACCCGAACTTCATGAGTTTCGCCGGCGAGCGCGAGCCTGCCCTCGCCGTCTCCCGGCAGGAGACTGCAGACCTGGCATTTGCGGGAAACCTCGCTGCGTTCACGGCAGAGGTTCCCCTGACCCTGCTTTCCCAGCGGCACTACCCGGACAGCTACGGTTTCTTCGCGGCAGGCGGCGATGACAGCGAATTCCGGGACAACGCCGTCGTTCTGTCGGCAGCCGCCGTGAAAGCCGGGATGCACGTCAGGACTGCCATCATTCCGGATGCGGGACACTCATGGAAAGTGGTCCTGGATTCGATGCAGCAGGCATTGAATTTCCTGGCAAAGCCGATGGGGCTGGTCCCGTGAGTCCCGTGAGCGATACCCTGCCCGGCCGGGCCCCGAGGCTACTGGCCTTCGGGCGCCTGCTCGTCAGGATTCCACTCGCTTCGTGCCTCACCATCACAATGTGGACGGCCGCTGTCGCGACGCATGCAGTGACTGCCGGTCCCCCGGCCGGAATCCGGCCGGCGGTGGCGCCGAGCCTGTTCGCTGCCGGCCAGGGCGACTTCCGGGCCCTGTTCCTCTCCATTTTCTTCACCGGAAACCTGGCATCCTACGTGCTGGCGAGCATCGTCATCCTCGCCGCCATCGGGTTCGCCGAATCCACGATGGGCACCTGGCGGGCGGCGGCAGCCTTCCTCGGCGGCCATCTTGGGGCCCTGGTGCTGTACTTCGCCGTGGTCCAGGCGGGCTCCGCACTCGGCAGCGACTGGCTGGCCAGCATGAAGCACGCGGGCGTCCTGGGTCCCTATGCGGGCGCGCTCGCTGCGGCGATGGCCGCCAGTCCGCTTGTCAGTGCGCTGTGGCGACGGCGCCTGCGTTCCGTGGCCATCGCCGTGACGCTGATGCTTCTCCTGTACGTCGGGCACCCGCAGTCACTCGACGGGTTCCTGGGCCTGCTCTGCGGGCTGGCACTGGGCCAGTTCATGCACCGCCACACGGCGCGGGCCTCCCGGCTCTCAGCCCATTTCACCCGGTCGTCCAGCAGGGAAACCAGGGCCCTGCTGTCCATGACCGTGGCTGTCTTCGCGGCCGGCCCGGCAATGGCGGCACTGGCACAGGCCCCCTCGGGTCCGCTGGCGGTGCTCCGGGACCTCATCGTTAATCCGATTCCCACCATCGGCCAGCTCCAGGCCAATTGCCCGGCGGCAATCGACCTCAGCTGCGCGCAGGTGATCCACAGTCCCGGGCTCAACGGGCCGGGCGGCGTCGCCTTGTCGCTGGTACCGTTCCTGATGCTTCTTGTGTGCGCGGAAGGCCTCCGCCGGGGAAACCGGTTGGCACTGTGGCTGACCATCGGCGTGCACCTGGTGATCGCCGTTCTCTCCGCCCTGCATCTGCAGCTCTTCTCGCTTTTTGGCACCTACATGCGTACCGGCGGCCGGATCCTCTCCGTGGACTCAGCGATCGTCGAAGTGCTGCCGGTGGTGCTGGTCCCGTTCGTCATCGCAGCGCTGCTGTTCGTCAGCCGGCGGCACTTCATCGTCGACCCTGATCCCGTGCTGCGGCACCGCACGCTGATCCTGCTCCCGTCCCTGTTCGCGGTGTTTGTCCTGGGATACGTGATCGCCTGGTTTGCCGAGGACAACTATCACCGCCGCGCCGGGCTGCTGGCGCTGGTCACCACGCTTCCCCGGATGTTCCTGCCGTACCCGTTTTCCTTCCGCTATTCCGTGTCGGTCTATCCGCACGGCTTCTTCTCCACCCTGCTCTTCAGCTTTGGCGGCGCCGCCTTCTGGCTGGTGGCCATGATCAGCGTCCTCGGACTCTTCCTCAGCCGCAGGCTCAGGGATGCACGCCGGGAGACCGACCAGTCGCTGGCCAAGGAACTCGTCCGGGTGGGCGGCGGATCGTTGTCATGGATGGCCCTGTGGCCCAATAACCGCTATTGGTTCAACGACGCCGGGACGGCGGGGATCGCGTACCAGGTCCACTTCAATGTTGCCGTCACCGTGGGCGGCCCCTTCGGGAAACCCGGGGACGCGTATGCGGCCACCGAAGAGTTCACCCGCTTTTGCGCGGCCCATTCCCTGGCACCGTGTTGGTATTCCATCGCCGATGACCAGTGGGAGCACCTGGCGAAGCTGGGCTACCGGCGGGTCGCCGTTGCCGAGGAGACACTGCTGCCCATCCGTGAAATCGAATTCAAGGGTAAGGAGTGGCAAAACGTCCGCACCGCGATCAACAAGGCGCGGAAGCTGGGAATCGCTGTGCTCTGGTCAACGTACAGCGAACTGGCCGGCAGCCTGCGCGCGCAGGTCCACGAGATCTCGGAAGCCTGGGTGGCGGACAAGGCCCTGCCGGAAATGGGGTTCACCCTGGGCAGCCTGGAAGAACTGAAGGACGACGACGTTCTCCTGTGCCTGGCCGTGGACACGGAGGGCACAGTGCACGGCGTGACCAGCTGGCTCCCCGTGTTCGGGCGCGGACGCGTCGTCAGCCGGACCCTTGACTTCATGCGGCGGAGCCGTGAGTCCTTTCCGGGCGTCATGGAATTTCTGATCGCCTCGGCCGTCCTTCACTTCAAGGAGACCCTGGACGTAATTTCGCTCTCCGGCTCGCCCCTCGTCAACTCCGGCCAGGCCAGCCCAAGTCCCGCGGCCGGAGCGGCCGCGGCAGTTGCCGCAGAGGGGGACGCCCTGGGCAGGTTCCTGAACCTGCTGGGCAGCGGTCTCGAGCCCGTCTACGGGTTCCGGTCGCTGGCAGCGTTCAAGGCACGGTTCCGGCCCCGGCACCGGACGCTGTACATGATGTACCAGGACCCGCTCTGGCTGCCGCGCATCGGACGCGCCGTCACAGAGGCGTACATGCCTAACATCTCCCTCCGGCAGACGGCGAAGCTGGTGCGCGAAATCGTGGGCTAGGACCCCGCACCCCGCCCATTCAGACGGCCACCCCTATTCCTGCACCGACGCCTGCGCACGTGCTGTCAGCGGCTGCGCCGGGCCCCGGTTCCTTGACCTGGCAGGACAATGGGCGATCAGGGCCAAGGTCGCGCCGATGAGGACGAGGTTCTTCATGACAAACTCGCCGTCCGCGGTCAGGAGCAGGGGGTCGCCTTGGGTAAACATCAGCCCGGGCAGCATCACGAAGGTCAGGAAGGTTCCGCAGAGGTGCGCCGCCAGGACCGGAAGCGCCAGGCGGAGCGCAATCCCGGTGACGACCAATACGCCCAGCAGCACCTCAACTCCACCGAGAACAGTCACCACCACGTGCGGGTCAGCCCAGGGAAGTGTGCCGGCAACCATGCCCGCCACCGGCGATACTCCTGCCACTTTCAGCGCCCCGAACCACATGAACACGACGCCCAGCAAGAAACGCAGCGACGGCATCGCCGCCAGGCGCAGCACCTGGACAAGACGTGCTTCGGCAGCACCCCCAAAACGCACCAGCAGCCCGCCCCCGCGCAGCAAAGTTTTCATCGTGTTTCCTCCCTGACGATGGGGACAGCCGCCTCCCCGCTTATTGGATGCAGGGAGGCTACGGGAGGGCCCTTGTGTTTTCCTTTGGCACGCGGGCATGGGGCGGGTCCCCGCAGGCGCCGGGCCGGGCTCTGTCCGCGTCAGCCCGCCGTCTGGAGCGCGACGCGCTCCGGTTCACCGGACAGCAGCGATGCCTGGGCGGCGTCGGCCACCATGGACGCTGCGACTGCGTCCTCCGGTGTGCACGGGTTCTCCCGCTGCCCCAGCACCAGTTCCACAAAGGCCGCCATCTCGGCCCGGTACGCCGTGTGGAACCGCTCGGCGAACGTCCTGTGCGGCGGTCCCGCGGGGAAGCCCACCCCCGGTTCGGCGGAGGCCATCGCCATCTGCTCATCCATCCCCACCATGACGGATCCGGCGGATCCCTGGAGTTCCAGCCGGACGTCGTGTCCTGCCCCGTTGTAGCGGGTGGCCGAGACCGTTCCGACGCTGCCGTCGTCGAACGTCACCACTGCCAGCGCGGTGTCGACGTCGCCGACTGCGCCGATGGCGGGGTCACCATTGTTGGACCCCTTGGCGAATACCTCCACGATCTCCTTGCCGGTGAGCCACCGGAGGATGTCGAAGTCGTGAACGGAGCAGTCGCGGAAAAGCCCGCCGGACGTCGCGAGGAACTCCACCGGCGGCGGTGTCATGTCGCAGGTAACCGCCCTGACCGTGTGGAGCCATCCCAGCTCCCCGGCGTCGAAAGCGCGCTTGGCTTCCAGGTAGCCCGGATCGAACCGGCGCTGGTGGCCGATCTGGACGGTGCCGCCCGCGGCCCGGATATGGTCGAGCACGGGCAATGACTCCTCGACGTTGACCGCGACCGGCTTTTCGCAGAACACCGGGATTCCGGCGTCCACGCCTGCCCTGATCAGGTCAGGGTGCGTGGCGGTCCCCGTGGCGATGACCAGCCCGTCGATGCCGGAGGCAAGCAGGGCTTCAACGGAGGGAAGGAACCCGGCACCGATTCCGCTGGCCAGTGAGCGGGCATGCTCTGCGGCAACGTCGGTCAGCTGCAGGCGGACCGAGGTGCCCCGCGGCACCAAAAGCTCATTCAGTCCGGTGATGTTCCGGGCGTGCATGGCGCCGATCCGGCCCACGCCCACGAGTCCAAGGGTTACTTCCTTCATGCTGCTCCTTCTCACGGCTCCCCTACTCCGACGCCCGGCCGGCGTCGGCCACGGAGTCAGCCACGCCGGCGACTTCGGCCTGGACTTCCTTGAGGGCGGCAGTGTGGCCGCCGAGCTGTTCGAGTTCGTGGGCGAGCTCGGCCAGTTCCGCGCCGCCGGCCATCTGGGCGGTGAGTTCTTCGAGGGTGATGTCCTTTTTCTCGTAATAGCCGATCGAGCGGCCACGCTTGAGCAGCAGGAACCGGTCCCCCACCGGGAACGCGTGGTGCGGGTTGTGGGTAATGAAGATGACCCCCAGGCCACGGTCCCTGGCCTGCAGGATGTACCGGAGCACCACGCCGGACTGCTTGACGCCCAGAGCTGCGGTGGGTTCGTCCAGGATCAGCACCTTTGCACCGAAATACACGGCCCGGGCGATCGCCACGCACTGGCGTTCACCGCCGGACAGCTGGCCGATGGGCTGTTCCACATCGCGCAGGTCGATGCCCATGTCCGCCAGTTCCTTCTTCGTGATGTCCTTCATCCGCTGCACGTCCATCCGGCGGAACGGCCCGGACCCGACGGTCAGCTCCGAACCGAGGAAGAAGTTCCGCCAGATCGGCATCAGGGCCACCACCGCCAGGTCCTGGTACACCGCGGCGATCCCGGCGTCCAGGGCCTCACGCGGGGAACTGAGTTTGCGTTCCTCGCCCATAATTTTGAACGTGCCCTCGTCGTGCTGGTGCAGGCCGGCGATGATCTTGATCAGCGTGGACTTGCCCGCGCCGTTGTCCCCCAGCACGCAGGTCACCCGGCCGTTGTCCACCGCCATCGTCACCTCGGTCAGCGCGATGATGTTCCCGTAATGCTTGCCCACGTTGTCCAGCGAGAGCAGGTGCACCGGGGTGTGGGTCAGCGGGTCTTTTTCGTCCTTCAGCAGGGTCTGCTGGTCAATCTGGTGTGCATTCATTGTCTTCACGGTCCCCTTCTACTTCAGTTCCGCGCGGCGCTTGACGATCAGGTTCACGATGGTGGCCAGCAGCAGCATCAGGCCCAGGAAGAACTTGAACCAGTCCGGGTTCCACTGCGCATAGACGATGCCCTTGTTCGCCATCCCGAAGATGAACGCCCCGATCGCACCGCCCACCGCCGAACCGTACCCGCCGGTCAGCAGGCATCCGCCGATGACGGCGGCGATGATGTAGAGGAACTCGTTGCCCACACCCTCACCGGACTGCACGGCATCGAACGCGAACAGGTTATGCATCCCCAGCACCCAGCCGCAGAACCCCACCGCCATGAATAACCCGATCTTGGTCTTCGTCACCGGAACACCCACCGCCCGGGCCGCGTTCGCGTCCCCGCCGGACGCGAAAATCCAGTTCCCCACCCGGGTCCGCAACAGCACCCACGACGCCACCGCCACCAAAGCAATCCAAATGAACACCGTGATCTTGACCTCCACCCCGCCCAGCGTGACCGAGGACGCGAAAATCGCCTGGGCCGAGGAGAACCCGTCCATCGTGGAGATCGACGGCGAGGACACCGACCCGCCGATCAGCCGGGTAAGGCCCAGATTCAGGCCCGTCAGCATCAAAAACGTCGCCAGGGTCACGATGAAGCTCGGCAGCTTCGTCTTGACCAGAATCCACCCGTTGATAAAGCCGATACCCAGCGAGACCACCAGGGCCAGGCCGACGCCGACCCAGACATTCGTGCTGAAATACCAGCTGAACAGCGACGCCGTCAGCGCCGAACTGATCACCGCAACACCCGTCGAAAGGTCAAACTCGCCGCCGATCATCAGCAGCGACACCCCCACCGCCATGATGCCGATCGTCGAGGACCCGTACAACACCGTCGCGAACGCATTCGGCTGGATAAACGTCTGCGACACGGACGCGAAGAAGACGAACAGGACAACAGCACCCACGAGGGCACCGACCTCGGGCCGTCCAAGGAGTTTCTGTAAAGGATTCTTCCGGCCGACTCGCTCATCGACGGCGGGAGGCCTGGTCAGGGTCTGGGTGGTCATGATGGTTCTCCTTTGTTCCGCCGGCGCCTGCCGGAGAGGCGGGCACCGGCGGATGTCCAAGCTGGTTAGCGAATGCCCTGCTGGGCGAAGGTGAGGGCGTTGGCTGCTCCGGCCTTGTCCACGATGGTGGGGCCGGTCAGGACGGGCTGGCCGCCGCCGATCCTGAAGCCGCCGCGCTTGTACTGCCAGAGCGCGTCCACCGAGCTGTAGCCCTGGAGCCAGGGCTGCTGGTCAACGGTGAATTCAACGGCGCCGTCGGCAATCTTCTGGGCGAGTTCGGCGTTCATGTCGAAGGAGGCCACCTTGGCCTTGCTGCCGGCGGCGGTGACTGCCTTGAGGATGGTCAGGGTATAGGGTGCGCCCAGGCCGATGACGACGTCCGCGTCAGGCGTGGCCTGTAGCTTGGCGGTCACGGTGGAGGACACCTGGGTCATGTCCGTGCCCTGCACGTACAGGATTTCCGTTGCCGGAACCTTCGACTTCACGCCTGCACAGCGGGCTTCGAGGCCTACGTGGCCCTGTTCCTGGATGACGCAGATGCCATGCTTCAGGCCCAGGGAGTTGAGCTTGTCGCCCACCGCTTCACCGGCGAGTTTCTCGTTCGACCCGAAGTGCGTGAACGCGCCCAGCTGTGCCGACACCGATTCGCCGGCGTTCAGGCTCACGATGGGAATGCCTGCGTCCGTGGCCTTCTTCAGGGCGTCCTTCAGGGCGTCCGGCTTGGCCAGGGTCACGGCGATGCCGTCCACCTTCTGGTCCACGGCCTGCTGGATCAGCTGCGCCTGGCGGCCGCCTTCAGGGTCCGAGGTGTACAGCAGCTCCACGTTGTCCTTGGCTGCGGCTTCCTCGGCGCCCTTGCGGACAATGTCCCAGAAGGTGTCGCCGGGAGCAGCATGCGTGATGAGGGCGACCTTGATGCGCGGCGTCGACGCCGCCTGCCCGCCGGCCCCGGCGTTCGCGTTTTCCGCCGGCCTCCCACCGCTGGATGAACAGGCGCTGAGAGCCAACATCGGCACGACGGCGGCAACCAGTGCCACCTTCTGCCATGAAAATTTCTTCACCGAAAATCTCCTTTGATCCGGGTTCCGGCCGTGCCACGCCGCACCGGCCGGAATGTTTATATACCCGATCATGGTGACTCGGATCACTCTTGTCAATGTTTGTCCTAACATTAGGACGATATTAGTTTTGTTGCTGGTTTACCCGCCTGTGAAGGCATGCCGGAACGCCGACAGGGCCCTGTCCCCCGCGGCAAGTCCGGATCCGCCCGACGCGGCCGCCTCCAGGCCGATAACGCCCGAGTAGCCGGCGCCGGCGAGCGCCTTGGCGACGGCGCTGTAGTTAACCTCCCCCGTTCCGGGTTCGAACCGGCCCGGAACGTCAGCCACCTGGATTTCCCCGATCCACGGCCGGGCTCCGCGGACAAGTTCAATAAGGTTTCCTTCGCCGATCTGGGCATGGTAAAGATCCAGCATCATCCTTACGTGCGGGTGGTCAGCTGCGGACACCAGCGCCAGGGTGTCCTTGGCCCGCGCCAGCGGTATGCCCGGGTGATCCAGGGCAGTGTTGAGGTTCTCAAGCGCAAAGACGACGCCGTGCCGCTCACCAAGGCTGCCCAGCCGCTCCAGGGTGCGAAGGCCGGTCAGCCACATCTCTCCGGTGGAGCGATGGAGCGGGCGGACGGCCACCCCGCCGTCGCCAAGTTCCGCCGGATGCACCACCATGCGCTCGACGCCCAGCTCCAGCGCCGTCGGGATGAGCTTCTCCGCCGATTCCACGACGCGGTCCGCACCGTCGGGGTCGATGAGACTGCCGCCGAAGTAGCCGCTCATGGAGGAGAAACGGGCACCAGTGGCAGCCAGCACCGAAACGTCCCGGCCCCGCGTGTCCCAGAGTTCCACCTCGAACCCCTGCTCATGAATGCGCTGCACCCGCTCGATGAGGGGCAACTCGCCGTAGAGCATCTCGGCGCATGCTGCCAGCCGGAAGCTCATGCGCCCCGTCCTCTGGAGTTCTGTCCCATGGAGTGCTGTCCTGTGAACTGCAGCCCCGGCTCGGCCGGGCGCAGATGTGCCACAGCGGAAACATCCACCGGGACGCCGGCCTCGTGCGACCGGATCGCGGCCAGCGCCACCGCAAGCGCGTTGCGGGCATCGACGCCGCCCGGTGCCGCCGTACCGCCCCCTGCCCGTCCGGCCCGGCGCGCCGCCACGCCGTCGACGAACCGGGCCAGTTCGGCGGTGTAGGCATCGTGGAAGAGGTCAATGTTCAGCCGCACGGTGTCCGAGGCGATGCCCGCGGCGGTGTAGCTCACGGCGCTGGATGCCTGCGGGCCGCCCGCGGAGACCATGCCGGCCGATCCGAAGACTTCGCCCCGCACGTCATAGCCATACAGGGCGTTGAAGTTGGCCTCAGCCACTGCAATGGCACCGTTGCTGTAGGTCACTGTGACCACCGCGGTGTCCAGCAGGCCGCCGGCTTTCGCTTCCGGGGCCACCAGGGCGTCAGCGACTGCGTGCACCTTCACCGGCACCGCACCCGGGTTCAGCCAGTTCAGGGTATCGAAATCATGGATCAGCGTTTCCAGGAAGATCGTTCCGGGCGCTATCCGCTCCGGGGAGGCAATGCCAGCGGCGGTGCCCGGGTCACGGGTGAGGGACCGCAGCAGCTGAGGGGTGCCAACCACCCCGTCGTCGATCAGTTTCCTCGCGGCGGCGAAGTCCGCCGCGAAGCGCCGGTTGAACCCGAACTGGACATTGACCCCGGCGGCGTCAGCAGCGGCAAGCGCCTCATCCAGTTCCTCGACTGTGCGGCCGCCCGGCTTTTCGCAGAACACGTCCTTGCCGGCCCGTGCGGCAGCTGCGATAAGACCCGAATGGAATCTTGCCGGTGACGCCACCAGGACGGCATCAATGTCGGGATCGTTAATCACGTCCGCCGGATCTGCGGAGATTCTGCCAACGCCAAGCCTGCCTGCCAGGGCTTCAGTGGCCGGCAGGGCGGGGTCAGCGATGGCATCCAGCCGCGCATTGGGAATGCGGTGCGCGACGGATTCGGCATGGAAGGCGCCAATCCAGCCGGCTCCAATCAGGCCGAGGCGGAGGGGGCGGTTGTCACCGGCCGGTTGCTGGACGTAGGTCATGTTTCAGTCCCCTTCTCGAGTTTCTAGATCGTTCTAGTGCACTGATGGTGGCACAGCCGTTGGCAATCTGTCTAGATCGTTCTATAGACTGCTGGCAGCAAGGAGGCACATGACTGAACAGCAACGGCGCCCCACCCTGATGGACGTCGCCGAGGCGGCCGGCGTATCACGGGCCCTGGTGTCCATCGTGATGCGCGGTGCCCCGGGCGCGGCCGAGGCCACGAGGCAGAAGGTGCTCGACGCCGCGCGTCAGCTTGGCTACCGGCCGGACAGCCGTGCCCGGCTGCTGCGCAGCACACGGACCAAACTCCTCGGCCTCAGCTTCTCCACGGCGCACGCTTTCCACGCCGAGATTGTGGACGCCGCTTACGCCGAGGCCGGCGCCAAGGGATACGAACTCGCACTGGGCGGCGTCACCAGCGGCAGGCCCGAGGCCCGGACCATCGAGGCTCTCCTGGATTTCGGGTCCGAGGCACTGATTCTGATCTCGCCCACGCTCAGCAGCGACGAACTGGCGCGGTACGCCGCCCAGGTGCCGGTGGTGAGCCTCCTCCGGAACGACGTCGGTGAACTCACCGACTCCGTCAGCAGCGATGACTACGAAGGCATCCGAATGGCGGTGGAGCACCTCGTGTCCCTGGGGCACCGGCGGATCGTCCATGTCGACGGCGGTTCCGCGGTCTCCGCCGAACCGCGCCGGTCAGCTTTCCGGGCGGAGATGGAACGCCGCGGCCTGGAGCCGGCCATTATTGCCGGCGGTGCGATGGAGGAAGACGGAATGACGGCCGGCAATACCCTCGGCCCGGTCATGCCGACAGCCGTGATCGCCTTTAACGACAGGGCGGCCCTGGGGGTCATCGAGAGCCTCCGGGCACAGGGGCAACAGGTTCCGGCAGACGTGTCAGTGCTGGGCTACGACGACAGCCAGTTCGCGCGGCTTAGCTATGTGCAACTGTCCTCGATCAGCCAGGACGCCCCACTGCTTGCCGCGGCGGCAGTGGACCGCGCCGTGGCGCGGATAGAAGGAAAGCAGCCGGCCGGGCATGTTGTGCGGACCCCGCACCTGGTGGCACGCAAAACCACTGCCGCTCCCCCTGCAGGCGGGTAGTCGCCGGTGCCGGGAATTCGCCTCGGACTAGGAATTTGCCTCGACGGTCAGCCCGGCCTCGGCGCCGGCAACGATCGCGCTGGTCTCCGGCGATGCGAAGCGCTTGGCCAGCTCCCGGACCACGGCCTGCAGTTCCTGGCGGAGCAGATCCGGGTCAATGGACGCCGCGGCGAGGACGGACCGTTCCATGTCCGCAGCAGCCATTACTGCTTCGGTGCCGCGTTCCGTGAGCGATACGACATGGCTCCGCCGGTCCGACGTGCTGCGCTGGCGCACGATGTGCCCGTGCGACTCGAGGCGGCTCAGCGTCTTGCCCATGGTTTGGGCCTGCACCCGGACAAGCTGGGCCAACTGCGCCTGCGTCATGGGACCGCTGTTGTAGAGCACCTCGATGGCAATAACGCCCGCGTGGGTCAGGCCAATGGCGCCCAGCTTCTCGTTCCATGAGTGCTCAACGAGGCGGGCCGCCGTGGACAAGAGGCGCCCTGTGGGCCAGCGATCCATATCAGGCATACCACCAAGTATAACTAAGCCTGATTAGTACCCGACACGAAGCCTTACTAAGCTGAAATGTCCTGCACCAAAACAAGGAGACAACGTTGGCTGAAAAACTTACGCCCGGCGACACTGCCCCCGGCTTCACACTGAAGAACGCAACGGGAGCGGACGTCAGCCTCAGCGATTACCGCGGCCGGAACACCATCGTCTATTTCTACCCGGCCGCTGCAACACCCGGGTGCACCAAGCAGGCCTGTGACTTCCGGGACAGCCTGGCATCCCTTCAGGCTGCCGGCTACGAGGTGTTGGGAATCTCGCCTGACCCGGTGGGCAAGCTGGCCAGTTTCGCCGACGCCGAGGGCCTCACGTTCCCCCTCCTGTCAGACGAAGACCATGCAGTTGCCGAGGCATACGCCGCGTGGGGCGAGAAGAAGAACTACGGCCGGACCTACGAGGGCCTCATCCGTTCCACAGTGGTGGTGGATCCGGACGGAAAAGTCGCCGTGGCCCAGTACAACGTCCGGGCCACCGGGCACGTCGCCAAGCTGCGCAAGGACCTGAAGCTCACGGACGCCTGACGGCGCCGCCCAACGCAAACGGAGCCTGCCGCAAGGACCGCACAGGTGACGGTACAATTGAGGCTGGCATCCGCCGTCGTACGTTTTCCTGCTGCTGACAGCATGCAGGGCGCACCAGGCGGAGCCGGGCGCGAGTGGTGAAATTGGCAGACACGCAGGATTTAGGTTCCTGTGCCTTCGGGCGTGGGGGTTCAAGTCCCCCCTTGCGCACCAGGAAGAAACGGGGAAATCCCGGGCTACGGCCCGGGATTTCCCCGTTTAACAAACTTTCCCGGTTCACCCATCCGTTGCTGGCTGCAAGGCGAATACCCAGTGAGACACCGCCCACCTGCCCCACAGACAGGCCGGTGCCCCACAGTCGGAAAAGGATCACCGGAGGACCCTTCCCTTCCTCCGGCCCCGATCGTCCGCACAACTAAGGAGAATCGAAATGCAGTCTTTCAAGCGCTCAACCTTCACCGTCGCAGGCATTGCAGCCGCAGCCCTGCTGAGCCTCACCGCCTGCGGCGGCTCCGCCGGGACGTCCACCAGCTCGTCGGCCGCCGCCGAGCCCTCCGCCTCCAGCATGGCGCCGTCACCGTCAGAAACGTCAACGGCGGCCATGGATCCGGCCGCCAACCTCGTCGGGCCCGGCTGTGCCGACTACGCCAAGCAGGTCCCCAGCGGCAAGGGTTCGGTCGCAGGCATGGCCCTGGATCCCGTGGCCGTCGCCGCCTCGAACAACCCGCTCCTGAAGACGCTCACGGCCACGGTCTCCGGCAAGCTGAACCCGAAGGTCAATCTTGTGGACACCCTGAACGGCAGCGAGTTCACGGTGTTCGCACCGGTTGACGATGCCTTCGCCAAGGTGGATGCAGCAACGATCGAGACCCTCAAGAAGGACGATGCCCTCCTGAGCAAGATCCTCACCTACCACGTGGTCCCGGGTCAGATCACTCCGGACAAGATCGTGGGCACGCACAAGACTGTGCAGGGCGGGTCGGTAACCGTGACCGGCACCAAGGATGCCCTCAAGGTGGACGGCGCCAACGTGATCTGCGGCGGCGTCCAGACGGCGAACGCCACCGTTTACCTCGTGGACTCGGTGCTGATGCCCAAGTAGGCACCGCAAATGAGGCCGTGGCCCGCGCCCAAAGTGCGGACCACGGCCTTTTGTGGGCCCGGGCGTGTCCTGGCTCACGCGTAAGCCATCGGTCCGCGATCCGTCAATTAGACTGGGTGGCGGGCAAGCAGCCGCCCACGCGCACCCCAGCAGTCCAGAGGTGGTAATCGAGTGCCCAGCAGCAGTATCCCGCGCCGTACGGCCCTCAAGACCGGCGCCGTCCTTCTGGGCCTGTCCCTCACGTCCTGCACGAGCGAAGCCCAGCCCACGCCGTCGTCCGCCGCGGCGAGCACCACAACAGCCGCCGCAGCACCGTCAGAGACCTTCACGTTCGGCACAGCCTCGCAGCCTCTGGGCCTGGATCCCGCCCTGGCCAACGACGTCGAATCGCAGCGGGTCACCCGTCAGGTCCTGGAAGGCCTGGTAGGCGTCGACCAGACAACGGGCGAGCCCACACCGCTGCTGGCCACGGGCTGGACGGAATCGTCGGACGGCATGTCCTACACCTTCACCCTTCGCCCGGGCATCAAGTTTCACGACGGCTCCCCATTCAACGCCAGCGCCGTCTGCACCAATTTCGAGCGCTGGTTCAAGTTTTCCGAGGCGCTGCGGAAGCAGTCTCCAGGAACCACGTTCAAGGGAGTCTTCAAGGAACACGCCGACCACGCGGAGCTGTCCGTCTTCAAATCCTGCACCGCCCTGTCGGCGCTGCGGGTGCGGATCAGCCTCACGGAGCGCTTCACCGGCTTCCTGCAGGCCCTGACGCTTCCCGCGTTTGCCATCTCCTCCCCCAGGGCACTCGCCGCCGGGAAAGCCGACCAGCTCAGCCTGCGGCGCGGCAGCCAGGCACTTTCCGCCTACGCCACCCATCCCGTGGGCACCGGCCCCTTCCGCTTCGCCGCTTGGGACAGCGCGGGCGTCACCCTCGCGGACAACAAGGAGTACTGGGGCACCCGGGGCCAGATTGCCATCCTCAAGTTCGTCACCTACGACCACCCCCAGACGCGGCTGCAGGCACTGCTGGACGGCCGGATCGACGGCTATGACGCCGTAACGGTGGGGAACTTCGACCAGCTGGTCAAACGCGGCAAACAGATCATCCAGCGCGACCCGTTCTCGGTGATGTATCTGGGCATGAACCAGGAAATTCCCGTACTGAAGGACCTCAAAATCCGGCAGGCCATCGAGCTGGCCATCGACAAGGACACGCTGATAAGGCGCTTCTTCATCGACAACACGGCCCAGGCCTCGCAGTTCGTTCCGCCCAAGCTGAGCGGGTTCAACAACAACGCACCCGCGCTGGGCCATGATCCCGGCAAGGCGAAGGAACTCCTGGCCGACGCCGGCTACAAGGGCCAGGCCCTGAAGTTCTACTACCCCATGAACGTCACGCGGCCGTATCTGCCCACCCCGGAGAAGGTCTACGCGGAAATCAGCCGGCAGCTCACGGCAGTCGGCCTGAACATCCAGCCCGTCCCCGTCGACTGGACCGACGGCTACCTGCAGAAGGTGCAAAACCCCGGCGACCATGCCCTGCACCTGCTCGGCTGGAACGGTTCCTATGCCGACGCGGACAATTTCCTTGCCCCGCTTTTCGGCGAGAAAAACGGGGAGTTCGGGTACCAGGACCCGCAGGTGTTCGCCAAGATCGACCGTGCACGCGGACTCCCGGACGGCCAGGAACGCACGCAGCAGTACCAGACCATCAACGCCCAGATCGCGGAGTCGTTGCCCGCAGTCCCCATCGCGTTCCCGATCTCTGCCCTGGCCCTGTCCGACCGGGTGGTCAGCTATCCCGCCTCGCCGGTATTAAATGAAGTTTTCACCAAGGTCCAGCTAAGGTCTTGACGCCGGGCCGCAATTTCAGTTAGTGGGCGGTGCAGGGATATTCTGTGACAGCCAGAGCCGCCTATCGGAGACTGATTGTGACCTTCATTTCCAAGACCCAACATGCCGACGTCGTCCTTATTGGCGGCGGCATCATGAGCGCCACGCTGGGTGCGTTCATCAAGCAGCTCGAACCCAACTGGACCATCTCCCTGTTCGAGCGGCTTGACGAGGCCGGCCTGGAGAGCTCGGGACCGTGGAACAACGCCGGCACCGGACACGCCGCGCTGTGTGAGCTTAATTACTCCCCCGCCGCCAAAGACGGCTCGGTCAATCCTGCCAAGGCGCTGCACATCAACGAGCAGTACCAGCTGTCCCGCCAGTTCTGGTCCCACCTGGTGGACAACTCCCTGATCGGCTCCCCCAAGGGATTCATCAACACCGTTCCGCACATGAGCTTCGTCATCGGCGACGACAACTCGAACTTCCTCAAGACCCGGTACAACGCGCTCAAGGAACACACGCTGTTCCGGAGCATGGAGTACTCCGAGGACTTCGCGCAGATCGCCAAGTGGGCGCCGCTGATCGTCAAGGGCCGCGACACCAAGCAGCGCGTCGCCGCCACCCGCGCCGCCGAAGGCACCGACGTCGACTTCGGTGCGCTGACCCGGGAGCTCACCGGCTACCTGGCCAACAACGGCGTCGAAATCAACTACGGCCATGACGTCACCGATGTCCGCAGGGCGTCCGACGGCGGCTGGGACCTTTCGCTCAAGCACCCCGCTTCCGGTGAGCGCGGCAGTATCCGCGCCAAGTTCGTCTTCGTCGGCGCCGGCGGCGGAGCGCTGCACCTGCTGCAGGCCTCGGGCATCCCGGAAAGCAAGGGTTTCGGCGGGTTCCCCGTGTCCGGCCAGTTCTTCCGCTGCACGGACCCCTCCCTCGCCTCCCAGCACAACGCCAAGGTCTACGGCCAGGCTTCCGTGGGCGCCCCGCCCATGTCCGTGCCGCACCTTGACACCCGCTACGTCAATGGCAAGCGCTCCCTGCTGTTCGGCCCGTACGCCGGCTTCTCCACGAACTTCCTGAAGAACGGCAGCTACCTGGATCTCCCGCTGTCCATCCGGCCGAGCAACATCATCCCGATGCTCGCCGTGGCCAAGGACAACATGGACCTGACGGCGTACCTGGTCAAGGAGGTGGCGAAGCGCCACGGTGACAAGGTGGAGGCACTGCGCGAGTACTACCCGGAGGCCAAGGACGGCGACTGGGAACTCATTACCGCCGGCCAGCGTGTGCAGATCATCAAGAAGGATCCGAAGAAGGGCGGTGTGCTGCAGTTCGGCACCGAGGTGATTGCTGCCCGCGACGGTTCCGTCGGCGCCCTCCTCGGCGCTTCACCGGGTGCGTCCACGGCCGTGCCCATCATGATCGAGCTCCTGCAGAAGTCCTTCCCCAAGAACTTCAAGGGCTGGCAGTCCAAGCTCAAGGAAATGATGCCGGGCTACGGTGTCAAGTTGAACGAAAACCCGGAGCTGGCGGCGGAGCTCGAGAAGGCTACGGCCAAGAGCCTTCAGCTGGAAGCATCGCCCGCAGTTCAGCGGTGACCGTCCAGCGCTGACCCGGCGCGGGTTGCGGCAGGTTCCACCGAAGGCAAACAGTCCGTCGACCCGTCAACCCAGGAGATCAAGCGATGTTCCGGCTGGCCCACCTATCCCTCGGGAACCGCGCGCTCATCGCGCTGATCACCATCTTCGCCTCGGTGTTCGGCGTGATCACCATGTCCTCGCTGAAGCAGGAACTCATCCCCTCGATTGAGTTCCCGCGGATCACGGTGATCACGTCGATGCCGGGGGCGTCGCCCGAGGTGGTGGACAAGCAGGTCAGCCGGCCGCTTGAGACGGCGCTGAACGGCGTCGAAGGCCTGGAGTCGACGTCGTCCACCTCCCGCAACGGCGTCTCGCAGATCAGCCTGGTGTTCACCTATGGCTCCAACCTGGACCGTGCCCGGAACCAGATCGACCGGGCCATTTCCAATGCGAAGCGCACGCTCCCGGACGACGTCCAGCCGCAGGCCATAGCCGGGAGCATCAGCGACTTCCCGATCGTCTTCCTTGCCGTCTCCTCCGACAAGCCGCTGAGTGAGCTGAACACGGACCTCCAGCGGCTGTCGGTGCCGAGGCTGCAAAAGCTCGACGGCGTCCGCGGCGCCGACGTGACAGGCGGCGCCAGCAGGCACATCCTCATCCAGCCGAACGCTGCCAGAATGGCCGCCGGCGGTGCCAGCATCCAGTCGGTCCGGAACGCCCTGACCAACAACGGCGACCTTGTCCCGGCGGGCACGATTGAGGAGAAGGGCCAAAGCCTGTCCCTGCAGATCGGCAGCCCGGTCGACTCGGTGGCCGCGGTGAAGGCACTTCCGCTCAGCGGGGCCAACGCCGGCACCACCATCGGTTCTGTGGCCGATGTCAGCATCAAGGATGACGCGCGGACGTCCATCACCCGGACGAACGGCCTCGAGACGCTGGCCATTTCCGTGACCAAGAAGCCCGAGGGCGACACCGTGGCGATCTCGCACGCGGTGAAGGATTTGCTGCCGCAGCTTGAGGCGGAGCTGGGCTCGAAGGCCAGGTTCACCCCCGTCTTCGACCAGGCACCCTTTATCGAGAAGTCCATCAAGGACCTCACCACGGAGGGTTTGCTGGGCCTCGGTTTTGCGGTGGCGGTCATCCTTCTCTTCCTCATGTCCGTCCGCTCCACCCTGGTCACCGCGGTCTCCATTCCTCTGTCGCTGCTGATCACCTTCATCGGCCTCTCCGGCACGGGCTATTCGCTGAACATCCTGACGCTCGGGGCACTGACCATCGCCATCGGCCGGGTGGTGGACGACTCGATCGTGGTGATCGAGAACATCAAGCGGCACCTGAGCTACGGCGAAGCCAAGCTCACCGCGATCCTCACCTCCATCCGTGAGGTTGCCGGCGCCATCACCGCTTCCACGCTGACGACGGTGGCCGTCTTCCTCCCGATCGCGTTTGTGGGCGAGCTCGCCGGCGAGCTGTTCCGTCCGTTCGCCCTGACGGTCACCATTGCGCTGCTCTCCTCCCTCTTGGTGTCCCTGACCATCGTTCCCGTGCTGGCGTACTGGTTCCTGAAGAGCCCCGCAAACGCAGGCGCGGGCGACGCCGCGCGTTCTGCCATGGACGTCCAGACGCTGGCGCACGAGGCCGAGCAGCGGAGCATCCTGCAGCGCGGCTATCTTCCGGTCCTGAACAAGACCCAGGCGCACCCCGTGCTCACCCTGATCGCCGCGGTCCTGATTCTCGGCGGGACCGCCGCGATGACGCCGCTGCTCGCCACCGACCTGCTGGGGCGTTCGGGCGAGAACAGCATGACGGTCAAGCAGGAACTTCCGGCCGGCACGAGCCTCGAAGACACCAGCGCCGCGGCCCGGAAGGTCGAGGATGTGCTCCTTGGCATCGACGGGATCAAGGATGTGCAGGTGACCTCCGGCAATGCGCAGGCGGGGTTCACCGCGCTGACGTCCTCTGGCGCCTCGAATTCCTCGTTCACGGTTGTTACCGACGAAAAAGCGAACCAGGGCAGGCTGCAGGACACCGTCCGCAGTGAGCTGGCGTCTGCAGGTGCTGCGGGCAAGATCTCCGTCGGTTCCCAGCAGGGAGGCTTCGGCACGTCCTCCACCGTGGACATCACCCTGAAGGCCGCCACCTCCGATGACCTGGGGAAAGCCAGCGACGCCATGGTCGAGGCCATGGCCGGGGTTCCCGGGAGCAGTGAGGTGACCACCAACCTGGCTGCCAGCCAGCCCGTGGTGCAGGTGAAGGTTGACCGGGCCAAGGCGGTTGCCGCGGGCCTGACCGAAGAGCAGGTGGCAGGTGTCCTGGCCTCGACCATCAGCCCTGTCCCGGCAGGCACCGTCCGCATCGACACGGACGACTTCCCCGTCCAGATCGGCGAAGGCAAACGCTTCACCAGCATCGCGGCAGTCCGCAACATCCCGCTCCCCACCGCATCCGGTGCGGTCCCGCTCGGCCGGATTGCCGCCGTCGAGCAGGTGGACGTGCCCGTTTCCATCACCTCAAGCAACGGCCAGCGGACCGCACAGGTGTCCGTCACGCCGTCGGGATCCAACCTGGGCGCCGTCAGCGCCGAGGTGCAGCAGCGCCTCAAAGCCGTGGAGCTGCCCGCCGGGGTGACCGCGGAGATCGGTGGCGCCACCACCCAGCAGGCGGAATCGTTCCGGCAGCTCGGCCTGGCGCTGCTGGCCGCCATCGCCATCGTTTACGTGATCATGGTGGCGGCGTTCAAGTCGCTGGTGCAGCCGCTGATCCTCCTCGTTTCGGTGCCGTTCGCGGCTACCGGGGCGGTTGCCCTGCTCCTGGTCACGCGGGTGCCGCTGGGGCTGCCGTCGCTGATCGGCATGCTGATGCTCGTGGGCATCGTGGTGACCAATGCGATCGTGCTGATCGACCTGATCAACCAGTATCGGAAGCCACGCGGCGGCAAGCCGGGGATGGGCGTGGCCGACGCCATCACGCACGGCGCCCGGCAGCGGCTCCGCCCCATCCTCATGACCGCGCTGGCCACGGTTTTCGCGCTGACCCCCATGGCCCTCGGCATGACGGGCGGCGGCGGGTTCATTTCCCAGCCGCTGGCCATCGTGGTGATTGGCGGCCTGGTCTCCTCCACGGCGCTGACGCTGGTGCTCGTCCCCGTGCTGTACCGGCTGGTGGAGGGGCGTAAGGAGAAAAAGGAGCTCCTGCGCCAGCTCAAGCAGCGGCCCGGTTTCTCCCCTGCCGATGACGACGTCGATGCCGAGTTCGCCGACTGGACCACCGGTATGGTGCCCAAGCTCAGCGGCCGGCGCGCCGCCCCCGGCTCCCCCGAGTAACCCCACCGCTTCCGCCTCTCCTCCCCACCCTGTCCTCCCCACCTGTCCTCCTCACCCAACTAGGTAGCAGCTGAGGGCGTTCCCAGCGTTGGGAACGCCCTGAGCTGCTACCCACCTGCGGCGAACCCCTCGCAGCCTGTGGATAACCCCGTTCCCGCCTCCGGAATTTGGCACGATGGGGCCATGAAATATCCGAGCCCGCTGCCGGACCAACTGTCCGTGCCCTTCACCGTGAACGAAGCACTCATCGCCGGGGTTGCCCGGGACCGGCTGAAAATAGGCGGTCTCGTAACCCCCAGCCGGGGCATCCGGATGCCTTCCGACGCCGGCACGCTCCCGACGTCGGCGCAGCAGCTTGCCCAGCTGGCCAGGCCCCATACGCTCGTCACCGGCCTTTCCGCCGCATCGCATGCAACGGCATTCCTGCTGTGGGAGTTTCCAGGCTTCCTCCCCGGAGCCGACCTTCCGGGCATCCATATTTCCCGTCCGGATGCGGTTGCCATAGCCCGGCGGCGTGGTGTGGTGGGCCACCGGGGGCAGTTCTTCCCAGACGAGATAGTGGACCTCGGCGGGGCATTCGTGACCAGTAGGGCCCGGACGTGGCTGGACATCGCACGGCTGATGAGCATCGGTGAGCTAACGGTGGTGGCGGACCATCTCCTCCGCTTGCCCCGCCCTGAGTTCGAGAGGAGGTCCGCAGCCCATGCCACGCGGGACGAACTCGCCGAGATGCTGGACAGGCACAAGGGAACGCCGGGGATCCGGAAGGCCCGCCTGGCGCTGGATCAGGCGCGTGTGGGCGCGGATTCCGCACCGGAAACGCGGCTGCGGCTTGCCCTGGCCCGCCGCGGACTTCCCGATGCCGACGTCAACGTGCCGGTGGCGCTGGGCGGCGGCATTGTGCGCCAACCCGACCTGTCCTACCCGGAGTTCCGTGTGGCCGTTGAGTACGACGGCGAGGGCCACTCGGATCCGGCACAGGTGCTGAAGGACATCAGCCGCGACGAGGATTTTGCCGCCGCGGACTGGATCCTGGTGCGGATCGGCAAGAGGCACATGGACAACGACGCGAGGGCGGCCGCCCGCAAGGTCAGGCTGGCACTCCACGCGCGCGGCTGGTCCGCGTCTGGGTAGCAGTTCAGGGCGTTCCCGGCGCTGGGAACGCCCTGAACTGCTACCCGGTTGGGAGGGGCGGGAATATCCCGGCGCCGGGGACGTTGAGGGCAGTACATGCAAATGCATGTAAATCGGGTACACTGTTTAGTGCAGGCCCGAACAACTTCGGCGAACGGAAGGCTCATCATGCAGATCGGCGTATTCAGCGTCAGCGACATCACCCAGGACCCCACCACGGGCCGGACCCCCACCGAGCACGAGCGCATCAAGGCCTCCGTGGCGATCGCCAAGAAGGTCGAAGAGATCGGCATGGACGTCTACGCCATCGGTGAGCACCACAACCGGCCGTTCTTCTCTTCCTCCCCCACCACCACGCTCGCGTACATCGCCGCCCAGACCGAGCGCATCACGCTGTCCACGGCCACCACGCTGATCACCACGAACGATCCGGTCAAGATCGCCGAGGACTTCGCCATGCTGCAGCACCTCGCCGACGGCCGCGTGGACCTGGTGCTGGGACGCGGCAACACTGCCCCGGTCTACCCCTGGTTCGGCAAGAACATCCAGGACGGGATCGAGCTCGCCATCGAGAACTACAGCCTGCTGCGCAAGCTGTGGGATGAGGACACCGTCAACTGGTCAGGTAAGTTCCGCACGCCGCTGCAGAACTTCACCTCAACCCCGCGCCCGCTCGACGGCGTGGCCCCCTTTGTATGGCACGGCTCCATCCGCACGCCCCAGATCGCCGAGGTGGCGGCGTACTACGGCGACGGTTTCTTCGCAAACAACATCTTCTGGCCGAAGGAGCACTATCAGCAGCTGATCAGCCTGTACCGCGAGCGCTACGAGCACTACGGCCACGGCAAGGCCGACCAGGCAATAGTGGGGCTGGGCGGACAGTTCTTCATGCGGAAGAACTCCCAGGACGCCGTCAGGGAATTCCGGCCGTACTTCGACAACGCCCCCGTCTACGGCCACGGCCCGTCGCTGGAGGACTTCACGTCGCAGACCCCGCTCACCGTCGGCAGCCCGCAGGAGGTCATCGAGAAGACCCTCACGTTTCGCGAGTTCTTCGGCGACTACCAGCGCCAGCTGTTCCTGATCGACCACGCAGGCCTGCCGCTGAAGACCGTCCTGGAACAGCTGGACATGTTCGGCGAGGAGGTCCTGCCGGTGTTGCGCAAGGAGTACGCGGACCGCACGCCCGCCCACATCCCGGCTCCGCCCACGCACGCCGGACGCGTTGCCGCACGGATCGCGGCCGACGGCGCCGCAGGTGAGGGCGCTGCCTCAGGTGCGGCGATCGGTCAGGACACTGCCGGCCAGGACACAGCCGCTGCCGGGTCCTCCCCGGCGGAGTCGCGGTGACACCCCGGGCCGCCCCGGCGGCGTCCGGGCCGTCGATGTCTACAGTCCGGCTGGCGGCCGAAACCTGGGAGTCCCTGTTCCGCGCCCAGGTGGCAGTGATGCGCAGGCTGCAGTCCGGCCCCGCTTTCCGGAACCTGGCGGTCAACGAGTACGACGTGCTGTTCACCCTGTCGCGGTGCCCGTCCGGGTGGCTGCGCCTGAACGAACTGAACGACAACGTGCTCCTGAGCCAGTCCAGCCTGAGCAGGCTGGTGGACCGGCTGGAGAAACGCGGCCTCGTGGAGCGCATGCCGTCCCCGGACGACGGCCGGGGCGTGCTGCTGAAGCTGACGGAAGAGGGCGCGGCACTGCAGAAGGAAATCGGCCGGGAGCACGTGCGGGACATCGCCGAGCTTGTTGCCCCGGCCCTGACGGCGGCGGAGCAGCGGGAACTGCTGCGGCTTACGGAGAAGCTGCGCGCGTCCCTGCCGTCCCGTTAGCGGGAAGTCCCGTTAGTCGCTGCCGTCCCCTTAGCGGACGGCGGTGACAGCACCGCCGTCGGACGGCCGACGGCGGGAGGCCGGGGCCGCCGTCGTTCGCGCCGCCCGCGCTGCGCTCAGCGGATGACGGCCGGCTTGTCCGGATCCTCCACCGGCAGCTCGCCGTCGACCGTGGCGGAGACCCGGATCTCCCGGAGGGACAGGCTGCCGCCCACGGTGGACAGGAAGGCTGTATCCGAGGAGTCGCGGCCGGCGGTGATGCGCAGCATGGCGTCCCTGGGCGCCAGGCCGGTGGGGTCGACCACGTGCCATGCCCCGTTGACATGGGCCTCGGCCACGGCATGGAAGTCCATCGGGGAAAGGCCGGGCGCATACACGGCCGCCAGCCGTGCCGGCACGTTCTTGGCACGCAGCAGCGAGATCGCCAGGTGCGCATAGTCCCGGCACACGCCCCGCCGGTTCAGGAGGGTTTCCACAGCGCCGTCCGTTCCGCGGGAGGAACCGCTGACATAGCGGAGTTCATTGAAGACCCACTTGCGCACGGCCTGCAGGAGCTCCCCGCCCTGTAGCCCGCCAAACTCCGCATAGGAGGTGGGAAGCAGCCGGTCCGACTCCGCGTAGCGGCTGGGCCGGACGTAGCGGATCAGCTCCATCAGCGAGGCATCCTCGGGTTCGGCACGGCCGCCGACGGTCGCGGAGTAGTCAACCGTCACCTCCGTGGGGTCGGCAAACTCCATGTAGTGGAACCTGCCGCCATGATGGTCCGAAAGCTCGGTCAGCGGAACCTGTTCCCCTCCCGCCGTCACGCTGAGGTCCTCCTCAAAGGACGTGTAACCGGCGTTCCTCGCCACGGAGATGGCCATCGCCACCTTGGTGTCGGCCACGGTCTTGAATACCAGGCGGGCAGCAACAGTTCGTTCCATGGGTCTCCGGGGTGTGAGGCGGCGGCGTCGGTCAGTCGCGGCTGCGGGCTGGGGTGTGCCGGAGACGCAGCGGGACTAGCTCTTGATCTCCAGAGACATTAGCATCCGCTGGACGTTGGCGAACTCGGAGCCCTTGTTGACGTAGCCGGCGGCCTGGTCCAGGGTGTCGAAGGCTTTGGCCGGAGCCACTTTTTCATCCGGCGCGAACGCCTTGAGCGAGCGCACGTCGCTGAACGAGTAGTTCCCCTTGCCCGCGAGGCCCTGCACCACATTCTGCAGCTGGCACGCCTTCGAGTCGGCGCCGCCCACCAGATTGGTGATGCCGTAGGAGCCAAAGTAGCGGTAGCCCTGGATCACCCTGAACACCACGTGCGGATCGATGGTCCCCTGCCCGCCGCTGTGCGGCAGCTCCACGGGGACACTGCTGACAACGACGTAGGGCTTGCGGGCGGACGCGGCGCAGGTCGCCGCGGTGGTGTTGGGCAGACCCGTCTGGAGGGTGGCCAAATATGTCCCGTCCTTGTCCTTGACTTCGATCTTCACGGCGCCGCGAAGGGTTCCCTTGTCAGGTTCCACCGACTGGGCAATCCAGTCCTGCGGAAGCTCGAAGCTCACGGTCTTGGCAGGATCGGTGAAGACCTTCCAAGCCGCTGCCGTGGCACCGGGCGAGGCTGTGGCACCGTCCGGCGCGGTGGAGGAGGGGCTCGCGGTCCCGGAGGCCGTCCCGCTTGCCGGGCTGGTGCCCGGCTCCGCCGTCCAGGCCGGCGCACCCTTGCCGTCGCTGCTGCAGCCGGCCACCAGTCCCGCCGTCAGCAGCATGACGGCGGCGATGCCCGTACGTCCAGAGGCCGTGATCCCTGTCATGGCTCCAGCCTAACCGGGACCCCGGACACCACCGGGTTGCCTGTCAGCGTTTCGACCATGAATTAGCAACTAGGCTGAGGTCATGGACGAACATGAGCTGGACGCAGCAGAGCAGACCCTGGCGAACATGTCCGCCCTCGACATTGCCGACTGGCGGCTGCGCACCTTCGCCCTCTACGACACGGTGCGCAAGATCGCCGCGGACAGCCCTGCTGAAGCCCACGCCTACTGGCGCCAGGAGCGCGACCGCATGTTCGGAACACACCCTGCGTCGGCGCTGACGGCCGAAGCCAAAGCCTCCTTCTACGGACTCAAGACGGCGGACTACGATCCCATCTACCGCTTCTATGTCCCCCTGACCAAGGAGGGCGCCGGGCGGGAAATGACCGTGGAAACAGGAACAGACGGCCAGGTGCGGTTTGTCCGGCTGGGTACTTTCGACCTTCCCGAGATGGGGCAGCTGGCGGTGTGGAAGCTGGCGGGCTACGGCGGCGGGATCTTCGTTCCGTTCCGCGACGCCACCGCCGGGAAGCCTGACGGAAGCTATGGTGCCGGCCGCTACCTCCTGGACACCATCAAGGGCGCATTCCATGGCGTCCGCGGTTCCGGGTCCGACGCCCAGTACGTGCTGGATTTCAACTTCGCGTACAACCCCTCCTGCGCCTACAACGAGGCCTGGGCCTGTCCGCTCGCCGGACCCGCCAACCGGCTGGCCGTGGAGATCCCGGTCGGCGAGCTGTACTGACGCCGGGCGGTTCGTGGCAGCTTCGGCCGGCACATACGATGGCTGAATGACCACCCCACCTGCCCAGCGGATCGCCCGGGTCCGCCCCCGCACTCCTGCCCCGTCGTCCTCGGCCCGGTCCTGGGCCCCGGACTGGGCCCCAGACTCAAACCCAAACTCAGGCACAGCACAGCTTCCCGAGCAGTTCTTCGTGGCGAACGGCGCCGCGGACTTCGCGAGCCCGGCGGGACGGACCTGGACCGTGGTGGAGTCCCCGTTCCCGGGCTCGAGGGCGAACGCCGCCAGTAACCACCGTCAGGGGTGGGAACCCGGGGCCGAGGTTTCGGAGGACAGCTTCACCTTCCTGGCGCCGAGCGTGCCGGCCAATGTCCTGGGGATGGCCCACAACACCGGGCAGGCCGGCCGGGACCTTCCCGCGCAGGCCTTCCACAAGGCGGCCACCAGCGTGATCGGGCCGGGCGAGCCGATTGAACTGCCGACCGGCATCGGACTGGTGGAGCCGGAGGCGGAACTGGCCGTCGTCGTCGGCCGGACAGCGAAAAACCTGACCCTCGACAACGCACGGACGGCGGTTCTGGGGTACACCATCGGCAATGACGTGACTGCCCGCAGGCTGCAAAAGTCCGATGAGCTGTGGCTGAGCGCCAAGAGCCAGGACACGTTTACGCCGGCGGGCCCGTGGATCGTCACCGGCCTGGATCCCGCGGACCTGCCGGTCGGCGTCGTCCACAACGGAACCGAACTGCCGGCGGCCAGCACCGCGGACCTGGGCTGGAAGGTGGACGAGGTCCTCGTCTACCTGACGTCGTTCATGACCCTGCACCCCGGCGACCTGGTGCTCACCGGGTTTCCGGCGGCGAGCGCCGGCATCCGTCCGGGCGACACCGTCACCTGCCGGGTGGGCGGAATCGGCGAGCTCTCCAATCCCGTCGCGGCGGCCAGCTGACCGGCCCTAACCCGGGATCAGGCCCAGGTTCCGGACGCTTCCGACGGCGGCCGTCACCGCGGCGGCGGCAGCCTCCAGATCGGTGGCGGTCACCGACGAATCAAAGCTGAACCGCACGGCGGTCTGCGCCACCTCCGCTTCGATGCCGAGCGCCACCAGCACCGGTGACGGCGCATCGGATCCGGCCGCGCAGGCCGAGCCGCTGGAGCAGACCACGCCCTGGCGTTCGAGTTCCAGGAGCACGGACTCCCCGCTGGTGCCCGGGAAGCAGAACGACGCCACGGAGGGCAGCCGTTCGGAGGGATGGCCGGTCAGCAATGCCCCGGGAACGCTTCCCAATACCGCGGCGACAAAGCGGTCGCGGAGGTCCGTGACGCGGGCCGCGAGCGCGGGCTGGTCGGCGTGCGCCAGGGCGAGAGCTGTGGCCAGAGCCACGGCGCCCGCAACGTTCTCGGTGCCGGAACGCCGGCCCCGTTCCTGGCCGCCGCCGTGCACCAGTGGCTCAACGCGGGTCCGGCCGCGGACAAACAAAACCCCGTTGCCCTTGGGCGCCCCGAGCTTGTGCCCGGAGATGCTCAGTGCGTCCACGCCGAGCGTCCTCACGTCCAGCGGCAGCCAGCCGGCTGCCTGCACGGCGTCGGTGTGGAAGGGGATTCCCCGCCCCTTCGCCAGTGCCGCCAGTTCGGCCACCGGCTGGACGGTCCCTACCTCGTTGTTGGCGTACATGATGCTGACCAGCGCGGTTTCGTCCCGCAGCACCGTGGCCAGTGCCTCCGGGGTTACCGTACCGTTCCGGTCCACCGGCACCACGTCCACGCTGAAGCCGTGGAAGCGCCCAAGGTACCGTGCGGACTCCTCAACGGCGGGATGCTCGACGGCGCTGATCACCACCCGGTTCAGCGCCGGGTCCGCGGCCTGCCGCGCCAGGGCAATACCCTTGACGGCGAGGTTGTCCGCCTCCGTGCCGCCCGACGTGAACGTGATCTCCCCCGGCCGGCAGCCCAGCACCGCGGCCACGGTCTTGCGGGCATCCGTGAGCGCCCGCGCGGCGGAGTCACCGAGCGAGTGGTGGCTTGACGGGTTGCCGAATTCGCCGGTGAGGTAAGGCCACATGGCCTCCAGCACCTCCCGCCGGACCGGTGTTGTGGCTGCTGCGTCCAGGAAGATCATCGTGTGTTCACCCCACTGTCAGTTCGACGTCCAGGCCGAGGTCCAGGGCCGTGACGCTGTGCGTCAGGGCCCCGACGGAGATGACGTCCACACCGGCGGCGGCGATATCCGCCACCGTGCGCAGGTTGACGTTGCCGCTGGCCTCCACCACGGCCCGCCCGGCGACCTGGCGGACACCTGCACGCAGGTCCTCAAGGCTGAAGTTGTCCAGCATGATGGTGTCCACCCCGGCGGCCAGGACGGGCTCGATCTGGTCGGCGCTGTCCACCTCCACCTCGAAGTGCGTGGTGTGCCCCAGCTGGGCCTTCCCGCCGGCGAGCAGCGCGGTCAGCCGCGCCGGGTCTCCCCCGGTCATGACGGCAAGGTGGTTGTCCTTGGCCAGCACGGCATCCGACAGGCTGTAGCGGTGGTTGGCGCCGCCGCCGCAGCGGACGGCGTAGCGTTCCAGGACGCGCAGGCCGGGGGTGGTTTTGCGGGTGTCCGTGATGCGTGCCTTGGTGCCGGCGGCCAGGGCCACGAATTCCGCCGTCCTGGTTGCGATCGCGCTCATCCGCTGGGCCAGGTTCAGGCCGACCCGCTCGGCGAGCAGCACGCTGCGCGCCCGGCCCGTGACCCGCGCGAGCTTTGTTCCGGCCGCGAACGCTTCGCCGTCGGCCACGAGCAGCTCCACCTGCGTGTCCGGGTCCACCATCAGCATCGCGTCGCGGAACACGCTGCCGCCGCTGAAGACCCCCGGGACGCGGGCATTGAGCACGGCGGTGGCGCGGGCTTCGGCGGGGATCAGCAGCTGTGAGGTGATGTCCCCGCTGGGCGCATCCTCCGCGAGGGCCCGCTCCAGGATGTCGCGGACGGGTGCTGCAGGGAGGGTCAGGCTAGTCATGGACAAGGCTCGCTTTCGGGCTCATTCTGAATTCTTCGTCTAGGGCGTCAGCCATCGCGATCTCCGGCAGGCTGTCGTCCCGGTAGTGCGCGCCAAGGGAACCGGGTCGTTCGCGGGCGGCGTGGACCAGCAACTGCGCGGCAAGCAGCAGGTTGGCGTCCTCATGGGTCCGCGGGTCCGCCGAATGCGGCGCGACTTCCGGACACACGTCTTCGAACCACCCGGCAATCTCAGCCCCCGCCTCCCGCAACAGTTCGCCGCTGCGAAGCACCCCGGCCTTGGCAGTCATCAGCCGCCGCAAAGCTTCCCGAGAAAATTCGCCTGGTTCAGCATCGGACCTCTCGGGCGCACTCGCTGAAACCCCGTCGAGCGCCCACGCAGGCAGGGAGTCCTGCTCGGCGACTTTTCCGGTGAAGGGCATGGCGGTGTGGTCATTGGATGCGAAGTCGCGGGACAGTACTACGGAAGCGTGCGTCAAGGGGAGGCCGCTCGCGGCCGTGGGCCCACGCGATCCGGGTTCCCTGGCCGAGCTTGCGAGGTTAGGGAGGTCGTGGGGACGCGGAGTAGTGCTGTCTTGCGACGGTTCAGGCGACAGATCCAGAAACGCTTCAACAGCCCGCCGCCCGAACACCAGTCCTTCGAGGAGCGAGTTGCTGGCCAGCCGGTTGGCGCCCTGGACTCCGGCGCAGGCGACTTCGCCGGCCGCGAAGAGCCCGGGGACCGTGGTGCGGCCGTGCAGGTCGGTGGAAACGCCGCCCATCCAGTAATGCGCGGCCGGCGCGACGGGGACGAGTTCCCGCGTCCAGTCAATTCCGGCTTCGCGGGTACGGCGGGTGATGGTGGGGAAGCGGCGCTCCAGGTACCCCGCTCCCCGGGACTCCTCGAGGCTCCGGGCGTCGAGGAAGACGTGGCCGTTGGGGTCGCCGAGCGCGGCCAGGTGCAGGGCAATGCTGCGGGAAACGACGTCGCGCGGGGCCAGTTCGGCGTCGGGGTGGTAGCCGTGCAGGAAGCGGCTGCCGTGGGCGTCAACGAGGATGGCACCTTCGCCGCGCACTGCCTCGGAGATCAGCAGCGGGTCCTGGCCGCCGTCGGACTTCGCTCCCGCGCCCTGGCGGACCAGGCAGGTGGGGTGGAACTGGAAGAATTCCAGGTCCGCGACGGCGGCACCGGCGCGCCAGGCGAGGGCCAGGCCGTCGGCGGTGGCAACGGAAGGGTTGGTGGTCTGCGCGAACAGCTGCCCTGCCCCGCCGGTGGCCAGCAGCACGGCGTCGGCCTGGATGCTGGCCGGCCGGCCGTCCTGCAGGAACTGAACGCCCGTGACCCGCCGGCCCTGCTGCACGAGGGCTGTGACGCTGGTGTGGCCCAGCAGCCGGATCCTGCCCGTGGCCTGGGCGGCCAGCACGGCGCAGATCAGGGCGTTGGCGATGCCGGCGCCGGTGGCGTCGCCGCCGGCGTGCAGGATCCGCGGCGCGGAGTGGGCGGCTTCGAGACCCAGGGCGGGATCGCCGTCGTCGTCCAGGTCAAAGCGGACGCCGAAGCGGCCGAGCCCGGCGATGTCGCTGCGCGCCTCGGTGCACAGCACCCGGACGGCCGCCGGGTTGCAGTGCCCGGCGCCGGCCTTCAGGGTGTCGGCGATGTGGGCGGCCACGGTGTCGCCGGGCGACGGCTCGTCGAGGACGGCGGAAATGCCGCCCTGGGCGAAGTACGTGTTGCTGTCCGCGAGCGCGCCCTTGGTCAGCAGCACCACATCGGCGCCTGCCTCCGCCGCGAGCAGCGCGGCGTAGAGGCCGGCGATGCCGCTGCCGACGACGGCGAGCCGCCGGCGGCCGGCCGTTCCGTTTTCGCTGGTCATGGTGGGCTCTCTATTGGGGCTTGGCGGCGAGCATGCGCTCGAGTGCTGTCCTGGCGTCCTGCTGCACGTCGTCGTCCACGGTGATGCGGTTGACCACGCGGCCGGCGACGAGCTCTTCGAGCACCCACGCCAGGTAGCCGGGGTGGATGCGGTACATGGTGCTGCAGGGGCAGATGACCGGGTCCAGGCAGAAGATGGTGTGCTGCGGGTACTGGGCCGCCAGCCGGTTCACCATGTTGATCTCGGTGCCGATCGCGAAGACCGTGGGCTCGGCGGCCGCGGCGATGGCCTTCTGGATGAAGTCCGTGGACCCGGCGGAGTCAGCCGCGTCCACCACTTCCATGGGGCATTCGGGGTGCACAATGACGTTGACCCCCGGGAAGTCGGCGCGGGCCTTCTCGATCTGGGCCACGCTGAAGCGCTTGTGGACCGAGCAGAAGCCGTGCCAGAGGATGACGCGCGAGTCCAGCAGGGCCTGTTCGTCGTTGCCGCCAAGTTCTTTGCGCGGGTTCCACAGGGGCATCTGCTCGAGCGGGACGCCGAGCGCCTTGGCCGTGTTCCGGCCGAGGTGCTGGTCCGGGAAGAAAAGGACGCGCTGGCCGCGCTCGAAGGCCCACTCGAGGACCGTCTTGGCGTTCGAGGAGGTGCACACGATGCCGCCGTTCCGGCCGCAGAAGGCCTTCAGCGCCGCGGAGGAATTCATGTAGGTGACGGGGATGACCGGAACACGGCCTTCGGCGTCGGGCCCGGTGCCGAAGATCTCCTCGAGCTGCTCCCAGCAGTCCTCCACGGAATCGGCGTCGGCCATGTCCGCCATCGAGCATCCGGCAGCGAGGTTGGGCAGGATGACAGTCTGCTCCGGCGTGGAGAGGGTGTCGGCGGTTTCGGCCATGAAGTGCACGCCGCAGAACACGATCGCTTCGGCGTCGGGCCGGGTCAGGGCGGCGTTGGCCAGCTGGAAGGAGTCACCGACAAAGTCGGCGTACTGGACAACCTCGTCACGCTGGTAGAAGTGGCCCAGGATGACGGCACGGTCGCCCAGGGCCGCCTTGGCAGCACGGATCCGGGCATCGAGTTCGGCTTCGCCGGCACGCTTGTACTCCTCGGGAAGCTGGCCCTGGCGCGGCGTCGAGGCGGGTGCGGCGTCCGCGCTGGAGGCCCCGGGACCGTAGGCCGGAACACCGGCGAGCGTTTCCGCGAGGTCATACTCCCAGGGCCCCTTGGCGAGCGCCGGGCTGCAGGTGCCGCCGGTGCCGGCTGCCGTGGCCTTCTCGGCCTGTTCACGCGTGATCAGCTGGATGGCAGTGTTGACGCTGCTCATGGGGTGCTCCTGTTATCTGGGTCGAGGCCGGGGCGGCCGGTAAATCGGTAAAGACGCGGCGGGCGGTGCTTGCCGCCCTGGAGGTATTCACCGGTTTCTTCGATTTCCGGCGTCGACTTGATCTGCCGGCGGAAGTTGGCGGGATCCAGTTGCGTGTCCAGCACGGCTTCGTAGACCTCGCGGACCTGGGCGAGGGTGAAGTACTCCCCCAGGAAGTGGTAAGCGATGGCGCCGTAGGCCAGCTTGTTCCGCAGGCGCCAGAGGGCGTAGTCCACAATCGCGTCGTGGTCGAAGGCCAGGCTGCCGAGCTTGTCGGCACGGAACCACCGGACATTCTCGGATTCGTCAGCGAGGGCAGCTTCGGTGGGCTGGACCAGCGCCCAGTAGACGATGGACACCACGCGTTGGGTGGGTGAGCGGTGCAGGCCGCCGAAGGCGTAGAGCTGCTCTAGGTAGCTCGGTGCTAGCCCCGTGGTTTCCCGCAGGTTCCGCGAGGCGGCATCCTGCAGGGATTCAACGTGTGTCAGCGGGCCGCCGGGCAGGGCCCACTGGCCTTTGAACGGTTCCCGGATCCGCCGGACCAGCGGGATCCAAAGCGTGGGGCGGCCGGATGACTCGCTGGGCCGGAGCGCGAAAATCACCGTGGAAATGGCGAGCGACGGCGGCGCGGACTGCCGCTCGGCCACGTTGGCTGAGGTGGTGTACACGGCAATCACCCGCTTCGCTGCGATCGGCCGGCCCGTGCGGGCCCGCCTGGATTAGTTATAGTCAAGTTGACCTGAACTGATTCTAAGGCCAGTGGCTCGGGATGCAAAATGTTTCGCGAAAGTTGGGTGTAAATTCGAAAGGTCCCAAAAGGACCAGTTCCCCAACCCCAAGAAGGTACGCAGCATGACGATGAAGTCCACGGCAGAGCGACCCGCTGTGCAGCTCCGCCACACTATGAAGCCACGCCAGCTCACCATGATGGGCCTGGGCAGCGCCATTGGCGCCGGGCTCTTCCTCGGCTCCGGCGCCGGCGTCCAGGCGGCCGGCCCCGCAGTCCTGGTTTCCTACCTTGTGGCGGGCACGCTCATCATCCTGGTCATGTGGGCTCTCGGCGAAATGGCAGCAGCCAACCCCAACAGCGGCGCCTTCTCCGTGTACGCCGAACGCGCCATGGGCAGGACCGCCGGGGCAACCGTGGGCTGGCTCTGGTGGCTGCAGCTGGTGGTGGTCATCGCCGCCGAAGCACTCGGCGCCGCGGGGCTGCTGTTTTCAGTCTGGCCTGTGATTCCGGTGTGGGCGCTCTCCCTGGTGTTCATGGTGGTGTTCACTGGCATCAACCTCGCCGGCGTGAAGAACTTCGGCGAGTTCGAATTCTGGTTTGCCATCCTCAAGGTGACCGCCATCGTCCTGTTCCTCGGCATCGGCGCCGCCCTGATCCTCGGGCTCCTGCCGGATGCGGCGTCCCCGGGATTGGCCAACATCACAGGAGACTTCGCGCCCTCGGGCCTCGGCGGTGTTGCCACGGCCCTCTTCGTGGTGATTTTCGCGTTTGGCGGCACGGAGATCGTGAGTGTCGCAGCCGCTGAGACCGAAGACCCCGAGCACAGTGTCACCAAGGCCATCCGCACCGTGGTGTGGCGGATCCTGGTCTTCTACATCGGCTCCGTCTTCGTGATCGCCGCCGTTCTCCCTGCCACCTCAGAGGCGCTCTCCTCGCCGTTCGCGGGCGTCCTGGATGCAGCCGGCATCCCGGGTGCCGCCACCGCCATCACCCTCGTGGCCGTCGTCGCCCTGCTGTCCGCCCTGAACGCCAACCTCTACGGGGCCTCCCGCATGGTGTTCTCGCTCGCAGAGCGCGGCGAGGCTCCCGGCTTCCTGTCCCGGCTCAGCGGCGCCGGGGTGCCGGTGGTCGCCGTCGGCGTCTCCGTCGCGTTCGGTTTCATCGCCACGGTCCTGGAACTGCTGTTCCCCGGGCGCATCCTGCCTGCCCTGTTCCAGCTGGTCGGGTCCACGTGCCTCGTGGTGTGGGGTTCGGCCCTGGTCTCCCAGCTCATCCTGCGCCGGCGGGCGGACCGCGACGGCACTCCCCTGCCGCTGCGGATGAAGGGCTTCCCCGGGCTCACAGTGTTCGGCCTCGTGCTGCTTGCGATGGTGTTTGCCGTGGGCTTCAGCGCCGAGAGCAGCCGCGTCCAGCTGATCAGCACGCTGCTGCTGATTGCCGGTATCGCCGCGGCCTGCTGGGCGGGGGCCCGGTTCGCGGCATCCCGGCGCGCCCGCGGACACCGGACCGCACCGACCAAGTTAACTGCGCCGCCCAAGTAAGTAGCACCTGAGGGGCTTCCCGGGCGTGGGAACCCCCTCAGCTGCTGTCCAGTTGGGAAGCAGTCGATTTGCCCGGTCCGCAGGCAGGTAGAGTGGTGCCCATCCACGGCGGACCGGCGACGAAGCAGTCCCGGCCAGCCCTGCACCTGACAAGGATTGAGACTTGACGAGGACTGAGGCGATGAGCGGCAGACACACCGGCGAACAGCACTCCCACACGGTCGAGGGCACCGACCCGCAGCTCTACGTCGAGGTGCATGACCCCAAGAACGACGCCGGCCTCCGCCCCATCCTCCTCATTCACGGTTTCTCCGCGTCCAGCAAGCTGAATTGGGAAGACACCGGCTGGATTCCCGCGCTCCTGGAGGCCGGCCGCCGCGTCATCGCCGTCGATCTTCCCGGCCACGGCCGGAGCGGCGCGCCGGAGGACATGGACTCCTACTCCCCCAGCAGGATCAGGGCGGACCTCCTGCAGATCGCGTTCGACGCCGGCGCCCGGCCTCTGCGCGACGGTGACCCCGCCAGCGGGCTGGACGTGATCGGTTATTCCCTCGGCTCCCGGCTTGCCTGGGAATTCGGCGCCACCCAGCCGGAGCTGGTCCACCGGCTGGTGCTGGGCGGCCCGAACGTGGCCGACCCCCTGGCAGCTTTCGACCTTGTGGCCGCCCAGCGGTACCTGGCAGATGGCACGCCCATCGCGGACACGTCCACGGCCGGGCTCCTGAGCATGGCGCAGTCGCTGCCGAGCAACAACATCTTCGCCCTGCTGTCCCTGATTGAAGCTATCAAGGGTGAACCGTACGACCCCGCGGAGGCCGTGCCCCACATGCCCGTGCTGCTGGTGGCCGGCGAAAACGATGAACGCGCCGCGTCCATGCCTCAGCTGGCCGAACTGGCACAGAGCGCCGGCTCGAAGGCCGAGCAGCTGGTCCTGCCCGGACGCACACACACGAACGCCATCACCAGCCGGGCCTTCAAGCAGGCGGCAGTCGCGTTCCTTGGCAGTTAGATAGCCCGGTTCCCGCCCTGCTCCTGGACCTGAACCTCCTGGACCCGAACGCCGTCGACCCGAACGCCGTCGTCGAATACCCCGGCTCCCGCCGGAGCCGACCGGCGTAGGCTGGACCTTGGGGGCGGAGACACCGGAAGAGGAACCCATGGCCATGGTTTTTGAGGACCGGGAAGACGCAGGACGGCAGCTTGCGGCCGCCCTTCCGCAATTCCGCGAGCGCCCGGATACCGTTGTGCTGGGCCTGGCCCGCGGCGGTATCCCGGTGGCGGCCGCCGCGGCTGAGGTACTGCACCTGCCGTTCGGCGCCCTGCTGGTCCGCAAACTCGGCATCCCTGGCCATGACGAGACCGCATTCGGCGCGCTGGCATATTCGGGCGGCAGAATCGTCCGCCTCCTCAACAGGCCGCTCGTGGAGCGGATTCTTGGGGACGGCGTGCGGCAGGAGTGGCTCGACCAGGTGGAGCGCCGGGAGCGGAACGAACTGATGCGCCGCGCCGACAGCTACCCGGCCGTGGACCCCGACGTCCACGGCAAGACGGCCCTGCTCGTGGACGACGGCCTGGCGACGGGGGCCACCATGCGGGCAGCCGTCGAAGCGGTACGCACGGCCGGCGCAGCAACCGTGGTGGCTGCCGCGCCCGTCGGTTCGATCGAGGCGGAGAAGTCACTGTCCCGCGTCTGCAACGTCCTGTGCCTCCACTTGCCGGGAAGGTTCCGGGCCGTCGGAGCTTTTTACCGGCACTTCGACCAGCTCAGCGACGAAGACGCCATAGCCCTGCTGCACGGCGCCCGCATTTAGTGCCGGCTGACCGCTCTAGTGCCGGCTGATTTAGTGCCGGCTGACGCCGAGCGGGCGGCCCCGCGTCTCCTTCGCCAGGATGACGCCGATGGCCGAGATGACGCACAGGATCATGATGTAGATGCCGATGGAACCGGTCCACTTGGTGCTCTGCAGGAGCGACTCGGCGATGGTGGCGGCGAACGCACCGCCCAGGATGGCGCCGAAGGCATAGCCGATCGAGATGCCCGAGTAGCGCACGTTGGCCGGGAACATCTCCGCGTACATGGCGGACATGGGGCCGTAGGACAGCCCCAGGCCCACCGTGAGGACGAACAGCGCCACGCCGTAGAGCATGATGTCCTTCGTGTCGATGAGGGCGAACATGGGGATCATCCAGGCGAAGACGATCGCGTAGCCGGTCAGGAAGGTCTTGACCCGGCCGATCCTGTCCGAGAGCCAGCCGCCCACCAGGGTGAAGATCAGCCAGCCGAAGGATGCCAGCGTGGTGGCCAGCAGGATCTGCGGGGTGGGCATCTTCAGGGTCCTGGTGGCGTAGGCGATGAAGAAGGCAATCAGGAGGTAGCCGGCGGCGTTGTTGCCGATGAAGATCATGGTGGAGTAGAGGACGGCCTTCTTGTGGCTGCGAATGAGCTCACCGAGCGGGGCCTTGCTTTCTTCCTTGCGGGCAGTCATTTCCTTGAAGACGGGGCTTTCACCCACGGCGCGGCGGATCAGGTAGCCCACCACGATCAGCACGATGGAGAGCAGGAACGGAACGCGCCAGCCCCACGAGGCGAAGTCTTCCTTGGACATGCCCGTGTTGAGGAAGAACAGCAGCCCGGTGGCCAGGATCATGCCCACCGGGACGCCGATCTGCGGGTAGGCTCCGAACAGGCCGCGCCTGCTCTTGGGTGCGTGCTCCACCGCCATCAGCGCCGCACCGCCCCATTCACCGCCGGCGGAGAAGCCCTGGATGACTCGGAGGGTGATCAGCAGCACCGGCGCCCAGAAGCCGATCTGGCCATAGGTGGGCAGCATGCCGATCAGCGCCGTGGCCGCACCCATCATGATGAGGGTGAACACCAGCATGGCCTTGCGTCCCAGGCGGTCACCCAGATGCCCGGCAACGATGGCGCCAAGAGGCCGGAACAGGAAGCTGATGCCGATCAGGGCGAAGGAGAGGATCTGCGCCAGGCCCGGGTTGGACTCGTTCAGCGGGGCCAGGAACAGCGGTGACAGCAGCGTTGCCGTCAGCTGGGCGAAGATGAAGAAGTCGTACCACTCGATGGTTGTGCCCACCAGCGTGCCGGCAAGGACTTTGCGTTCCTCACGCTTGCTGCTGGGACCAGTCTCTGAATCGACGTGTGAAGTTGCGGTCATTGAAACTCCGTGGGTGGGGGCAGAGCTACTGCCGAAGGTGAGAGCTGTCCGATTTACTGATCGAACGGTCAGTTAGTGTGAGGATACTACGAAAGTGTGATCTGGCGCACCCCTCAGTCCGTCCGGTGCAGGAACTCACGAAGCCGCGCCCTGGCCGGCCCGCGGTCATAGGTGTTGACCAGCGCCCCGGCCATCCGGACCGGATCCCCGAAGAAGAAGTACTCGTACAGGGACTGCCGGCCGGAGAAACCTGAGATCGAGGCGTCGAACGCAAGCTTGAACAGCCGGACCCGCTCGGGCCCGGTCAGCGTCTTCCCCTGCAAGTAGAGGTCGATGTCCGCCCTGGCATCACTCTTGACGTCCGCTTCGCCGGGCAGGGCCATCAGTCCCGACGCGGAGAACTTCCGGATGATCTGCGGGAAGCGCTGGGCCACCTTCGGATACCAGTTGCGGGCCGCGTTGAGGGTGGTCCACTTGGGCAGCATCATGCCGGCCTCGTTGAGTCCGGCGTCGGCCTCCGACGCGCGGACCAGCGCCTTGCCGATTTCGACGTCGATGATCAGCTCGGCGATGTCCTCCTGGATGTGCTGGAACCCGTCGATGCCGATCGAGTCGGCGAGTTCGGAGGCCAGGCCCAGGAAGAACTCGCTCTTGGCGATGGTCCGCGTGACCACCTGGTGGGTCATGAGGGCGCCGGCGCCGGTCTCGGCGTAGAACGAGTTGCAGAGCTGGGGATTGCCGAGCATGAAGATGCGGTCACTTGGAACAAAGACGTCGTCAAAGACGGCCACGGCATCCATTTCCTCATAGCGGGACGCCAGCGGTTCATCATGGATGCTGCCGCCGTTGTACAGCGAGGTCCGGCAGAGGTACCGGAGCCCCGGCGTGTCATTCGGGATGGCGAAGGCAAAGGAATAAGGGGCATCTTCCGGGGTCCCGCGGAGCACCGTGGACGGGAAAACCAGCAGCTCATCGGCGATGGGTGCGATCGTGGCGAGCATGCGCGCGCCGCGGACCAGGATGCCATCGCTGCGCTCCGCGACGATGTGGGCCGTGAGCTGTCCGCCCAGCTGCTCGGAGCCGGACACCGAGCGGTTCACCTGCGGCGGGATCAGCGTATGGGTTGCCAGCATGTCGTTTTCGCGCGCCCACTCGTAGTACTTGCCGATGTTCTCTGCAAACTTGGGATCCGCCTGGGCGAACCACTTCCCCGCCGTGCCCAGGGCAGTGAGGGCGGAATTCATATAGTCTCCCGTGCGGCCGAGGAATCCGTTGGTGGCCTCGGCCCATGTGGAGGTTGCCCGGCGCCGGTGCTGCAGGTCCTCGATGGTCCGGGGCACCAGGAAGGATGCGCCGACAAGGTCGCCCGTGGTGGGTGACTCATAGGTCAGCGCCTCCTGGTACCGCTGGTCGTGCTGCATGTCGAACAGCTTCGCGTACTGCCGGGCAACGCTACGGAAGGCCGGGTGATCGGCAACTTTTTCACTGACCACCTCACCGTCGATCATGATGTGCGGGGTCATCGCATTGAGTTTGTCCAGATACTGCTGGCCGGTCCTGATGCCCATCGCTGCCTCCAGTCGTCGTTGAACTGTCATTTCGTAGGGAAGGTGTGGCGCCTACAGCAGGTCCTCTATCCCCAACTGGCTCTCGGGGATGGTGGTGAAGGCGCTGTTGGCGAACGCCAGGGCGTCGCCGCTGCGGTGGTCGAAGTCAACCACCTCGCCGAGATACAGGGTGTGGTCGCCGCCGTCGTACGCCGCCCACGGCCGGCACTCGAAATAGGCAAGCACGCCGGCGAGGCGGGGCGCCGTTGCGCCTTCCACCCACCTCGGCTCCGGCCCCGGACGCCCCGCGAAGTGCGTGGCCAGCTGCCGCTGCTCGGCCCCCAGGATGTTGACGGTGAAGGGCCGGCCCGCCAGCTCATCGTGGGCTCTGGCGGTGCGGGCGATGCTGGCCAGGACCAGCGGCGGGTCCATGGAGACGGCGGTGAAGGAGTTGACGGTGATGCCGTGCCGCTTGGTGACGCCGTCGAAAGTGACGATGGCAACCCCGGTGGCGAACCGGCCCAGGCTGCCGCGGAAGCGGTGGGCACGGGGAACCGAGGTCCTGCCCGGAACCCCGGGACCCGCTGCTGGATTGGCCGTCATCATTGATCCCCTGGGTGCGCGGTTTATCGTCTCTGGCGCACCGTGCCGCAGTCGTTCTAAACTGTTCCCTAGTGAATTGTTCTATAGTTGAACAGGCAATTCCTATATGGAACGGCAGCCCAACGTGACGGGCCACACAAGCCCTTTTGGCTGGCGGTCCCGTTTACATGCCTAGGATGGACAGCATGACTCCCAACGCCGGTGCCGCAGCGCAGGTTGCGCCCGCCCAGGCTTCCCCATCGCAGACTCTTTCGCGGGGCATCCGCGCATTGGAAATCCTTGCCGAAGCCGACCGCCCGCTGACCATCGCCGAGCTTTCGGAGGCCATGGGCGTCCACCGCTCCGTCGCCTACCGGATTCTGCGGACCCTCGAGGACCATTCCCTGTTGGTGCGTGACGACGCCGGCCGGGTCCAGCCCGGCCCCGGCCTCGCGGTGCTGGCGCGCGGCGTATCGCGGAACCTGCAGACCGCTGCCCTGCCGGAACTGACCCAGCTGGCCAACACACTCAACATGACGGCCTTCGTGGCTGTGTGGGACCATCAGGACTGCGTAACGCTTGTGACGGTGGAGCCCCGGCATTCGGCGGCCACCGTCGTGCAGCATCCGGGGTCCCGCCATCCGATCAGCTCCGGCGCGCCCGGCATCGCCATCCAGTCAGCACTGACGGAGCATGAGTGGAGCCAGCTGGCTCCCGCGGTGCCCTACCGCCCGGAAGCTGCCGAGGCGCGGACGCGCGGTTACGCGGCAAGCCACGACGAGGTTATCGCCGGGGTTTCCTCACTTGCCGCACCTGTCCGGGTGCCCGGCGGGCGCCCGGCAGCGGTCGCCGTCGTCTATATCCGCTCGTCGCAGGATCCGGCAGAGGTGGCCGCGGCCCTTACGGCCAGCGCGGCGCGGATCGAAGGTCAGCTCGCCTGAGCTGTTCGTTTCCGGGAACGGACGACGACGGCGGCCACCGCCCCGAGAGCGAACAGTCCCGCCGCGGCGGCCGCCGTGACGAGGAAGGCGGCCTGGTGGCCCCCTTCCTGCGCCAATTGGCCGCCCATGGACGATCCAAGCGCGGTGCCCGCGACGATGCCGCTGGCGAGCGCCGTCATCACTGTGGCCAGCCGGCCCGGTGGTGCCACCAGCCCGCCGATGGCAAAGACCGTGACCATGACCGGACCAACCGGAAGGCCCAGTGCGAGCAGCACCAGCACCATGCCCCAGCCGTCGGTTGGCAGGAACAGCAGGGCAGACAGCCCGGCCATGGCCGCCGCCCCGGTTACCCAGCGGGCAGCCACCGGGAAACCGGCCGGCCAGTAGGCCACAGAGATCGCGGCGGCAGCCGAGCTGATTCCCATGACGGCGTAAAGCAGTCCGGCCACCTCTGACGTCGCGAACCCGGCGGCAAACGCACTCAAAGCTGCCTGCGTGGAGCCGAAAAACGTGCCCATGCAGACCATCGCCAGGACAGGAAGTGCCACAGTGGCCACGCCGGCAAGCCGGCCGCCGGACCTGGCTTGTCCCGCACTGCTCTGTCCCGTACTGCCGTCTCCCGCGCGGGTGCCGATGGGGGCCCGCCGCGGAACAGCGGCGTGGGTACGGTGAACGGCGAAGGCGGGAACGAGCGTCAGCGTGAGCGCCGCGGCCAGCGCCAGCGGCAGCCATGGTGCAACCAGGCTGGCCAGGACGCCCACGAGGGCCGGACCGAGCACGAAGGTCAGTTCGTCGGCCGTGCTCTCATAGGACAGCGCGACATCCAGATCGGTGCTGCCCCCTGCGCTCCGGCCGTCGGCCGTGAGGGCCATCCACCGGACACGGGCCAGCGGCCCGACCTGGGGGCAGCTGATGCCCGCCGCCAGCGCGGCCGCTATGACGCCCCACGCCGCGCCGGCGTCGTGCACGCCGGGAATCAAGTACGCTGTGGCGATGACGGCAAGCACGGCCACAGCATTCAAGACGGCCGAGACCAGAAGTACCGGGCGCTGGCCGAACCGGTCGGCGAGCCAGCCGAGGATGGGCGCGCCGACGGCCGAGCCGATACCGACGGCACCGGCAGCCGCCCCGCCAACGGCATACGAGCCGGTGACCGACGTGGCGAGGGTAAGGGTTCCCAGGGTCAGCATCGCTAGGGGCAGCCTGGCAAACAGGCCGACGGGCAGGAATCCCCAGCCCGCCAGCGCCGGCAGGCGCGCGAAACGGCCGCCCAGCTGCGGGGCTGGCGCGTCAGTTCTGGCGGAGGGGTTGAGAGGACGGGGGTCGGCGGGTGGCTGGGGCGCCGTTGAAGTGCTCATGTATGCGGGCTCGTTCAGTCGTGCGCATCGTCCCTCCTCCCGATGCGCTGAACCCGGTAACAGTCCCATGATAGTGGCCCGAGGTACCGGACGCGTAAGTCCCCGTGGCGGGCTGCCGCCCGGCGGGATGCCCGACCTGCGGGATGCCCGACCTGCGGCGGGCATCGCCGGATTCAGGCCGTTACGAGTGCATCAACGATGTGCACCGTGGAGCCGTTGCGCTGCTTCACCACCTGAAGCTGGCTGCCGATGCGCTGCTTCATCTCCCCCACGTGGCTCACCAGGCCGACTACGCGGCCGCCGTCCCGCAGGCCCTCCAGCGCGTCCATGACCTGTTCCAGTGCCTGATCGTCGAGGCTGCCGAAGCCCTCGTCGACGAACAGCGTCTCAATGTCGACGCCGCCGGCCTCCTGCTGCACAACGTCCGCGAGGCCCAGGGCCAGGGCCAGCGAGGCCATGAAGGACTCCCCGCCGGAAAGTGTCGAGGTGTCGCGGCGGCGGCCGGTCCATTCGTCCACGACTTCCAGCCCCAGCCCGGACTTCGCGTTCCGGGCTGCCCTCGCGTCCGAGTGCTGGAGGGTGTAGCGGCCATCGCTCATGGCCACCAGCCTTTCGGACGCGGCGATGGCAACCTGCTCGAGCCGTGCGGCCAGGACGTACGCGTTCAGGCTCATGCGGTAGGTGTTGTCGCCGGAACCGCGGGCAGCCTCGGCCAGGCCCTTCAGGACTTCAGCGCGTTCCCGGGGCTCCCGGCCGGACTCAGCGAGTTCCCCGTACTCGGCTTGCAGGCACCCCAGGGCCTTGGCGGCCTGCCGGGCAAGGCCAGCCGCCAGCTCCGCGTTCTTTGCGACCTGGGCAGCCTGTCCGGCTTCGGTACGCAGCGCGTTCAGGTCCACCGCGGTCGCCGCCGAGCCGGCACCGTGTTCGCCGGCGCCGTGGTCTCCGGCACCGTGTTCGCCGGCTGCCTGTTCCTGTGCCGCCTGTTCTTGCGCCGCGACAACGAGTTCCTCGCTGGCGAACAGCTCCTGGAGCCGCATCTCCTCGTCCCGTCCGGCTTGGACGGCCGACTCCAGCCTCGCCGCGTCGGGCCCCGGCAGCAAGGCATCGCGGGCCTCATCGGCCGCTGCAAATCCGGCCTCGGGAAGAGCGTGGTCTAGCTGGGTCCGCGCGTCCGTCAGGCGGGCCGCAGCCTGGTCCCGCTGAGTCCGGGCAGCGTCAGCCTGTTCAAGAACGCTGACAACCTGGCCGATGGCGTCGCTTCGAAGTCCGAGGCTGGCGTGGCCGGCACGAAGCGTTTCGAGCGAGGATTCCAGATCGGCGGACTGCCCTTCAATTTCGGCCAGGGCGGATTCCGTCTGGGCCAGCTGCGACAGCCCGTCCACCCGCACATTTTCCGTGGCGTCGATGCGTTCGGCCAGTTCCTCCTGCCGGCTCCTGCTGATTGCCAGCTCCGCTGCGGCGGCGGCTGCCTCGGCAGCGGCTTCCCGGGCTGTCCGGGCGGCTTCCTCCGCTTCAGCAGGATCGGTGTCGCCACCCTGGCCGGCGAGAACGGCGACTTGCTGCCTCGCCTCGGAGAGCTCGGCTTCCAGTGCGGACAGCGCGCGCTCGGCCGCCTCGCTGCGCTCCCTGGCGCGTTCCTCTTTCTCGGCGAGTCCAAGGACGGAGTCCCCGGCCGGAACCGGTTCGGGGTGCTCCGGGCTGCCGCAGACAGGGCAGGGCGCGCCGTGTTCCAGGCGCGAAGCCAATTCAGCCGCCGCGTTGGCCAGGCGTTCCTCCCGGATGTCCAGCCACTGCCCGCGCAGTTCCTGGTGGCGTTCCCTGCCTTTGAGATGCCGTTCGGTGACGGCGGCACGCTCTGCTGCCGCGGTTCCATAGCGCCTGACAACGTCCACCAGCTCGTCGGCGGCTGCCGCCTCCTTGGTGCGCAACACGGATTCCCCTGCCAGCTGCTCGAGCGGCTGCAGGGCAGAACGCAGAGCCTCCATCTCGGCGCGGAGGGAAAGCAGCCGGGCGGCGTGGTCGTCGCCGGCACGGGTGAGTTCCTGCCGCCGCTGGACAAGCCCGGCGGCCCGTGCGTGCAGGCCACCCAGCCGGTTCTCATCGGCCAGACGTTCGCCGATCACGGCGGCCAGCGACCGCAGGCGCGACAGCTCCGCGGCGACGTCGACGACACCGTGCCTTGTGATGGCAGCGTGCTGTGTGATGGCAGCGTGTTCCACAACGCCGCTGTGTTTCATAGCGCCGCCGTCATCCACAACGCCGCTGTGTTCCATAGCGCCGCCGTGATCCACAACGACGCTGTGTTCCATGCCGGCCAGTTCGGAGCTGGACCTCGCTGCCTCCTGCACACTGGCGGAGGCAAGGTCCAAGGCCCTTTCGGCCCGGGCAAACAAGGCCTCGGCGGCGGACACGGCCTTGAGCTGTCCACCGAGGAGCCCTGCCTTCCGGTGCAGGTCCAGCGCGGCCCCGGCGCTGCTCAGTCCGGGAGCGGCGGCCTCTGCCTCTGCCCTCCGGCGCAGGGCGGCCGCAAGCTTGACTCGTCTCCCCTCCCTGGCCAGCTCCGTTTCGAGCCGCTCCGCGCACCCGCGGCGCTGCTCCTCACAGGATTCTGCCTCCCCGGCCAGTGCCGAGGCGCGCTCCGAGGCTGCAGCCTCCAGCCAAGACAGCAGTTCCAGACCGCCGGCGGATTCCGGTGCTGCGGCGGAATCCACTTCGAGGGCCGCAGCCTCCGTCCTGGCCCTCGCCACGAGCAGGCCCAGGCTGCCTTCAAGATCGACCACCTCCCGGGCGGCCACGGCGGCCTGCAACGCCAGTTCCCGTTCCACTGCCTCGAAACGCTCGGTTCCGAAGAGCTTTTGCAGCAGTTCGAGGCGGTCAGAGGCCTTGGACCGGAGGAACGCGGCGAAGTCCCCCTGGGGCAGCAGGACAACGCGGGTGAACTGCTCGCGGTCCATGCCAAGGAGCGCGGTGATCTCCGCCCCGGCTTCGTCGTTCCGGCCGGACTTTTCCACCCACGCACCCGCGACCCGTTCACGCAGGAGGGTCTTGGCCTGCTGGGTGGTGAACCCGTTCCGTCCACGGGCACTGGGCTTGTCCCAGGCCGGTGACCGGGAGACTTCAAAACGCCTGCCACGGGCGGTGAATTCGCAGGTCACGCTGGGTTCGGCAGCCGTGTCGGCGTGGTCGCTTCGTAGCCTCTTGCCGTCCTGCCGTGCACCGGGCACGGAGCCGTAGAGGGCGTAGCAGATGGCGTCCAGCACGCTGGTCTTGCCGGCGCCGGTAGGGCCATTGAGCAGGAACAGGCCGTGGGCGCTCAGCCGGTCAAAATCGATTTCTTCGGTTCCGGCAAACGGCCCGAACGCGGAGATTTCCAGACGGTGGATCCTCACAGTGATGCCTCCTGCAGACGCACGTTCTCCAACGCTTCGGTGAGGGCGGCCTGTTCCGCCGTATCCGGTTCCCGGCCGCGGACGTGTTCCAGGAATCCGCAGCAGACGGCGAGGTCGTCCTCTGCGTTCGCCAGCCGGCTGCTGTAGCTCGCCGCCGCGGCGGCGGGTGCGCCCTCCGGCTCGAAACCGAGGACGAGCGTGTCCGGGAACCTGGCGCGCAGCCGCTCCATGGCCTGGGACGGCCGCTGGGCGTCCGTCAGGGTCACCTGGCAGTAGGCGTGCTCGGCCCAGGCGTGCTCGCGTGACTCCAGCAGGCCGTCGAGCGTGCCCCGGAGGACGGCAAGTTTCCGCGGGGCGTCCCAGAGGATTTCCTCGACTGCGGTGATGCCGGACCCGTCAACGTCCACGAGCCAGCCGCCCTTCCGATGTTTCGCTTCCGAGAACGAGTAGGCAAGCGGCGAGCCCGAGTACCGCACCTCCGTGGAGAGGGACTGCCGGCCGTGCAGATGGCCGAGCGCCGTATAACTGAAGCCATCAAACAGGTCCAGCGGGACGGCCCCCACTCCCCCGATGCTCAGGTCGCGTTCGCTGTCCGAGCTGATGCCCCCGCTGGCGAAGGTGTGTGCCAGCACAACGGAATGGACCGTCCGGGATTCGCTGCGCGCGGCGACGTCGGCCCTGATGAGTTCCGTGGCAGCACGGGTGACCTCGAAGTGGCTGGCAGTGTCCACGCCGAGCTGCTCGGCGACCAGCCGGGGTTCGAGCCACGGGATGCCATAGATCGCCAGCACCGGACCCTTTTCACCCTGTTCGGTGCCCGCGCCGCCGAACGGCAGCAGGACCGGGACATCCAGTTCCTGAAGGCGGGTGCGCAGGTGAACGCCGCCCTTCTCCAGCAGCCGGGAGGCGAATCCGAGCCGGATGGCGGAGTCGTGGTTTCCGCTGGTGAGCACCACTTGGGCGCCTGCCCCGGTGATCCGGACCAGGGCATCATCCAGGAGGTCGACGACGTCGACGCCCGGCAGTGCCCTGTCGTAGACGTCGCCGGCGATCAGCACCACGTCAATGGAGAGGTCCGTGACCCGGGCAACCAGCTGGTCGACAAAGGAGCGCTGGGCGTCCAGCATGCCGACGCCGTGGAAAGACCGGCCCAAATGCCAGTCGGAAGTGTGCAATAACCGCATATTCATAAGCTAGACGCGGGCACTGACAAAATAGCCGACCCCGCGCTTCGGCGCGTCAGGACTGCTTGCTGCGCGGCCCGTCGAAGAAGTCGCGCGCCTCGTCGCTGCCTGCCTCAGGCGCTGCGGCCCTGCCATCAGCCACGTGTTCGTCTGCCACGCGCGTTTCTGCGGCGGGTTGTTCGTCCACGTCGTCGTCAATGTCATCCACGAGGTCAGACTTGGCGTCCGCCTCGTCGTCGGTGTGGTCAGTGTCCAAGGCGGCGGCACTGCGGTCCCGGGCATCGGCGAACCCACGGAAAACAAGGCCTGCAATGCCGGCACCGACGAGCGGGGCCACCCAGAACAGCCACAGCTGCTCCAGCGCCCAGCTGCTGCTGAAGAGCGCAGAGGCGGTGGCCCGGGCGGGGTTGAAGGGTGCGTTGCCAAGGGCCTGGCCCAGCTGAAGCAGCACGGCAAATGCCAGCCCGACGGCGAACGGGGCGGCGGCCGCATGGATGTTGCGGCGGGCCGTCATGCCGAGGAACACTGCGACCAGGAGGGCTGCCCCCAGAACTTCCACGAGCAGCACGCCGGCCATCGACGTCTGGATCACGGAGTGCTCGCCGAAGCCGGCGGTGACGGTGTCAAACGCCGTGCGGGCGTCCGGAATGTTAGGCACCGTGCGGAGGATGCCGAACAGGGCGAGCGCGCCCGCCGCCGCGCCGACCAGCTGCGCGCCGATGTAGGCCGCGGCTGTGGCGATGCCGATCCTCCCCGCAACGAGGTTGCCCAGCGTGATGGCCGGGTTAAAGTGGCCGCCCGAGATGTACGCAAAGGCCAGCATCGCCGCAGTCACGGCGAGGCCGCCGGCGAGGGCGCCTGGCAGCGGGTTGGACTGCGGCAGGGTGAAGAGCGGCACGCCCAGCCCGGCGACCACCAGAAAGAGCGTTCCGAAGGCCTCCGCTCCGAGCCTGGACAGGAGTCCTGGCCGGAATCCGTTGTCACCGGCGGATTGCCGGTGGTCGGTCGGGGGAACGGACACAGGGGTGGTCATGGCGGGGGGAATCCTTTGTTTCGGTCAGCGGGGGAACGCCGCTCACGTCGGGAGCCGGCCCCAGCAGTCTGGCAGCAAAGTCTGGACGGTTGCTGAATCCGAGCTTATCGTCCGGTGGCTGGCGGCCCGGCATTGAGAGGGCGACATCACAGCGCGGTCCGGGATCGCAGCGGTCCACATCACTGAGTCCGGAACCAGAGGGCCGGGAGAGATCCCGCGGGCAGGTAAATTTGCCTGCATGAGCAATGATCCCGGCACCATTCCGTCCTCCGAGTCCCGCATCCACGGCTGCCTGCTGGGCGGCGCCCTGGGCGACTCGCTCGGCTACGCCGTCGAGTTCGCTCCGATAGACGAGATCCGGGGCCGTTTTGGCGCCGGAGGCCTCCGGGATTTTTCCATGCTCGACGGCGGGACGCATTTCTCGGACGACACGCAGATGACGCTCTACACGGTGGACGGGATCGTCGAGGCCCTGGAGTGGGCCAACTCCGGTGTCGGCGCCGATGCCAACGCCTGCGTGTGGCTTGCGTACCTGCGCTGGCTGGACACGCAGGGCGTGCCCCTTCCCGAATCCGCGCCGCGGCCGCAGTCCCGCTGGATTGACGGCCAGGAGGTGCTGCGGCACCGCCGGGCACCGGGCAATGCCTGCCTGAGCGGGCTGGCCACCGGTGAAATGGGAACGGCCGCCCGTCCGGTCAATCCTGATTCAAAGGGCTGCGGAACGGTGATGCGTTCCGCCCCCTTCGGTCTCGTTCCGCACATTCCGGCGGACTCCGTGTACAAGTTGAGTGCCGACGCGGCGTCACTCACGCATGGGCATCCCTCCGCCCGGCAGAGCGCGGGCTCATTCAGCCTGCTCATCCATTCCCTGGTGCAGGGCAGCAGCCTGGCCGAGGCAGCGCAGGCTGCCCTGGCCCGGGTGCTGGGCGACAACGGGGCGGCGCCCGAACTCCGCGAGCGGCTGGGGGCCGCGGTCCGCCTCGCCGGCGAGGCCACCCTGCTCAGCCCGGAGGACCTGGTCCGTGAACTGGGTGAGGGCTGGGTCGCAGAGGAGGCTCTCGCCGTCGGGCTTTATGCGGTCCTGGCCACGACTCCACGGACGCCCGGACTCAGCGCAGAGCCAGACGGCACGGCGCATCCGGTGGACCATTTCAAGGCGGCCATAGCCGTGGCCATCAACCACAGCGGCGACAGCGATTCCACCGGGTCCATCGCAGGCAACATCCTGGGCGCGTACTACGGCACGGCCTGCCTGCCCACGGACTGGCTGGACGCGCTCGAGGCGCCCGAGGTGATCCGCGGCATGGCCGGGCAGCTGGTTGCCGTCACATCTGGCTGAGCGGAATGTTGTTGCAGGCCTCGCAGACGTCTTCGGGGATGAGCCCCCGGCGCTGCAGCAGGCCGAAGATGGCGCAGCCGAGGCAGTACCCGGCGAAGGCTTCCAGCGAAGCGGCAATAATCAGCACGGCGAGCAGGATCCAGGCGGCAGGCGCGAGGCCGGCGGCCAGCAGGAGGGCGGCCGCCGTGGACATCGCTGCGCCGATGCCCTGTGCGAAACGCTTGGGCGGCCCCGGCACCAGCTTGACCCGCCCCAGCCGCGGGGCGAGGACCTTGACCGAAAGCAGGGCCAGCGGGGAGATCCTCGGGCCGAACAGCACCCGCAGCCAAAAACCGGCGGCAATGAGCGCCAGGCCCCAGCCGAAGCCGGTGAGCAGAGTTGCGGCGGCAAGCAGGACCACCAGCCCGGCAGTGATGCGGGCCGCGTACTCGTTGACCGGGTTGGGAAAGGCGAACACGGTACCCAGTCCGCCTGAATTGCCCAGTGTGCTTAGCTTGCCCATGGGGCAAGGCTAGGAGAAGGCCGACGGCGGAGGGAAGCTTTGTTGCGCCGTGTGTACCGGGCGCCGCCCACCAACCCACGCGTTTTAGGACGCCCCCTCAGATCCTGCCGGTATTCCGCAACGCGTCCTCATGTCCTGCCGGTGGTCTCGTCCGCTCCGGCAGGACCTGACGGAGCGTTCGAAGAAACCCGGCAGGACGTGAGGGAGCGTTTGAAGAAAACCCGCAGGATGTGAGGGAGCGTCAGTTAAAAGGCTGCAGGACCTGCGGAAGCGTCCGCCAGGTATGCCGGTGCGCCGCCCACCATCTGCAGGAACTCCCCCTCGGAAATCACCTCGATGGCCTGGCCGCGGTCGTGCAGCTCCAGCACGCGTTTGGCCTTGCCCGTGAGCCGGCCGGAGCGCAAGTCGCCCGCCACGAAGCCGTCCCCCACCACCAGGACGCTGGTCCGCGCCGTGACCCGGCTTTCCGGGCGCGCCCCCAGTTCAGCGGACCGCGTCTTCGCTTCGGGCCGCGGCATCGCGAGCTGGCCAGTGAACACGACGGTCTGACCGAACAACGGGTTCCCGGGTTCGGCGTCGGGATTGGGCTCTGGATTGGGTCCTTCCTCGGGCCATCCGCTGCGGAACGGCCGGATCACTCGGTCAGCACCGGCACCGCCCGCGGCGGCGAGTGCCGCGGCAGTGGCTTTCGAAAGCTCACCGGCGGAGGGGTCGAACGCAGCCTGCTGGGGTATGGAAAGCCCCAGTGAAAGGTAGAGCTCGGCAATGCTGTTGGCCCGGTTGCGCCCGGCGATATCGATGAGGATGCCGGCGCATGCCCTGGCGTCCTCGGCGGCGTCGTGGTGGTTCACGAGGGGCACGCCCGCCTCTTCGGCGGCGAAGGGCAGGGAATTTGAAACCAGGGAGTAGCAGCGCCGGGACAGCATCACAGTGCACACGTAGTCGTAGGCGGGGCCGGGAAGCCCCGAGACCTCAAGCCCGGAACGGATTACGCCGAGGTCGAAGGCGGCATTGTGCGCTGCGAGGATGTCGCCACCGATGAACGCGCCGATCTCCGGAAAAAGCTCACCGAAGCGGGGCTTGCCCGCCACCTGTTCGGGCCTGATGCCGTGGACACGGACGTTGTGATAATCGAATGAATCGTGGTTTTCCGGCGGCCGCATCAGCCACGAGGCCTCCTCGACGATGACGCCGCCACGGACCTTGGTCAGGCCAACGGCGCACGGCGAACCGCGGAAGCCGTTGGCGGTCTCGAAGTCGATCGCCGTAAAGTCCAAACTCACGGGGACAACTGTAGCCCGGCCGGGGCGCTGAACCCGTCAAGTACCCTTGAAACGTGAACTTTAATGCATTGAGCGACTTTGCCGTGCCCGCGCTGGGTGGCGCCGGCCCCGTCCAGCCGCATCTGGCATCATTCCTGCCCGATTGGCTTAACCCCCAGGTGTTCCTCGCCGACCCTGCCCTTGCCCCGTGGGTTGTTCTGCTGGTGTGCGGCATTATCTTCGCCGAAACCGGGCTGCTGATCGGGTTCTTCCTGCCCGGCGATTCCATGCTGTTTACGGCGGGCCTGCTCGTGGCCACGGACACGATCAAATTCAACATTTGGCTCTTCGCCGCACTGATCATCGTGGCCGCCATCCTCGGTAACCAGACCGGCTACCTCATCGGGTCCAAGGCCGGCCCCGCCATCTTCAACAAGCCGGACTCACGGCTCTTCAAGCGCGAGAACGTCGACAGCGCACACAAGTTCTTCGAAAAGCACGGCGGCAAAGCCCTGATCCTGGCCCGCTTTGTGCCCATCATCCGCACGTTTGTTCCCGTCATCGTGGGCGTCGCCGGAATGGACAAGCGGAAGTTCTTCCTGTTCAACGTCATCGGCGCTGTCCTCTGGGGCGGCGGCGTGACCCTTCTCGGCTACCTGCTGGGAGACAAGGTCCCGTGGGTGCGGGACAACCTGGACATCATCTTCATCATCATTGTCCTGCTTTCGGTGATCCCGGTGGGCATTGAAGTGATCCGCGGCATGGCCGCCAAGCGCGAGGCCGCGGCCTTCGGCACGGACCCGGTGGAGGAGTTCATCGAGGAGCACGAGCCCGAGGCAGAACGCAAAACCAACCTCGACTGACCGGCGCTCCGGCAGGCTTCCTGCACAGCCGGAACCCCAAACGCGGAAAGGCACCTCAGAACTGAGGTGCCTTTCCTGTGTGCAGAAGATTTATTGCCGCAGTGCCTCGACGATCGAGGGAAGCAGCGCGCGGAACGCCAGGCCGCGGTGGCTGATGGCGTTTTTCTCCTCCGGGCTGAGCTCTGCGCAGCTGCGGTCCAGGCCCAGGGGTTCCAGGACGGGATCGTAGCCGAACCCGCCTTCACCGCGCGGTTCGCGCAGCAGCGTTCCGGCCAGCTGGCCGTACTCCACCACCTCGCGGGCCCCGTCCCCGGATGCCGGCGCCGGCACCGCGAGGGCCGCCGCGCACACGAAGGCGGCACCGCGGTGCCCGTCCGGCACGTCCGCCAACTGGGCCAGCAGCAGGTGCAGATTGGCGTCGTCGTCACCGTGGCGGCCAGCCCACCGCGCCGAGAAAATCCCCGGCGCACCACCGAGGACATCCACTGCCAGCCCGGAGTCGTCAGCGATGGCCACCAGTCCCGTGGCCTCAGCCACCGCCCGCGCCTTCAGCAGCGAATTTTCCGCAAAGGTCACCCCTGTTTCCGCGACGTCCGGGGCTCCGACGGCGGCCGCGTCCACTACCTGCGTGTCGACGTCGAGCCCCGGGATCTGCCCGCGCAGCAGCTCACGCAGCTCCCGCAGTTTGCCGGCGTTGCGGGTGGCCAGCACCAGCCGGGGAGAAGCCCCGGGTGCAGTTCCGGCATTCACGGCGCTGTTCCCATTCACGGCGCTGTTCCCATTCACGGCGCTTCGGCCAGGGTTTCGCGCTGGATGGCGGCCAGCTGTTCTGTCCCCAGCAGGGCCAGGTCCAGCAGCTTGTTGAGCTCGTCGCGGTCAAAGGGTGCGCCCTCGGCGGTGCCCTGGACCTCGACGAACTTGCCGGAGCCGGTCACCACGACGTTCATGTCGGTTTCGGCGCGCACATCCTCGATGTACGGCAGGTCCAGCATCGGGATGCCGTCGATGATCCCCACCGACACGGCAGCGATGGTGTCGGTCAGGGGCTGGGCATTGCGCGCGATCATCTTGTTCTCGCGGGCAAAGCGGATGGCCTCGGCGAGCGCCACATAGGCGCCGGTGATTGCCGCTGTCCGGGTGCCGCCGTCGGCCTGCAGGACATCGCAGTCCAGCACGATGGTGTTCTCCCCCAGGGCCTTGGTGTCGATGATCGAACGCAGCGAGCGCCCGATGAGGCGGGAAATCTCGTGGGTGCGGCCGCCGATCTTGCCCTTGACGGACTCGCGGTCCGAGCGGGTGTTCGTGGCACGCGGGAGCATGGCGTATTCGGCGGTCACCCAGCCGCGGCCTTCGCCCTTGAGCCAGCGCGGAACGCCTTCAGTGAGGGAAGCGGTGCACAGGACCCGGGTGTTGCCGAACTCGATGAGGGCCGACCCCTCGGCCTGCTTGGACCAGCCGCGGGTGATGCTGATGGGCCTGAGCTGGTCCGGGGTGCGGCCGTCGGCACGGATGACGGGGGCAGTGGTTGCTTCGGAAGTCATGCCTTTAGCTTATCGAGGCTACAGGCGGGACGTGTCACGTCAGCCGGCGCCGGGTTGGTAGCTGCCGGCTCAGACGGTGTAGTGCACGCCCGCCACGGCCACGGCCACGTCACCGGCGAACGCGGGACGCGCCTCGGCCATGACCTTGGTCTGCGAAGTCCACACCGGAATGTGGGTGAGGAGCAGCCGGCGGGCACCCGCGGCGGTGGCTGCCTCGGCGGCCCGTTTGCCGGTCAGGTGGACGTCCTTGATGCCGTCGTCGCGGCCTTCCTCGAACGCCGCTTCGCAGAGGAAGAGGTGGGCGTCCTTGGCCGCCTCCTCCAGCCCGCGGCACGAGTCCGTGTCCCCTGAATAGGTCAGTACGCGGGTCACGGCATTCCCGGCGGCGTCCGGCTCGGTCACCTCCACGCGCAGCGCATAGGCCTCCTCCACCGGGTGGTTCACGGCGAACGGCGTCACGGTGAAGGGGCCGACGGTGACCGACTGGCGCTCGGTCCAGTTGGTGAAGTCGAACTCCTCGTGCATCCCGGGGTCCAGGTCCAGGCCGTAGGCAGTTGCCATCCTGTCTGCGGTGGCGGCGGGGCCCCAGACGGGGATCCTGCCCCGGTCCCAGCCGCCCGGCTTCCAGCGCACGGCCACGTGCAGGCCGCACAGGTCCATGCAGTGGTCGGGGTGCAGGTGTGTGAGGAAGATCGCGTCGATGTCCTCGAGGTCGGTGTACCGCTGGATGGCGCCCAGGGCACCGCTGCCGAGGTCCATGACCACCTTCCACACCCGTTCGCCGTCGCTGGCGGTCAGGAGGTAGCAGGAGGCGGGTGATCCGGGGCCGGGAAATGAGCCCGTGCAGCCGACGATGGTGAGCTTCACAGGAAGGACCCCCCGGGGGCAGCCCCGCTGCCGGCGGTCTGCCCGACGAAGTTGGAGATGCGCGGGCGTGCCGCCGCGTTCCGCGCGGCCTCGATCATTTCAGGGGTGATCCTCGCCAGGCTGCCGGTGGGGTACTGCGCCGCGACGTGGTCCACATGTTTGACGCTGAGCACCTCCGGCCCGAGGAACCTTCGGGCCAGGGCCTCGAACTGGCCGGGATCGCCGGTGGCGATGAAGCTGTGCTCGGGCCGCGCCGGGTCCGTCCTTTCGAGGCCGTTGCTGGCCAGCGCCCGGTAGACGTCCTTGGCGGTTTCCTCGGCGCTGGAGACCAGGGTGACGTCCTCGCCCATGACGTAGGAGATCACGCCGGTCAGCAGCGGGTAGTGCGTGCAGCCCAGCACCACGGTGTCCACGCCGGCTGCCTTCAGCGGCTCCAGGTACTCCCGGGCGACGTCGAGCAGTTCAGGTCCGGTGGTGATGCCGGCCTCCACATAGGGCACGAAAGCCGGGCAGGCCACGGAGGTGATCTCCAGGTCAGGCGCCGCGGCGAACGTGTCCTCGTAGGCCCGGGACCCCACGGTGGCGGAGGTGCCGATCACGCCCACCCGGCCGGTGCGGGTGGCCGCCACGGCGCGGCGTACCGCCGGCTGGATCACCTCGATGACGGGGATTCCGTAGCGCGCGGTGTAGCGCTCACGGGCGTCCCGGAGCACAGCGGCCGACGCCGAGTTGCAGGCGATTGTGAGCAGCTTGACGCCGGAGTCCACGAGTTCGTCCATGACGCCCAGGGCGTTGGCACGCACCTCCGCGATGGGCAGCGGCCCGTACGGTCCGTGCGCGGTGTCGCCGACGTAGAGGATGGACTCGTTGGGCAACTGGTCGATGATCGACCGCGCCACCGTGAGGCCGCCGACCCCGGAGTCGAAGACGCCGATCGGCAGCGATCCCACATTTATGCCGTCGGCCGTTGCGGACTCCGCTGCAGCTCCCGCTGCCGGATCCATGCTCGATGCTGAAGTCATGATTATTTGAGGATAGGTCTTCCCGTGAGGTGCGGCCATCACTTGTGGCGGGCGACTCATGTCGAATTTGTCACATTCGGCGCAGCCCTAACCGCTCAGGGCCGAAGGAGCTGCCCACCCCGGAAACCCCTCAGGGCCGCGTATCCAGTGACTGCAGCATCGCCTGCACAAGCGACTCCTGCAGCCACGTGGTGAAGTTGTACACCAGGGCGAGGTAGCTTTCCACGTCCTCGGCCTGGGACCAGTCCTGCATCTGGTGTACGTGGTCGGCGTCCGCTTCGTCCCGGATGTCGAGCCGCTCGGCGAGCACCAGACGCACGTCGTTGAGCGCCGTGGACCAGTGCCGGGCATCAGACGGGGTCAGGACGAGCTCATCCTTGTCCAGGCCCAGCGCGGCGGCGCGCAGTGCGCCGATCTTGCTTTCCCGCAGGGAGCGTTCGGTGAGCTGGCGAAACTCAAGCGAGGCGGCGGCGTCGTCCTTCACTGCGTTGGGCAGCAGCCGCCGGAGGGCGCGGTCCTGGGGTTCGCGGACCTCCATGTCCAGACCGATCAGCGCGGCCAGCGGATCCTCGGAGCCGCGGTCGGCCGGCTCCAGCATGGAGATGACGTCGGCGAACAGGCTGCGCAGCAGTTCCCGCTCGGCCGGTTCGAGGAATCCGGTGATGCCCTTGAGTCCGTACTTGAAAGCCTTAGCCACGTTTTCCCTTGCCCTTGCCCGGTCCGCCTCGTTTGCCGCCCCCGCTGTCTCCGCCGGTGGCCTTTTCCACGGTGGCCCACAGGCCAAACCCGTGCATCGCGACCGCGTGCTGCTCCACCTGTTCCTTGCTGCCGTGGGCAACGATGGACCGGCCCTTCCTGTGGACCTCGAGCATCAGCTTGTTGGCCTTGGTTTCCGAGTAGCCGAAATAGCTCTGGAAAACATAGCTGACGTAGCTCATCAGATTGACGGGGTCATTCCAGATGACAAGGTTCCAAGGGACGTCCGGGGCGGTCAGGGTATCGGTGGACACCGCCGTTCCGGTCTGGATGCTCTCCTGGGTGTCAGGGCCGAGCGCAACGCTTAAGGTCATCTGTCCATTCTATGGCGATGGTGGGCCCACGCCGGCGAGGGCCCCGCGGCGAAGCGAAGCGAGACGTGGGAGCCGGTGGGTGGGCCCACGCCGGCGAGGGCCCCGCGGCGAAGCGAAGCGAGACGTGGGAGCCGGTGGGGACTAGAGTGATTTTTGTGAATAACTCCGCCGGCTGGGAGCAGCCCCGCACGTCCCTGTTCACCGACCATTACGAGCTGACCATGCTGCAGGGGGCCCTCCACTCCGGCGCCGCGCACCGCAAGGCCGTTTTCGAGGCGTTCGCGCGCAGGCTCCCGGACGGCCGCCGCTACGGGGTTGTGGGCGGTACGGGCAGACTGCTGGAAGGCATCATGGCGTTCCGGTTCGGCGAGGCGGAGCTGGGATTCCTGGCGCGCACCGGCGTCGTCAATAAGGAGACCCTCGACTACCTGGCAGACTTCCGCTTCACCGGCGACATCTGGGGTTATGCCGAGGGCGAAGCGTACTTCCCCAACTCCCCCATCCTGATCGTCGAATCAACGTTCGCAGAGGCGTGCATCCTGGAGACGTACGTGCTGTCCGTCCTCAACCACGACAGCGCCATCGCCTCGGCGGCGTCGCGCATGGTGATGGCGGCGGGTCAGCGCCCCTGCATCGAGATGGGGTCCCGGCGGACGCAGGAGGAATCGGCCACGGCTGCCGCCCGCGCCGCCGTCATCGCCGGGTTCGACAGCACCTCAAACCTCGAGGCCGGGCTGCGGTACGGCCTCAAGACGGTGGGCACCGCCGCCCACTCCTTCACGCTCCTCCATGACACCGAGCGGGACGCGTTTGAGGCGCAGGTCGCCTCTCTGGGGGCCGGCACCTCGCTGCTCGTGGACACGTACGACGTCGAGACGGCCGTCCGTACGGCCGTGGACATCGCCGGGGACAAGTTGGGCGCCGTGCGGCTGGACTCCGGCGACCTGGTGGAACAGGCGCAGTGGGTCCGGCACCTGCTGGATGAGCTGGGCAACGAACATACCCGCATCACGGTGACCTCGGACCTGGACGAATACGCGATTGCGGCGCTGCAGTCCGCCCCCGTTGACTCCTACGGGGTGGGCACGTCCCTGGTGACCGGCTCCGGCGCGCCCACCGCCAGCATGGTCTACAAGCTGGTCAGCCGGACCAACGACGCCGGGGAGTTCGTCCCGGTGGCGAAGGCCGCCAAGAACAAGACGAGCAAGGGCGGCCGGAAGTACGCCCTCCGCCGGCTCAACGACAACGGCACGGCCACCCAGGAGCTCATCGGCGTGGGCCACCGGCCAGCGGACGACGGCAACGACCGCACGCTGCTGCAGCAGTTCATCAAGAACGGCGAACTCCTGCCGGGCTGGACCGGCCACGAAGGAGTCCTGCGTGCCCGGCGGCGCCACGCTGATTCGCTGGCCGAGCTGCCGGCAGTGGTCCACCGCCTGCACCGCGGCGAGCCGGCCATCCCGACAATCTACGAAGAGAACTGAGGAGAACCGATGGCACGGGCACTCATCATCGTCGATGTCCAGAACGATTTCTGCGAGGGCGGCGCACTGCCGGTGGAGGGCGGGGCCGCCGTGGCCGGGGCCATCAGCGAGTACGTCGAGAACCACCACGGCCAGTTCGACCACATCGTGGCCACGCAGGACTGGCACATCGATCCGGGCGCCCATTTCTCGGAAGCCCCGGACTTCAAGGACACCTGGCCGCCGCACTGCGTGGCGGGGACCCAGGGTGCCGAGCTTCACCCGGAGCTCGACACCGAACACATCCAGGCGTACTTCCACAAGGGCCTCTACACCGCGGCCTACTCCGGGTTCGAGGGCCTGCTGGCACCAGAGGACGCCGTCCCCACCGGGGAGCGGCAGCCCGGGTCCATGCCCGGTGCAGCGGATCCCGCCTATGCGCCGGAGGAAGATGCGATCGGCCTCGATGACTGGCTCCAGAGCCACGACGTGGAGGACGTCGTGGTGGTGGGCCTCACCACCGACTACTGCGTGATGGCCACGTCCCTGGATGCGGTCCAGGCCGGCTACTCCGTCACCGTGATCAAGCGGCTGACGGCGGGCATCGCCGATGACCTCGACGACGCCTACGCCGAAATGGAACTGGGCGGAGTGGACCTCGAGTAGGTCCCTGCTCCCCGTTCTTCCCCGCCTGCTACTTCCGGCCGATGAACCAGTCCTGGAGCTTTTTCAGCCTGGACTGGAGCTGCTCCTCGTTCGCCTGGGCCACCGGAGGGCCGCCGCAGACGGTCCGGAGTTTCGTGTGCACCACGCCGTGCGGGGTGCCCGTCCGCGCAGACCAGGCCGCCACGTTCTTCGCCAGCTCGTTCCGCAGGTCCATCAGCATCCGGTGGTCCGGTACTGCGGGGGCAGCGGGAGCGGCCGCGGGGCTCTGGCGTTTCTTCCGGCCCTGCTGCTCATGCTGGCGCTGGCGGAGCAGCATGCCCACCTGTTCGGCGTCCAGCAGGCCCGGGATGCCGAGGAAGTCCAGTTCGTCCTCGGAGCCGATGTCGCCGCCCGTGCCGAACTCGCCGCCGTCGAACAGCACGCGGTCGAAGGACGCCTGCGAGTCCAGCGCCTCGAACTTGCCCTTGGTCAGGCTGTCCGAGGCCTTCTCCTCACGGTTCGCCTCGTCCATCAGGGACTCTTCGAGGTCCATCAGGCCGTCCGGGTCGTCGTTCTGCGGCCGGTCCAGGGCATGGTCACGTTCGGCTTCCATGCTGTTGGCGAGCGCCATCAGCTGGGGAACGGACGGCAGGAAAACCGAGGCCGTCTCGCCCCGCTTCCGGGAACGCACAAAGCGCCCCACGGCCTGCGCGAAGAACAAGGGGGTGGAGGTGGAGGTGGCGTAGACGCCCACCGACAGGCGCGGAACGTCCACGCCTTCGGACACCATGCGCACGGCAACCATCCAGCGCTTGTCGCTGGCCGTGAATTCCTCGATCTTGTCTGAGGCCTTCGCGTCGTCGGACAGAATCACCGTCGGCGACTCGCCCGTGATCTTCTTGAGCTGGCCGGCGTATGCCCGGGCGTCGTCGTGGTCGGTGGCGATCACCAGGCCGCCGGCGTCGGGAACGGACCGCCGGACCTCGCTGAGCCGTTTGTCCGCTCCTGCCAGGACGGCGGGGATCCACTCCCCCGCCGGGTTCAGGGCGGTCCGCCAGGCCTGTGACGTGATGTCCTTGGTGACCGCGGCCTCGCCAAGGGACGCGGCCATCTCGTCACCCGCGCTGGTGCGCCAGCGCATCTGTCCCGAATACGCCATGAAAATAACCGGGCGCACCACGTGGTCACGCAGCGCGTTGCCGTAACCGTAGGTGTAGTCCGACTTCGAGCGCCGGATGCCCTCGCGGTCCTCGGTGTACTCCACGAACGGAATGGGCGAGGTGTCCGACCGGAACGGCGTACCGGTCAGGGACAGCCGCCGGGCTGCGGGGTCGAAGGCCTCGCGCAGGCCGTCGCCCCAGGACAGCGCCTCGCCGCCGTGGTGGATTTCGTCAAGAATCACCAGGGTGCGGGCGGCCTCGGTTTTGGCCCGGTGCAGCATGGGTTTGCTGGCCACCTGCGCGTAGGTCACGGCCACGCCGATGAACCCGCGGCCGTGCTGGCCGTCCGAGTTCTTGAAGTTCGGGTCAATGGCGATGCCGACGCGCGCGGCAGCGTCTGCCCACTGCCGCTTCAGGTGGTCGGTGGGCGCGACGATCGTCACGCGGTTCACCGTGCCGGCCTCGATGAGCATGGAGGCCACCCTGAGCGCAAAGGTGGTCTTACCGGCGCCGGGGGTGGCCACGGCCATGAAATCGCGCGGAGCCCTGCTGAAGTAAAGATCCAGGGCTTCCTGCTGCCAGGCACGGAGCTTCGGGGCGGTTCCCCAGGCTGCACGTTCCGGGTAGGCCGGGGGCAGGGTGGGTCCGCCGAAGAGTGTCTCCGTCACTATTTGTTGTTGCCTGAGTCTCCGCCGGACCCACTGCCGCCGTCGTTGCCCGGGCGGAGGCCGTCATAGACCTCTTTGCACATCGGGCAGACCGGGAACTTCTGCGGATCCCGTCCGGGCGTCCAGACCTTGCCGCACAGCGCGATGACCGGTTCGCCCGTCACGGCGGACTCCATGATCTTTTCCTTGCGCACGTAGTGCGAAAAGCGCTCACGGTCGCCGGGCTCCACTTCCTGGCGCAGTTCCTCGCGCTCAATGGTTGCGGTGGACGATCCGGAGCCGGAAAGCTCACGCATGGGGTCGTTGTCGAGAGGATCCGTCATGCTACTCATGGCATCCATCTTAGCCGTTCCGAAGGTGCAGCCGCGGGAGGTCCCGGGCGCAGGTCCCGGTCAGAGACCCTGCCACGCCGGTTTGTGGTCGTAGGTGTGCCGGTAGTAGTCCGCGAGCTTCAGTGACGACGCGGCGGCCTCGTCCACCAGGACCGAGGCGTGCGGGTGCAACTGCAGCACCGAGGCGGGGCAGATCGCGGCGAGAGGTCCCTCCACCAGGTCATGGACCGCCTGCGCCTTCTGGGCTCCCGTGGCAATCAGGATGGCGTGGCGCGACTCGAGGATGGTGCCCAGCCCCTGGGTCACCACGTGGTGCGGAACCTCGTCAAGGCTGCGGAAGAAGCGGGCGTTGTCGCGCCGGGTCTGCTCGATGAGCGACTTGATCCGGGTGCGGGATGCCAGGGACGACCCCGGCTCGTTGAAACCGATGTGCCCGTCGGTGCCGAGGCCCAGAAGCTGCACGTCGATGCCGCCGCGCTCCCTGATCCGGTCTTCGTAAGCCCGGCATGCCGCCGGAATGTCCGGGGCGCTTCCGTCCGGTCCGAGGACGTTCTCCGGGTCGATGTCGACCCGGTTCGCGAAGTCGCGGCGGATGACCTCCCGGTAGGACTCGGGGTGGCCGGGTTCCAGCCCGACGTACTCATCCAGGGTGAATCCGTACGCACGGCTGAAGTCCAGGCCGGCCTGATCGTGGCGCCGGGCGAGTTCGTCGTAGACCGGGAGCGGCGAGGATCCCGTGGCAAGCCCCAGCACGGCGTCGGGCTTGTCACGCAGCAGGCGTTCCACCGCATCCGCCACGAGGGAGGCAATCTGCCTGGCGCCCGGAAGTATGACGACCTCCATTTTCGGCCTTTCTCTCTCAGCTGTCCTGCTAGTCAACCACGGCGGGTCCCCGCCCGGCAGATGCATTCAGGGTTGGGGTTTCAGCGATTGACGGCGACCTGGGCGAGGAGCTCCGGGCCGCGGGCATCGAGCCAGCGCCCGCCCACCCGGACCCCGACTATGAACAGTGCCGTGCCAAGGACGGGACCAAGTGCCAGATTGATCCAGCCAAACAGCTGGTCTCCGGTGAGAACCTGTGCGAGCACCAGGCCGGCCTCCGGGAGGACCAGCAGCAGGAGGACACCCATCCCGCCAAACTGGACGGCGAGGGTCTGACCCACATTTCCCGGGGGCTTCTTGAACGGGCTGTCGCCGGGCAGCGGCACGGCAATGGTGTAGCGGGCGGACACCACGGAGGAGAGGCCCAGTCCGGTCAGTAACACCCCCACGGATATCCCGACGATGGAGGGCCACCATGCCCAGTCCCCCGTGATGAAGAACGGCACGGTGGCCAGGACCAGCACCGCAGGCAACGCAAACGCCAGGCAGGCCAGCGCGCGCCCCAGCCGGTCATGGACTCCCCGCACGCCGGCGGCGACGTGCAGGGCAAACGCGGTGTTGTCGTAGGACACATCCCCCGAAATTGACCATGCCAGCAGGAACGCAGTGAGCGGTCCGGTGATCATCAGTACGCCATAGTCGTTGGTCTGGCTGCCCTGGAAAGCCAGCACCACCGGCAGCAGCGGAACAACCACCAGGGAACCTGAATACAGGGGATCACGGAACCAGTAGGTCAGCGCCCGAGCCGTGACGGCACCGGCCGGCGTCGCGGGCAGGAGGGCGAACAGCCCCAGGCGTCCGCCCTTCCGGCGGCTGCTTCCGCTGTAGGGCGGCGTGACCAGCGCCCGTTCCAGCAGCAGCTTCCAGCACCAGGAAAGCCCCGCCAGCGTAGCCGCGGCAATGAGCAGCTTGAGACCGGCCGGGCCTGCCCGTCCCGCTGCGAGATCGCCGCCCAGCGACCAGGCCGCCCCCAGCGGCGTCCAGGAAATCCTGCCGGCCAGGCCGGACAGGAAGGCCCCGGAACCCGCCATTCCCTGGAAGATGCCTGCGGTGATCGGGCCCAGGAGGACCAGGGGAACCATGAAGGCGATACCGCTGACGTCCTTGAACCGGCGTGACGCCGCCAGGCTCGCCGTGGCGGTGGTGACGACGCGGCAGAACACCACGCAGGTGAGCACGCCCAGGACTGCGCCGAGCAGCGCACCCGCAGCGGGCACTACACCGCGGGACCAGGTGACCACGGTGCCCAGGGCGACGAGCAGGGTGGCCAGCCCCGGAATCCCGATGAGGCCGCCGAGCGCGAGGCCGGCCAGAAGCTGCGGCATGGGCACGGCCGATGTGGTGAACCGGGCAGGGTCCAGCGTCATGTCCACGGCGGAGGCAATCACTGGGACAATTCCCCAGCCCAGCAGGGCCGCCGAGCCGCCAAGCACCACCACGGTCTGGGCCAGGTCCGGGTCCTCCTGCCGCAGCAGGACGAGCAGCACCACGCACATGCCGACGAAAACGAGCGCATACAGTCCGCCGAACGCCAGCCCCACCAGCTGCCACGGGCTCCGCCTGAGGCCGTTCCGCAGCAGTGTGAGCTTCAGCCTCAGGAGGTGCGCAACCATTCGAGCCCCTTCGTCTGGCTCCTGCCGCCCACGAGCTGCACGAACCGTTCTTCCAGGGTGGCTCCGGCACGCACCTGGTCGATGGTGCCGGAGGCCAGGATCCGGCCGCCGGCGATCACGGCCACGTGGTCGCACATCCGCTGTACGAGGTCCATCACATGGCTGGACACGATCACGGTGCCGCCCGAGCCCACATACCTGTCCAGGATGTCTTTGATGTTGGCGGCGGAGACGGGATCCACGGATTCGAAGGGCTCATCCAGCACGAGGACCTTCGGAGCGTGGATCAGCGCGGAGGCGAGCGCGATCTTCTTAGTCATGCCGGCGGAGTAATCCACCACCAGGGTGCCCGCGTCCTGGCTGAGGTCCAGGGCTGCGAGCAACTCACCCACCCGGGAGGCCACCACGTCCCTGTCCATGCCCCGCAGCAGCCCGGCGTACGTGACCAGCTGCTCACCGCTGAGCCGGTCAAAGAGCCGCACCCCGTCGGGCAGGATGCCCATCAGCTTCTTGGCTTCCAGCGGTTGCGCCCAGACGTCCACCCCGTGGACCACGGCCGTTCCGAAGTCCGGGCGGAGAAGGCCCGTAGCCATGGACAGGGTGGTGGTCTTGCCGGCACCGTTGGGTCCGACAATGCCGAAGAACGAACCCGCGGGAACGTCGAGGCTGATGCCGTCCACCGCGATCTTGGTGCCGAAGCGCTTGGCAAGCCCCCTGATCGAGAGTGCTGTTATGGGAGTGCTCATGCACTCACCCTAGCCGCGGCCTGCGGCCAGGGGGATCCTCCGGGAGGAGTAGAAAACCGGGAAGGTCCCGCCCTCCACAAGCGTCAGAACGTGCGTCTCGGCACGGCCCGTTCATACTGCGGCGCCCAGCGCAGGTCGTGGCCAAGTTCAAAGGCGGCGCGGAGCCACCAGTGCGGATCCCGCAGTGCCGCCCGGGCGATAAAGACGCCGTCAGCCTGGCCGGTGGCCACCACATGCTCCGCCTGGTCCGGGGACGTCAGCAGCCCCACGGTGCCGGTGGCGACTCCTGTTTCGCGGCGGATCCGGGCTGCGAATTCCGTTTGGTAGCCCGGTCCCGGCTGGATCTGCTGGTGTGCCACGGCCCCGCCGCTGGACACATCCACAAGGTCGACGCCCCGCTCGGCGGCCTGCGCGGCCAGGCTGACCGAGTTCTCGACGCTGATCCCGCCCTCTGCCCAGTCGGTTGCCGAGATGCGAAGCAGCAGCGGCATGGAGTCCGGGATGACGTTGCGAACAGCATCGATGACGGCCAATGTCAGCCGGTTCCGCCCGGCTGCATCGCCGCCCCAGGCGTCCGTGCGGTCGTTGATCAGCGGGCTTTGGAACTCGTGGAGGAGGTAGCCGTGGGCGCCGTGCAGTTCGATGGTGTCGAAGCCTATGTCGACGGCACGGGCCGCCGCGGCCGCAAAATCGGCGATGACGCGCCGGATGTCATCCTCGGTCATGGCCGCGGGCGGCGTGTAGCCGTCGAAGGCCTGGGCGCCCGGACCCACTGTCTCCCAGCCGCCGTCGGACGCCGGCACCGATCCGGCCCGCCCGGAAAACGGCCAGTACGTGGACGCCTTGCGTCCTGCATGGGCGAGCTGGACGCCGATCTTGGTGTCGGCCACGCCGTGGCGGTGCACGAAGCGGACGATCCGCTCCCAGCCCAGCGCCTGCTCGTCGTTGTACAGCCCCGCGTCGCGCGGGCTGATGCGCCCTTCGGCGTTGACTGCAGCAGCCTCGGTCAGGATGAGGGCGGCTCCCCCGGCGGCGAACGATCCGAGGTGCATGAGGTGCCAGTCGTTGGGCACCCCGGGGGCCGCGTCAGGTTCGCAGCTGTACTGGCACATCGGCGAAACCCAGCCCCGGTGCTGCAGGTCCAGGGAGCGCAGCGTCAGGGGCCGGAACAGCGCGGGAACCCCCACTAAAACAGCACCCGCGCCAGAGCCTGGCGGGCCTTGCCCACACGGTCGTCTGTGGTTCCGACTACTTCGAACAGCTCAAGCAGGCGAACGCGGGCGGATTCGCGTTCCGGCCCGAAGTTCCTGCCGATGAACGCGACCACGCGGGCCAAGGCATCCTCCACGTGGCCGCCCGCAAGATCGAGGTCCGCCACACCCAGCTGGGCCGTCAGGTTGTCGGGTTCATCCGCGGCGAGCTGGCGCAGGGCCTCACCCTCGGGTCCTGAAAGGGTCTGCAGGCGTTCCATGAGTTCCACCTGCGCCAGGCCGGCCTTGGCCTCCGCGTCCGCCGGCATCTCGGCGAGCGCCTGCCGGTAGGCAGCGGCCGCTCCGGCATAGTCACCCTCTTCAATGGCGTCGAAGGCCTTCTGGTGAAGCGGGGGCAGGGGGGCAGGGCCGGGTTCTTCAGAGGTACCGGTGCCACCTCCGACGTTGCCGGTGACCCCGTTGGCGGCGGCAACCGTAAGAAGTTCGTCCAGCAGGGGGCGGATCTGCTCCTCGTCCGCGCCGCCCTGGAAAAGCGGAACCGGCTGCCCCTTGAGAACGGCGACGGCGGTGGGGACGGCCTGCACCTGGAAGGCCTGGGCCAGCTGGGGGAACGCTTCGACGTCGGCAGCGGCGAGCACCAGCCGGCCGCCGTAGCTCTGGACGTTCCGGTCAAGCGCATCGAGCACGCCTGCCGATTCGGGCGAATAGGCGGCCCAGAGGACAAACACCACGGGCACCTGGGCGGACAGCTCGATAAGGCTCTGGAAGTTTGCCTCGGTGACGTCCACGCGGAGGGCGGGTCCGCCGTCGGCCTGCTGGGCCTGCTGGGCCGGTATGTCGCCGGCCGCGGGGCCATTGTTCGGCGCCGGCGGCGCTGGCCGCTGCTTGAGCGCGGAGAGATCGACGGCGCCGCGAAGGTTAAGCTGGCTCGCGGCCGAAGGGACAGGGCGGGAAGCTGGCGAACTCATAGCTCCCACTCTAGCCACAAGAGCGGCCGCGGTAAGCACCGCGGCCGCTCCAGTGACGGCAGGTTTAGGGAAGCCGTTCCCTACTTGAAGCTGGCGCCAACCAGTCCGCGCGTGGCGGCCACGAGCTTCATCGGATCCTTCGAGTCGGCCGGCGGCACGTACACGGCCACGGATTCGGCGAACTTCAGCACCATGCCGGTGTTGGTCTCCTTGCCACCGGCGAGGACGGCCGCATCGTTGCCGATGGAGAGCTTGTCGCCTTCGGCCTTGGGAGTGCCGTCGAAGTTGAAGGTCAGCCGGCCAAGGACCAGGGCCCCGCCGTCCTCCGTCCGGAACACCACCGTGTTCTCCGGAACAACCTTGTGCGTAAAGGCAAACTTGCCGTCCACGCCGTCCTTCACAATGTCGGCCTGGTAGGACAGCGTGTCCGCGATGTACGGGGACGATTCGCCTTCCACCAGCTTGCCCTTGAACGTGGAATTGGACTTGGTCAGCCGGTCCGCCAGTCCTGCGAGCGCTTCCTGCCCGCTGTAGAGCAGCCCCGACTTGTCGCCTGCGGCCAGCGACTCCGTGCCGCCGCGCACGATCGCCGGGAAGGTGGTGCCGGGCTGCAGCGGCGACGTGCCCACGAGCTTGTAGTTCTCCCGCGGGGACGACTGCACGAGTGTGAGCAGCTGCGGCACTACATTGCCTTCACCCTGCGTGACGGCCAGGACGGAGCGCGGCCACTCGCGCTTGTCCGTGACCACCGTGGTCAGGAGCTTGGTGGACCGCACGGGCATGCGGGCGTCGTAGGAGGCCACCCGCGACCTGATCTTGTAGTTCTGGGTGCGGACCTCAAGCTCCGTCCCGGCAACGCGGGCAGCAAGCTTCTTGGCGTCCTTCGCGGCGTCGCCGGCGTCGGTGGCGCTGGCTACCTGTTCCAGGATGCGGCGGAACTGGGCATCAAGAACCACCGGCGTGCCGCCGGCCCCGGACGATGCGCTGGCCGTGGGGGCGGCGGACGTCGACACCGGGGCAGACGAAGTGCTGGCCTGCGCGGCCGCTGCGGTGCCGGCGAGGACAACGGCCGTGGTGGCCGCAACCACCACGCTGAGCCGTGCGGAGGAGGAGCGTTCAGCGGCCTTGGCTGCGGCCTTGGCGCGGGCCCGCCGCGCGAACGCGCTGCCCAGCTTGCCGCTGCCCTTGCCCGCGGATCCCTTGTCGCCGGACCCATTGCCGGAAGCCCCGCCGTCGCGGGGCGCCCCGCGCTTGGGCTTGAGGACCAGCAATGCCCCGCCGGCAAGGATCAGGAGCCCGCCGAGGACCATCAGCGGCACGGCCCACGGCATGGAGGTGTCATTGGGGAACGTCATGGAAATGGACGACGGCGCGGGCTTCTTTCCGTCCGCTGCGAGCAGAAGGGACCAGTCGCCGTCGGCCGGGGCGGACCACGTGTAGTCCAGCTCGCCACTGGCGTTCTCGGTGCTGACCCAGAGGTCGGATCCGGCCGGCGAAGGCGCGCTTGCTTCGCCGTCGGTGTGTTTCACCTGCAGCGACTTCTTGTCGTCGGAAACTCCGGTGACCGTGTTGTGTGCGGTCTTGCCCACCCAGGCGTCGACGTCATCCGGGCGTCCTGCCGCGAGCAGGAAGCTGCCCTCGCCCTTCACCTTGATGGTGACCGTCCCACCTTCGACGGTGCGCAGCTTCTGGTCGATCACGGTCAGGGGCGCGGCTTCGGCGGCGGAAGCCGTTGCCGTCACTGTCTCGGCAGGGGCCCAGAAGGTCTTCTGCCCGATGCCGGCCAGCAGTGTCAGGAGGCCGAGCAGCACAAGTGCAACTGCAGTCTTGAAACGCAAAGGAATACCTATCATCAGCGGGGGGTTCAACTTCAATAGTAACCGTTTTGTTACCAATAGGCCGGATCGAGGGGTTCAGGGGCCCGGCTGCCACTCCGGTGAAACGCCGCCCGCCCGGCTATTCACAAGGCTGCTGATAGTGTTTGCGATGATCATCACACCCGGCCCGCAGCCGCGGCGCCACGGAGCGCAAAGGCATCAAAAAGCAGTGACTGAACACACGGATCCGTCCATGCGCGGCCCCGAAGATCTGCCCGACGCCGACTCCCCCCAGGGCCTGCCGGCACCAGCGGACACTGCTGCACGGAACGCGGCAGGACACGGCGCCGCGGCGCAGTCCACGCCGCCGCAGAAGCCCGTCAAGACGAAGGGCCGTCCCGCAGCCCTGGGCGCGGTGTTGAGGCGGCTGCGCCAGCCAATCCCCGGCGCCCAGCCAAGGCTCCGGTTCGAGTTCCCGCCGGAGCACCCGGACAGCGGCGGGGCAGAAGATGCCGGAGAAACCGCGGACAGCACACGTTTCGGTTCCCCCGGTCCCCGTATCTCGGCCCAGCACCCGCTGTATCTGGGGTTCATGGGCACCGTCGGTGTGGGCCTGGCCCTGCTCGTCTACTGGATCGGGTCCCACACCACCCAGCTCCTGCTCTGGATCGTTGCTGCGCTGTTCATCGCCCTCGGCCTGGACCCGGTGGTGCGGTGGCTGGAAGGCCGGAAGATACCCCGGCCCGCGGGCATCCTCGTGTCGGTGTCCGTCCTCATGATCGCGGTGGTCGGGTTCTTCGCCACCCTCATCCCCACGATCGTGGAACAGGTGACCGAGCTTGTGCAGCAGGCACCCGTGTGGGTGCGGGACTTCATCAACTCGGATTTCTTCCGGACCCTCGACAACCAGTTCGGCGTCCGCGACCGCATCACCGAGGAGCTGGACAAGTTCGTCAAGAACCCCGAGGCCATGAGCGGCATCTTCGGCGGCGTGCTTGGCTTCGGATCAACGGTGGCCAACGGCCTCTTCGGCACGCTGATCGTGCTGGTGCTCAGCCTGTACTTCCTCGCCGCGCTGCCCGCAATGAAGAGGTGGGGCTACCGGCTGGCGCCGCGGTCCCGCCGGCACCGCGTCGAGGCGCTGTCCGAGGAAATCACCCGTTCGGTGGGCAACTACGTCATCGGCCAGGCAGTGGTCGCCCTCCTGAATGCCACCTTCGCCTTCATCGTCATGTCCATCATCGGCGTGCCGTTCGCCGTGCTGCTGACCTTCATCGTGGCGCTGCTGGCCTTCATTCCGCTCGTTGGCGGGCTGATCGCCGGCGTGGTGGTCATCCTGATCACCCTGACGCTCGGCTGGCAGTCCGCCCTGGCCTACGCCATCTGCTACTTCGCCTACCTGCAGTTCGAGGCGTACTTCATCTCGCCGCGCATCATGCAGAAGGCTGTTGCGGTGCCGGGCGCCGTCGCCGTCATTTCGGTGATCGCGGGAGGCAGCCTGCTCGGCGTCCTCGGGGCACTCATTGCCATCCCGACGGCCGCCGCCACCCTCCTGCTCATCAAGGAGATCTACATCGTCCGCCAGGATAAGCACTAGACGCTTGCGGTGGCCACCGGTCCGTCCCACTCCAGCGGGAGGCCCGCGGTCCCTGAGCCGTCGCGCGTGACGTCGTCCACGATCTCGTTCAGCACCCGCGCGGCCTGCTTCTCCCCCACCCAGAGGTGCTTGGCGCCGTCGACCCCCACCACCCTGGCCTGAGGCACAAGGCTGAACCGCGCCTCCGCGGCGGCGGGCCTGAGGTAATCGTCGTGCTCCGGCACCAGGACGGTCAGCGGCTTGCCGGCGTCCGCCCACAGCAACAGGTGCTCGTCAGTGGCGCGGTGCAGCGGCGGGGACAGCAGAACGGCGCCCTCCACCTGGGAGACCACCGGTTCCACGGCGCCGTACATCAGCGCGAGCTCGGTTCCGAAGGACCAGCCCACGAGCCAGCGGTTGGGCAGCCCGCGCTCGACGGCGAAGCGCACCGCCGCCTCCACGTCGTACCGCTCGCCGACGCCTTCCTCGAACGTTCCGTCGCTGGTTCCGCGGGGCGAGGATGTTCCCCGGGTGTTGAAGCGCAGCACGGCCACCCCGGCCAGCGCCGGCAGCCGGTAGGAGGCCTTGCGGTACACGTGGGAATCCATGAATCCGCCGTGCGTGGGCAGCGGGTGCAGAGTGATCAGCGTCGCGGTGACCGGACCCGATTCCGGCAGGGCCAGTTCGCCCACCAGCGTGTGGCCGTCCTCAGTGCGGATTTCGACGTTTTCGCGCCGGGCGGGAAGCACCGTGGAGGCGCGGATCGCGGTGGCTGCTGAAGGCTGGCTGAAAACGTACGACGCCGGGTCAAAAGTCATGCGCACCAGCTTATCTTCCGGCCGGGTTGGCCCCGACACGGGTCACCTTGCGTTACCGGTACCGGAAGTTGCGGGACGTCCAGCAGTTGGTGTGCCAGTGGCGCCGTTCGGCCAGACCCGCGGCAGCTCCGAACAGGTGGTCATCCGCCCAGACCACAAGGTGGGCGATTCCGGGCAATACCGCCGTGGAGCAACCCGGGCAGATGTAGGTCTTTTCGGCGTTGCGGGCTGTCATGGTCCGTACCATCCAGTCGCCGTCCGGCGCACTTTCCCGGCGGGCTATCCCGGCGCGGGCCCGCTCCAGGTCCAGTTCCGGGGCGGGACCTGCGCCGTGCTTTCCTCCGCCCGGGGCGCTGCCGGCCGCGCCGCGCCCGGTCTTGGGTTTGCGGGGACGGTTGGAGCGGGGCATGCCTCCATTCTGCCCTAGCCGGTGCCCCTGCCCGGCCCAGCATGACACCGTGCCACGCCAGGTCTACTGCAGGCGGCCGGCAGACACTGCTTGGCAGACACTGCCTGGCGGGCACTGCAGGGAAGGCGCTGCGGAGAAGGTATGGTGTAGGGCGTGCGTCTCGTCATAGCCCGTTGCTCCGTTGATTATGTTGGCCGGCTCAAAGCCCATCTCCCCCTCGCCACCCGGCTCCTGCTGGTGAAGGCCGACGGTTCCGTGCTGGTGCACTCCGACGGCGGCTCCTACAAGCCCCTGAACTGGATGAGCCCGCCCGCCGTTCTCCGCGTTACCTCCCCGGAAGAGGCCGACGTCGAAGTGGGCGTCGTCGAACAGTGGACCGTGCAGTCGGCCAAGACGGACGACAGGCTCATCATCAACATCCATGAACAGATCCACGACAGCTCCCACGAACTGGGCCAGGACCCCGGCCTGATCAAGGACGGCGTCGAGGCCGACCTGCAGCGCCTCCTCGCCGACCAGATCGAAACCCTCGGCGAGGGGTTCTCGCTGATCCGGCGGGAGTACTTCACAGCCATCGGTCCCGTGGACATCCTGGCCCGTGACGCCGGCGGTGCAACGGTGGCCATCGAACTGAAGCGCCGCGGGGACATCGACGGCGTGGAGCAGCTGACGCGGTACCTTGAGCTGCTCAACCGGGATCCCCTGCTGGCACCGGTGCGGGGCATCTTCGCCGCCCAGCAGATCAAACCGCAGGCCAGGGTGCTGGCAACGGACCGCGGCATTGACTGCGTGACCCTGGATTACGACGCGATGCGGGGCGTCGACGACATCGAATCCCGGCTTTTCTGACCGTCACCTTCTGCCTGCCGCAGCCGTGGCCAAGGGGTGATCAGGCGTTTACTCCGGATTTGCCCAAAATTTGCCGGAATTCGCGTTTTGCCCGTTGACCAGACGGTTTGCCCATGAAATTCTTGTATCAGTCTTTGTGTAGGTGTTTTCATGCTCGCAAGACATGTTGCGAGCGCGAAGCTCCTGCAAAGCAATTCCGGTTGTCGGGGGTGCAGGCCAGGATTCTTCTCGCGGAGTAACCAAGACCAGTACGAGGTGTGCTGGCCTTAAAAGTTCCATACTGAGGAGAAATAAATGGCACAGGGAACCGTCAAGTGGTTCAACGCTGAAAAGGGCTTCGGCTTCATCACCCCGGACGACTCCGATGGCGATGTCTTCGTTCACTACTCCGAGATCCAGACCGGCGGCTTCAAGACCCTCGACGAGAACCAGCGCGTTCAGTTCGAAATCGGCCAGGGTGCCAAGGGCCCCCAGGCTACGGGCGTAACCGTCGTCTAATTAGTCTCAAAGCAAATGATCCTCGGCATTCGTGCCGGGGATCATTTTTTGTCACTAATATTTTCAGATCTTGAAACATTCACGGTTGCCCAGCGGGACCTGGACTTACAGTGCAAACTTCAGCGCCAGGTCCCCACACCGATGACCGGCCCGGCTTCGAGCCACGAGGACAAACCGGTGTATGCATCGAACTTCATGGCCAGGAAGACGTCCTGGCCCTCGTAGCGAAGCTCCACGATCACGACGTCGGGCTGCACCTTGACCAGCTCCGCCTCCGTGGGCTGGCGCCGGCCAAGCAGCTCCAGCGAGCTCCGCTTGAAGCGGTGGCGGGGCCGGACGCTCAGCGACAGGAGTTTGAACCACTCAAGCTCATTGTCCTGATAACGACAAACCCCCATCCGCCAGCTCTTTCCAGCCGTACAAATGGAGGCGTCCACCGTGCCCAGGGCGCGCCGCAGGTTGAAGCGGCGCACCCCAAACAGGCACAGCGTAAAAATCAGCACCGCAAACACGGTTGCTATGGCGATGAACGGAAAAGAAGTAACGTCCATCAGGGTTGTGCTATCGGATCCCCGCAGTGGCCGCTTCACCCAGCTGGGCGTTGTCAGCAACAATTACCACCCGGTTGTTGTCGACGGAGAAGAACCCGCCGTCAACGTCTACGGCAATGCGGTCGCCGGAAACCGGCTCGATCGCCAGCTGACCCTCGGCCAAAATCGCCAGCACGGGCGAGTGGCCGGGCAGGATTCCGATTTCACCATCGCTGGTGCGGGCCTTGACCATCTTGGCCGCCCCGGACCACACGAAGTGGTCCGCTGCGACAATCTCAACCTCAAGCTCAGCCATACTACTTGGTCTGTTCCTGAATCTTGGCCCACTGGCGCTCGACGTCGTCCAGGCCGCCGACGTTGAAGAACGCCTGCTCTGCAACGTGGTCAAGTTCGCCGTCGCAGATGGCCGAGAAGCCTTCCACGGTGTCCTTGATGGAAACGGTGGAACCCTCAACGCCGGTGAACTGCTTGGCGGTGTAGGTGTTCTGGGAGAGGAACTGCTGGATGCGGCGTGCACGCGACACGACAATCTTGTCCTCTTCAGACAGTTCGTCAACGCCGAGGATGGCGATGATGTCCTGCAGTTCCTTGTTCTTCTGCAGGATCTGCTTCACACGGACAGCCGTGTTGTAGTGATCCTTGCCGATGTACTGCGGGTCCAGGATTCGGGACGTCGACGTCAGCGGGTCCACGGCCGGGTACAGGCCACGGGAGGCAATTTCACGGGAGAGTTCCGTGGTCGCATCCAGGTGCGCGAAGGTCGTGGCCGGTGCCGGGTCGGTGTAGTCATCTGCGGGGACGTAGATGGCCTGCATCGAGGTGATGGAGTGGCCCTTGGTGGACGTAATGCGCTCCTGCAGGAGGCCCATCTCGTCGGCAAGGTTCGGCTGGTAACCCACGGCCGAAGGCATGCGGCCGAGGAGGGTGGAAACCTCGGACCCTGCCTGCGTGAAACGGAAGATGTTGTCGATGAAGAGCAGCACGTCCTGGTTCTGCACATCGCGGAAGTACTCCGCCATGGTCAGAGCGGACAGGGCCACGCGCAGACGCGTTCCCGGCGGCTCATCCATCTGGCCGAACACAAGAGCGGTGTCCTTGAGGACGCCTGCCTCTTCCATTTCAACCCAGAGGTCGTTGCCCTCACGGGTACGCTCGCCGACACCGGCGAACACGGAAGTACCACCGAAGTTGCGGGCAACACGGGTGATCATTTCCTGGATCAGAACGGTCTTGCCCACGCCGGCGCCGCCGAACAGGCCGATCTTTCCACCCTTGATGTACGGGGTGAGGAGGTCGATGACCTTGATGCCCGTTTCGAGCATTTCGGTGGAACCCTCGAGGGACGCGAAGGCCGGGGCCTTGCGGTGGATCGGCCAGTAGTCCGAAGCCTGGATTTCGGACTCGTCGACGTCCAGCGGCTTGCCGAGAACGTTGAAGATGTGGCCCTTGACGCCGTCGCCAACAGGCACGGAGATCGGGGAACCGCTGTCCACCACGGACGTGCCGCGGACCAGGCCGTCGGTTGCCTGCAGGGAGATAGCGCGGACGAGGTTGTCACCCAGGTGCTGGGAGGTCTCGAACGTGATGGTCTTGGTCTCACCGTTGAGAGTGATCTCGGTGGTGAGTGCGTTGTAAATCGAGGGGATTGCGTCAGCCGGGAATTCGACGTCGACAACCGGGCCAATGACACGTGCGATACGGCCGGTGGCACCGGACGTTGCGGCTACGTGTTCGGTAGCGGTGGCAGTCATCTCTCTCACTTCACTCGTAGATGGCGTGGGGTTAAGTTTATCTGGTGGTGCAGGTCTGGCTGATCCGAGACCCCGACCGGTTAGGACGCGAGTGCGTCGGCGCCGGCCACGATTTCGGACAGCTCCTGCGTAATCTCTGCCTGGCGGGCGGTGTTGCGCAGACGCGTGTACTTCTTGATGAGATCCGTGGCGTTGTCGCCGGCGGATTTCATCGCCCGCTGGCGTGCAGCAAGCTCAGAAGCCGCTGCCTGCAGCATGGCCGCGAAAATGCGGGATTCGATGTAGCGCGGCAGCAGTGCGTTGAGCACCTGTTCCGGCTCCGGTTCGAACTCGTACAGCGGCAACAGTTCAGCTTCGGAAGTCGCCTGCTCTTCCACAACTTCGAGCGGAAGAAGGCGGATGACGGTCGGCTCCTGGGTCACCATGGACTTGAAGCGGGTGTACACAACGTGGATCTCGTCCACGCCACCCTCTTCGAAATCGACAGCGAAGTCCTCAAGCAGAGCCGCGCCGATTTCCTGTGCCGTGGCGAACTCAGGTGCGTCGGTGTTGCCGGTCCAGACGCGCCCGTAGGGGCGGTTCCGGAAATCGAAGTAAGCCTGCGCCTTGCGGCCCACCAGGTACGTCTTGACATCCTTGCCTTCGGCACGGAGCAGTTCGTTCAGGCCTTCGGCCTGCTTGAGCACGCTGGCGGAGTACGAGCCTGCGAGGCCGCGGTCCGAGGTGATCACCAGGACAGCGGCCCGGCGAATGCTCGTCGGCTCGGTAGTCAGGGGGTGGTCGATTTCGCTCTGGCTTGCGACGGCAGAAACGGCACGCGTGATCGCGTTCGCGTAAGGCAGTGAAGCTGCTACGCGTGCGCGGGCCTTGCCGATGCGCGAGGTAGCGATCAGTTCCATCGCCTTGAAGATCTTGCGCATCGACGTCGTCGAGCTGATCTTCTGACGGTAGACCCGAATCTGGGCTCCCATACTTATCCTTTCCTAAGATCCCGATGGCCGGGACTGCCGGACCCCCGAGGGGTTCCGGCAGTCCCTGCCAGCGAAACTAGCGCTTCTGCCTGACGATTTTTTCCTGGTCGACCTGGCCCTCGGAGATAGCTTCATGCTCCTCGTGGCCGGCGCCTACCAGTTGGTTGTCGCCTTCGCCGAAGAAGCCCTTCTTGAAGTTGACAATCGCGTCCTTCAGCGCTGCTGCGGTGTCATCATCCAGGACGTTGGTCTGAGCCAGCGTGGTGAGGATGGAGGACTTGTGCTTCAGGTGCTCAAGGAACTCGCCCTCGAAGCGGCGGATGTCCTCGACGGGAACGTCGTCCAGGTGACCCTGGGTTCCTGCCCAGATGGACACGACCTGGTCCTCGACCGGGAACGGCGAGTACTGGCCCTGCTTCAGCAGTTCCATCAGGCGTGCGCCACGGGTCAGCTGCTGGCGGGAAGCCGCATCCAGGTCAGATGCGAACATCGCGAACGCCTGCATGTCGCGGTACTGGGCAAGGTCCAGCTTCAAAGTACCGGAGACCTTCTTCATGGACTTGACCTGTGCGGCACCGCCAACGCGGGACACCGAGACACCCACGTCAACAGCGGGGCGCTGGTTGGCGTTGAAGAGGTCCGACTGCAGGAAGATCTGACCATCGGTAATGGAGATCACGTTGGTCGGGATGTAGGCGGAAACGTCGTTTGCCTTGGTTTCGATGAGCGGCAGGCCGGTCATCGAGCCGGCACCGAGCTCGTCGGAAAGCTTGGCGCAACGCTCCAGGAGGCGGGAGTGCAGGTAGAACACGTCGCCCGGGTAGGCTTCGCGTCCCGGCGGGCGGCGGAGCAGCAGCGAAACTGCACGGTAGGCCTCGGCCTGCTTGGAGAGGTCATCGAACACGATGAGGACGTGCTTGCCGCCGTACATCCAGTGCTGGCCGATGGCGGACCCGGCGTAGGGAGCCAGGTACTTGAAGCCGGCGGGGTCGGAAGCCGGGGAGGCAACGATCGTGGTGTATTCCAGTGCGCCGTTGTCTTCCAGCGTCTGGCGGATCGCCGCGATGGTGGACGCCTTCTGGCCGATTGCCACATACACGCAGCGGACCTGCTTGGTCACGTCGCCGGAAGCCCAGTTGGCCTTCTGGTTGATGATCGTGTCGATGGCAATGGCGGACTTGCCGGTCTGGCGGTCGCCGATGATCAGCTGGCGCTGGCCACGGCCGATCGGAATCATGGCGTCGATGGCCTTGAGACCGGTCTGCATCGGCTCGTGCACCGACTTGCGCTGGGTCACGCCGGGAGCCTGGAGCTCCAGTGCGCGGGTGGTTTCGGCTTTGATCTCGCCGAGGTCATCGATGGGCACGCCCAGCGGGTCAACGACGCGGCCGAGGAAGGCATCGCCGACCGGTACGGACAGCACCTGTCCGGTGCGGTGCACTTCCTGGCCTTCTTCGATTCCGGTGAAGTCACCGAGGACGATGACACCGATCTCGCGGACGTCGAGGTTCTGGGCCAGGCCCAGGGTGCCGTCTTCGAAGCGAAGCAGCTCGTTCGCCATGACCGAGGGAAGGCCCTCAACACGGGCGATGCCGTCGCTTGCGGTGGTCACACGGCCGACCTCTACGCGCTCTGCGTTTCCGGGTTCGTAGGACGCCGCGAATTCGTTCAACGCATTACGGACGTCGTCGGCGTTGATGGTCAATTCGGCCATCTGCAGTCCCTGCTCTCCTGTATTCGTGATCATCGTTGCTCACGATGACCGGGGTTTCTATCAGTTGTGTTGTGCTTGTCCGGCTAGCCGGCCAGCTGGCGCTGGAGATCGTTCAGGCGGGTGAAGACCGAAGCGTCAAGCACTTCGTCCCCCACCTGCACCCGGATGCCGCCGATCAGCGTGGGGTCAGCCTTGACGTTGACCTTCAGTTCCCGTCCGTAGAGGGAGTTCAGTCCCTGCTGCAGACGGTTTGCCTGCGCCTCCGTCAGGGGACGCGTAACGCTGACCGTCGCGATCCAGCGCTGCTGGCGCTTGGCGGCGAGCTCGGCGAAACGGCTCACGAGCCTGGTTGCCTTGATGCCACGGGGCTGCGTGACTGCCTGTCCGACGAGGACCTTTGCTTCCTCACTTGCGGAAGGAACCAGCCTTTCGGCAAGGACAGTCTTTGCTGCCGCGCTGGCCTGCGGTTCAGACAGGGCGCGCTGCACGTCGTGGTTGGCAGCCACGGCCTGGTTGAAGGAGAAAAGATCGTTCTCCAGCTCCTCCAGGCCGGTGATACCGGAGGCAGAAACGGCCGACTTGTTTTCAGCAACGGCGATGACCACCGTTGCGGCAAGCGTCTCGAGTGCATCGCCGATGTCTCGCGCCGATGCCCAGCGTGAGCTGGCCAGACCGGCTGCGATGTCCACGGCTTCGGCGGAAGCTTTTCCGCCGAAGAGCTGCTTGATCAACGCCGACTTTTCCTCACCGCTGCGGGAGGGGTCAGTCAGGGCGCGGCGCAAGCCGGCCGAGCTGTCTACCGCTCCCAGGATCCCGAAAAGTTCCTTTGCCAACTGCAGCGATGCAAACGGAAGCTTTGGCTCCAGCTCGGTCAGCGCCTTGGTCAGCGATTCGCTCGATACACCTGCCATTACTTAGCTACACCTGCGTTCTGGGTCTCCAGATCGGCCAGGAAGCGGTCAACAACCCGTGCTGCGCGCGCGTCGTCCTCGAGGGTTTCCCCAACGATCCGGCCCGCAAGCGTGGTGGCAAGGGTGCCCACCTCCGAACGCAGCGACACAACGGCCGCCTGGCGCTCGGATTCGATCTGTGCGTGTGCCTGGGCGGTGATCCGCGCAGACTCGGCGCCAGCCTTCTCCTTCAGTTCCGCAAGGATCTGGGCGCCTTCGGCACGTGCTTCCTCGCGGATCCGGTTGGCCTCCGCACGGGCATCAGTGAGCTGCTGCTTGTACTCTTCGAGTGCGGCAGAAGCCTCAGCCTGGGCCTTCTCAGCCTTGGCGATGCCGCCTTCGATGGCCTCGGCACGCTCTGCGAACGTCTTCTCGAACATCGGGACAACGAACTTGACCACGATGAAAAAGAGGACAGCAAAGCCGGCGAGGACGACGCCCATTTCCCAGACGTTGGGCACGAGCGGGTTGGTCGCCCCTTCAGTGGCGGCTGAGATGATCAGCTGATTCATGTTTCACCCGTCCTTATCTACTCGGTTCTGAATGTTCGCTAGGTTCTGAAGGTTTACTTGAGAACGAAAGCGAAGACCAGGCCCAGGATGGCGAGGGCTTCAGTCAGCGCAAGGCCGAGGAATGCGATCGGCTGCAGGACGCGCTGGGCTTCCGGCTGACGTGCCACACCGTTGATGTAGGCGGCGAACACGAGACCCACACCGATACCACCGCCGATGGCCGAGAGGCCGTAGCCGATGAGGTTGAGGGAGCCGTTGATGGAGCCTTCCATTTTTCTTCCTTTCAAGATGCCATGTATATGGCAGGTTGTTTGGGTTGCTTCATCCCCGCGAGGGGAAGTTTGAGGTGCCTAGTGGCTGTCGGCGTGGAGTGCGCCTTCGATGTAGATCGCAGTCAGCAGTGTGAACACGTACGCCTGCAGCGCCATGATCAGCGCTTCCAGCATGTACATGGCAATCGCGCCGGCAAGAACCAGCACAGAAGTGCCCTTGAGGAGGACGTTCTCCTGCATGACGAGGTATTCGATGCCGGAGCCGGCAATCATGACGATGAGGTGACCGGCCAGCATGGTGGCGAAGAGACGCAGGCTGTGCGTGACCGGACGGACCAGGAAGTTGGAGATGATCTCGATCGGAATGACGATCGGGAGGATGTAGACCGGGACACCGGAGGGAACGGTGGCGAGCTTGAAGTAGCGCAGGCCGTTCTTCTTGATGCCAATGCCGATCCAGGTGACGTACACGATGGCTGCCAGCACGTAGGCGCCGCCGACGTGCGAGAAGCTCGGGAGCTGGATCACCGGGATGGCGCCGTAGATGTTGTTCACCAGGATGAAGAAGAACAGGCTGAACAGCAGCGGGACGTACTTGATGAAGTCCCTGCCACCGATGATGTCCTTGGCGATGCTGTTACGGACGAAGCCGTAGGCGGCTTCACCAGCGAACTGCAGCTTGCCGGGGACGAGCTGCTGCTTCCGCGCAGCGAGCACAAAGAATGTGGCGATAATGACGACGGACAGGATAACCAGCAGCATCTGCTTGGAGAATCCGTCTGCCGCACCCCACGGCAGGATTGCCGGCAGGTGCATTTCTTCAATTCCGGGAGGTGTGAACTCTCCTGAATTTTGGGCCGGGAGCGCAAGCGCGATCAACGCGTTTCCTCTCTGCAGTGTCCATCGTTGGGCGTTGGTCGGGTTCCGGCGCGCGTCATGCTTGCCCTCCCCCTCGTGAAATTATTTGGCATTACTGTTCCCGTCCTCCGACGGGCCGCTGGCTGCACCGTTCCCGCCAGTTGGTTTCCTTGAACTGGTGAGGCCGTGCATATGGGACAGATAGAACCCTCCCGCAGCTCCAAGCAGAGCGCCTACGAGCACAATCCAGCGGGTTCCCCACAGATAATCCAGTCCCCAGCCTATCAAACTCCAGACGATGATTCCGCCAATAACGTAGCTAAAGACGGCCATTCCAGCGTTGTAACCGCCGTCGGAATTCTCGCCGGGTACGGCGGCAGGACCGGGGGTCGGCTCGGGTGCCCCGGGCTCGTTTTTACCCGGGTGGCTGCGCTTAGACATCGGTGGCGCCCCTGTCCTGCTCTGGGTCATTGAAGATCTGCAGCCGGGCCTTGCTGAAACCGTAGATCTCGGCTGCCTGCCATGTGACCACGGCCACGACGGCGCCAATGACGAACCAGCGGCCGTGCAGCCAGCCGGGGGCACCGACGGCGAACAGGACCACGGCGAAGCCGATGACCTTGACGAAGTACGTCGCCACGAACAGTCCGACGGCACCTGAGGGGTTGTTACGTCCCACGAAGTGTCCGATCAGGAGGCTGATCGCGAAGAACACGACCACCAGCAGGCCACCGAGGCTGCTGGACAGAACACCGGTCCAGCCGTTCAGGAGGGCAGCCACCACGCCGGTCAGGACCAGGGCGCCGCCAGCTGCTGCAGAACTGAGTCCAAGCAGACCGAGCCAGAGCGACCGTGTGGGCCCGGAGACGCCAACGAATCCTTTGCCGGACGCAGGTCCGGGCTCGGTGTTGGAGGTCATGCGAACCCAATCTTCGGGGCAGGGTGGAGTGGTGCAGGAAAGACCTGCACCTGAATTCTACACGAGATAGAAAATTTCCGAAAAGCGCGTTACTCGGGTGCCTGGCCCATGCCGGCGCTCTCCCCGCGGCGGCTCAGGTACGGCCAGGCCGTGACCAGGCCCATGATGAGTGTGGCAGCGATCATTGCTGCCAGCACAATTTGCCAAGGGTAGACGGCAAAGGCGAGGCCGCCGAAGGACAGCACCGCTGCCCACAAGTACAGGAGCATGACCGCGGTGCGGTGGGAGTAACCGATGTCCATGAGCTTGTGGTGCAGATGTCCGCGGTCCGCGGACCACGGTGAACGGCCGACGGCGGTGCGCCGCACCACCGCGAGACACAGGTCCAGGAGGGGCAGGAACAGCACCGCAAACGGCAGCAGGATGGGGATGATCGTGGGGATACCGTTGACGCGGTCATAAAGCCCCGACGTGATCTGCCCGGTAGAGACCACACCGGCTGAGGCCATCAGCAGGCCTATCAGCATCGCGCCGGAATCGCCCATGAAGATCTTTGAGGGAAACCAGTTGTGCGGCAGGAAGCCCAGGCAGCTCCCCACGAGGACTGCCGTCAGCAGTGTGGCGAGGTCGGAACGGTCCAGGATCGGCGCATTCCGGTGGACCCAATAGGCGGTGAGGAAGAACGCCGACCCGCCGATGATGGCCACCCCGGCCGCCAGCCCGTCCAGCCCGTCGATGAAGTTGAACGCGTTCATCGTGACGACGATGAGGCCGGTGGTGAGGGCGATGTTGACCGGGTCCGACTCGAAGCGGATCGGCTCCGGAACGAACGGAATGATGGTCATCCGGACACCCCAGACGGCCACCACGAGCGCGGCGCAAGCCTGCCCGATCAGCTTGACCCACCAGCGAAGGTCCAGGAGGTCGTCCGCCACTCCCACCAGCACGATGACGGCGGCACCCGCCACCACACCCCACGGAGAGCCGTTGTTCCGGAAGATGTCCTTGACGAAGAAGGACTGGCTTGCGATCGCCAGCGCCACCAGCACGCCGGCGAAGATTCCCAGCCCGCCGAGCCGCGAGACCGGGCTGGAATGCATGTCCCTGCTGCGGATCGGGGCGAAAAGCTCAAGCCGGTTGCCGATCAGGCGCGCACCCCACGTTGCCCCGTAGGAGACGACGGCCGCTGTCAGCATCATGGACAGGTACATGATCATGGCGCGGCCACCGTTCCCGGGGCGCGGCGAGTGCTGCCATGCTGCAGGCTATTCGGATGCGGATTCGGGGTCAGGCCGGGCGGACCATGCGGGTTCGTTAGGTGTGGATCTGACGTGCAATAAATGAAACTTCTCCGTCGCCATGCGCACAGACAGGCAGTGCATAGTGCCTGACGGGGCTGTATTACAGTGGACTCTAGTCAAGATACTAACGCCAACGGGTACATCGCTTCGCGTCACACGGCCTTACGCCGGCGGGAAACTTGCCGGCGGCTGTGCTGAAAGGATCCCCGCAATGCCAGTGTCGGTCGCAGTTGCCGCCGTGACGTTTGACCGTCCCCATGAGCTCGCCGTCCTGCTGAAAGCCATCAATGGGCAGACGGCTTCCGTGTCCACAATCTGCCTCGTTGACAGCGGCACAGTGCCGGCAAAGGACGTCGCGGCCCAGCATGCAAATGTGGACTACATCCGTTCGGAAGCCAACCTGGGCGGCGCCGGCGGCTTCTCCCTCGCGGCCCTTAAGGCGGTGGCCAGCGGCGCCGACTGGGTCTGGATGATGGACGACGACGCCGAACCGGCGGACGCCGGGTGCCTGGCCACTCTGATCCGGGAAGCGGAGGCGCGCGACCTGGAGGCTGTTGTGCCCCTGGTGGTGGCTCCGGGGCACCCCGACCAGCTCTCCTTCTTCTTCAGGCTGGACGGAAAGGTCTCGCATGACCGGGCCGCGCTGGAAAAGGTGGGGTTCCTGCCGAACGACGGCCATTTCTTCAACGGCGCCCTCATCCGCTCCGACGTGTTCTTCAAGGTAGGGCTGCCGGACATGCGCCTCTTCATCCGCGGCGACGAGGTGGACTTCACCATCCGGCTGCGCAAGGCGGGCATCCGGTTCGGCACCGTCACCACGGCGGCGATCATGCACCCGCACGCGTTTTCCGAAACGAAGCACGTGTTTGGTGCCCGCTGGCACGTCATCGTCCCGGAGGGCGCCTTCAAGAGGTACTACTACTACCGCAACCGCGGCTACCTCATTCGCCGCCACTTCCGGGTGAAGTCGCTGGTGGCCGATGTGGGCGGCTACCTCGGCTACTTCCTCCGCCGGGGCGATCTCCGCGGGCTGGCGGACTGGTTCCGGGCGTTCTCCACGGGGCTCCGCGGCAAGGGATTTGGCCCGCTGAAGGACCAGAAGTTCTGACGTAGGCGGGGTTCTTTCTAGCCCTGTCCGCGCAGCCGGCGCCGCAGCAGCAGCCCCAGCAGGACCCACGGTTCGCCAAATACCCGGTACGCCACGCGGCGCGGATGCAGCAGCAGCCGCCAGGCCCACTCCAGGCCCAGCCGGCCCAGCCAGCGGGGCGCCAGCTTCTGGATGCCGGCGATCTGCTCAATGGCTCCTCCGACGGCGCAGTACACGGCGGGCGGAAGCGAGGGCAGGCGGCGCCACAGGACCTCCTCCTGCAGCGGCATGCCCAGGCCGATCAGCACCAGCTGCGGCTGGACTTCGGCCAGCCACGCGGCGGCCTTCTCTTCCAGGTCCGGGTCCCAGCCCTCCCCAGGCATTCCGAAGACAGTGGCGCCCGGCACGATGGCCTGCAGCTTCGCCACGGCCTTGGCGTTGGCAGTCGCCCCGGCGCCAAGGACGGCGATGCGGTGGAGTCCGCCCAAGCGGCCCAGCGCCGGAATCCAGTCCGTTGACCCGAGCCGGTAGTCCATGACGGGCCGCGTGCCGGGGCCCGCCTTCTCCCCGCCGGTCTTTTGCCGGCCTCTCCCCCACAGCCAGAGGACGGGCGCGCCGTCGAGAAGGACAACGTCGCTGTTCTCGTAGAACTTCCTGAACCCGGGTTCGGAGTGGAAAAGCGTCACGCTGTGCAGATTGTGTCCGACGACGGTCCTGGTGGTGCCCTCAGCCACGAATCCGTTGAGGACTGCGGTCAGTCCGTCGACGTCCAAGGGCGTGGCATCCACTCCGAGGACCGGTATGGCTTGCCTCTGCAGCGTCATTCGGCGCTTGCAGGCTTTTCGCCGGCGTCGGAGTGCACAGGATCTTCTGCGCCGTCTTCCGGCGCAGCGTCCCCTGCTGCAGTGTCCTCATCGGCGGCCGCGGTGGCCTCGGCCGCGGTGACCTCAGCTTCATCCGCAGCGTTGCCGTTGATGTCGAGGACTCCGGGAACCACTTCCCGCAGCCGCTCGATGCTGATGGCCCCCTCACGGACAACGCGCAGCGGCAGCGATGTGGCATCCACGATGGTGGACGGCCGGGCGTCGGTTCCCTCGACCGGCCGGAAGCCGCCTTCAAGGTAGACCTCCACGGACTCCGCGAGCTGGGTGCGTGCTTCGAAGGCTGTCTGTGCGGGCGCCTGGCCGGTCCGGTTCGCCGAGGATACGGCGAGGGGTCCGGTGACGGTCAGCAGGTCGATCGCCACCTCGTCGTCCGGAATTCGAAGGGCAACGGTCCCCTTGGTCTCGCCCAGGTCCCAGTCGAGGGACGGCTGAGCGTGGAAAATCAGGGTCAGCCCGCCGGGCCAGAAGGCCTCGGCCAGGTCCCGGGCATCCGGGTACACATCGGTGGCCAGCCCGTCGAGCGCGTTCAGGCGCGGAATCAGGACCGGCGGCGGCATGTTCCGGCCGCGGCCCTTGGAGACCAGCAGCATGGTGACGGCCTGCGGGGAAAAGGCATCGGCGGCGATTCCGTAGACGGTGTCCGTGGGAAGGACAATGCACTTCTTCTCGAGGATCGCCCGCCGTGCGTGGGCGATCCCGGCGGTCCGCTCGTCGTCGGCCGTGCAGTTGTACGTAGTGGTCACTGCCTCATTCTTTCATTACTCCGCGGGCGGGAAAGCAAGGACGGCGCTGGTGGCGCGTTCCTTGCCATTAAGGTCAAAGTGCGTGGTGACGTCGGTCCAGAGCCCGGTCCGCTTCAGCATCGACGATATCCAGCCGGCCTGGACCTCGGCGTGTTCCATCACGAAGTAGCCGCCGGGAACCAGAAGCCGCGCCGCCGAGGCGGCGGCCGCCGTCGGCAGTTCCATGCCGTCCGCTCCCCCGCCGTAGAGCGCTTCCGGCGGGTCGTGGAGCGCCACTTCCGGTTCGTTGGGAATGGCCTCGGCGGGGATGTACGGCGGGTTGGAAACCACGACGTCGAACGTTCCGTTGAGCTCCGGCAGAGCGTTCCGCAGGTCCCCCAGCAGCAGGGTGACCCCCAGCGGCCGGAGGTTCTTCGCGGCCCAGGCGTGCGCGAACTCGCTGAACTCGACCGCAAAAACCTCGGCCTCGGGCACCTCGTGCGCGATTGATCCGGCGATGGCACCGGATCCGGTGCCCAGGTCCACTACCTTGGGGCGGACAACGCCTGTGCGTTCCAGTGCGCGCAGCCGGTCGATGACCAGCTGCACCACGGACTCGGTTTCCGGGCGGGGAATGAAGACACCGGGTCCAACCGCGAGCTGGAGGTAGCGGAAGTGCGCCACGCCGGTGATGTGCTGGAGCGGAATCCGGGTGGCGCGCTCGGCAACAAGTTCGGCGTAGCCTGGCGGAGCGGGGGCATCACCGAGCATCATGGCCCGCAGCCGGCCCAGCCCGACGCCCAGCAAATGGTCGGCCAACAATTCGGCGTCCACGCGGGGGCTGGGTACGCCAGCCTCGGTAAGGCGCTCTGTCGCCTCCCGGACGGCGTCCGCCAGGGACTGGGCAGGCGGACTGTGCTCTGGCGCCGCCGGGGTTTGCTCGGACGTCATGTGATCCCGGGATTCCTAGTCGCCGATGGCGTCCAGCCGCGCCTGCTCGTCCATCTCGATGGCGGACTGGATGACCGGCTCGAGGTCCCCGTTCATGACCTGGTCAAGGTTGTAGGCCTTGTAGCCCGTGCGGTGGTCGGCGATCCGGTTTTCCGGGTAGTTGTACGTGCGGATCCGCTCGGACCGGTCCATGGTGCGGATCTGCGACTTCCGCTGCTCGGAGTTGGCGGCGTCGATCTGCTCCTGCTGGTGGGCCAGGATGCGGGCACGGAGGACGCGCATGCCGGCTTCCCGGTTCTGCAGCTGGGACTTCTCGTTCTGCATGGCCACGACGATTCCGGTGGGAAGGTGCGTGATGCGGACGGCGGAGTCGGTGGTGTTGACGGACTGGCCGCCGGGGCCCGAGGACCGGTACACGTCGATTTTGAGGTCGTTCTGGTTGATCTCGAGCTCTTCGGGCTCGTCAACCTCGGGCAGGACAAGAACACCTGCGGCCGATGTGTGGATGCGGCCCTGCGATTCGGTCACGGGCACACGCTGGACGCGGTGCACACCGCCCTCGAACTTGAGCCGCGCGTAGACGCCCTCGGCGGGATCGTTGGAGCTGCCCTTGACGGCCACCTGGACGTCCTTGTAGCCGCCGAGGTCGGACTCGGTGGAGGAGATGATCTCAGTCTTCCAGCCCCGCGATTCCGCGTAGCGGGTGTACATGCGCAGCAGATCGCCGGCGAACAGGGCAGCCTCGTCGCCGCCTTCACCGCCCTTGACCTCAAGGATCACGTTGCGCGCATCGTCCGGGTCACGGGGAATCAGCAGCCGCGTCAACCGCGCCGCAGCGGTCTCCAGGGCTTCCTCGAGTTCGGGCACCTCGGCAGCAAAGTCAGGGTCCTCGGCAGCCATCTCCCTGGCAGCGGTGAGGTCATCCTGCAGCGCGTGCCACTTGTGGTACGCGTCCACGATGCCGTTCAGCTGCGCCGACCGCCGCCCCAGCTTCCGCGCCAGCTTCTGGTCAGCATAAACAGCCGGATCCCCCAACTGCGCCTGGATGGAATCATGCTCATCCAACAGGCCCTGTACGGACTCAAACATTTTCAAAACCTCTTTCGACTCTTACAAGTCTAGTGATGCGGCGGCGTTAGGTGAGGGGACAGCATGGCGTTCGGCTTTTTGCCGCCCCGGGAGTGGCATCGGGCCTGCCGGAGCGTGGTGGCCAAGTCCGTCAGGACATGGCCACCACGCGGAGGGGCGGGGGCGGCAAAAACCGAACGACAAAGGGTGGGGCCCGCGAAAACTACGCGACGGCCCCACCCCTAGCTCAGCTACTTGTCGTTATCCGACTTCGCACCAAGCGTCGTCTTCTGGACCTGCATGAGGAACTCGACGTTGCTTCCGGTCTCTCGGATCTTGTTGGTCAGGAGTTCCAGGCTCTGCTGGGTCTCGAGGCCGGAGAGGACGCGGCGCAGCTTCCACATGATCTTGACCTCTTCGGCCGAGAGCAGGTTTTCTTCGCGGCGGGTGCCGGAGGCGTTGACGTCCACGGCGGGGAAGATGCGCTTGTCAGCCAGCTGGCGGGACAGGCGGAGCTCCATGTTGCCGGTGCCCTTGAACTCTTCGAAGATGACCTCGTCCATCTTGGATCCGGTCTCCACGAGGGCGGTTGCCAGGATGGTCAGCGAGCCGCCGTTTTCGATGTTGCGGGCAGCACCGAAGAAACGCTTCGGCGGGTACAGCGCTGCGGAGTCCACACCACCGGACAGGATGCGGCCGGAGGCCGGGGCTGCCAGGTTGTAGGCGCGGCCCAGACGGGTCATGGAGTCAAGGAGCACCACGACGTCCATTCCCATTTCCACGAGGCGCTTGGCGCGTTCGATGGAGAGCTCGGCCACGGTGGTGTGGTCGTCGGCGGGACGGTCGAAGGTGGAGGCAATGACCTCGCCCTTCACGGTGCGCTGCATGTCCGTGACTTCTTCGGGACGTTCGTCAACCAGCACCATCATGAGGTGGACCTCAGGGTTGTTGGTGGTGATCGCGTTGGCGATGGACTGCAGGATAAGCGTCTTGCCGGCCTTGGGCGGGGAGACGATCAGGCCACGCTGGCCCTTGCCGATCGGGGCGACCAGGTCGATGACTCGGGGGCCGATCTTCTTGGGGTCGGTCTCGAGGCGCAGGCGCTCGGACGGGTACAGCGGGACGAGCTTGGCGAACTCCACGCGGTCCTTGAGGTCCTCGGCGGTCTTGCCGTTCACCGAGGTGACGCGGACCAGCGCGTTGAACTTCTGGCGGGCGGACTGCTGGCCGCGGTCCTCGCCGTCGCGCGGAGCGCGGATGGCGCCAACAACGGCGTCGCCCTTGCGCAGGTTGTACTTCTTGACCTGGGCCAGGGAGACGTACACGTCGTTCGGGCCCGGGAGGTAACCGGACGTACGGATGAACGCGTAGTTTTCCAGGACATCCAGGATGCCCGCCACCGGCAGCAGCACGTCGTCGTCGGTGACCTCGACGTCGTCGACGTCGGGCCCCTGGCTGCGTCCCCGGCGTCGGTCGTTGCGGTCACGGAAGCGGTCGTTGCGCGAGGAGTTGTCGCGGCTGTCCGAACGCTCGTTGCGGTCGTTCCGGTCGCGGCGGTTCCGCCGGTTGCGGCGGCTGCCGCCGTCGTCGTCGGCGTCGCGGTTGTCGTCACGGCGGGTGTCGTCACGGCGGGTGTCGCGTCCGCCGGCTTCGCCGGCGTCGCGGCCACCACGGCCGCGGGTGTCGCGGCGTTCGCGCTGTCCGGCTTCGCCTTCGGGGGCCTGTTCGCGGGTCTCAGCACCGCGGGTCTCAGCTCCGCGTGCTTCCGTGCCGCGTGATTCCGTGCCGCGTGCCTCCGGGGCAGCTTCGGCGGGAGCGGCGGGTGCCTCAGCGGGTGCCGCTGCGGCAGCTTCGCCACGGCGGCGGTTGCGGGTGCGCGGCTGGCGGCGTTCCGCGCCTTCTGCCTCGGCACCACCCTCGGCCGGAGCGGCGGCGGGAGCCTCGGCAGCGGCCGGTGCTTCTGCCGGCGCGGCCGCCGGAGCCTCAGCGGCCGTTTCCGCCGCAGTTGCGGCGACAATGCCATCGCTCACTGCCCGGCGGCTGCGGCCACGGCCACGTGCACGGGTTTCCTGCGCCGGAGCCTCGGCTGCTTCTGCGGCCGGGGCTGCTGCGGCGGTTTCGGCAGCGGGGGCAGCCGGGCTGGTTGCAGCAGCCTTGGCGGCGGTCCGTGCCGGTGCCTTGGTGACGGTGGCGGACGTGCCTGCACGGTGCGCGGAAATGGCCGTCACCAGGTCGCCCTTGCGCATGCGGGATCCGCCGGAGATACCGAGCTGGCTGGCAAGCGCCTGCAGCTGGGCGAGCTTCAGGCCGGCAAGGCCGCTGCTCTTGGCGGGAGCTTCCGTCAACGATCCGGAAGCAGAAGATGGTGTGTCCACAGCTGGCGACAGCTCAGTGGTTTCGGTCACGAAGGATCCTTCCCCCTCGACGGCGTCCAGACTGTGAGCTGGACGCGATGATTGGATCTGGGCTGCAGTTCAGATCTGCAGCCGGGATGTCGGCCTTGCCGGTTGGAGTTCGGCCAGCAGGGCCGGATACTGATCACCTTCAAACGCTCCGCAAAGCTGGCGGGGCGGCGGACTGGCGGTTCAGGGAACAGAAATCCATCTGTAGGTTCCTGACCAGGCCAAGCAGGTGGCACCGGAAAATATTTCGCAATAAGAGATCGAAGCAGCAGCAGATCGAAGCAGATTCTGACCCGATGACCGATTAAGGCCATTCTCGGAGTCGTTGACTGCACGGTCTCTTGGCTGCAGGGCCCTCTCGACTGCAGAGTCGCCGTCCGGCTGCATCAAAGAATGCGGTTATGACTCAGTGAATGCGGTGGGGACTGCGGAGACTGCATGCGGTTTTACCGCCGGTGCACTCCCACTTTAGCACCTTCGACGTCGACTGCCAGCTTCATCGCACGCCACTTGATGTCCGGCGTGTTTGCCTCGGAAAACGCGGCGATGAATTCCAGAACGGCGGCGGCCTCGGCCTCGCCGTTGGTCAGGACCAGAACTGTGGGTCCGGCGCCGGATACTACGGCCGCGTGGCCGGCTCCGCGCAGGGCCTTGATCAGGCCGGCGCTGGGCCGCATGGCCTCCGCACGGTAGCTCTGGTGCAGGAAATCCTCGGTGCCTGCGAGCAGGAATTCAGGCTTCTGCGTAAGGGCATGGATCAGAAGCGCTGCGCGGCCGGAGTTCATCGCGGCCGCGTGATGGCCAATGGAGGCAGGCAACAGGGCGCGCGCGGCCTCCGTAGAGAGCTCGTAGTCCGGAACTGCCACGATGGGGATCACGGCAGCGTTGACCGTGGCGCACGTGCTGCTGTACTGGTCACTGTCCTGCCATGACAGCGCCAGTCCGCCGTAGATCGCCGGAGCGACGTTGTCCGGGTGGCCTTCCATCTCGCTGGTCAGCTGCAGGATCCAGTTCTTGTCCTGCTGCACCCCCGCCGGCAGCAGCGCGTTGGCGGCTGTCACGGCTGCCACCACTGCGGACGCGGACGAGCCCAGGCCGCGGCCGTGCGGAACGACATTTTCGGCGGTGATCTTCAGGCCGGTGTGGCGGTAGCCCAGTCGCCCGAAAGCGGCATTCATCGCCCGGACCACCAGGTGGCTGGCGTCCCGCGGAAGGGACTCCGCACCCTCACCGCTGAGTTCGAAGACCAGCTCGTCGCTGTCCAGGCTCTCGACGGTGAGGGTGTCGTGCAGGGTCAGTGCCAGCCCGAGGCTGTCATAGCCGGGGCCGAGGTTGGCGCTGGTGGCCGGAACCCGGACCGTCACCTGCTGCCCGGCCTGGATGGCGGGCAGCTGGGCGGTCTGCGGCAGCATGGTTTCCACTGTTATTTGTCTTCCAGTCCCAGTTCTGCAGCGACGGTCACGACGTCGTTCGGCACCTTGACCGGCTGGACATCGCTGCCGTCCTCGGTCCTGAGAGCCCACTGCGGGTCCTTGAGACCGTGGCCGGTGACGGTGATGGCGATGGTCTTGCCGGAAGGCACCTCACCTGCGGCGTGCTTCTTGAGCAGGCCTGCGACGCCCGCGGCGGAACCGGGCTCCACGAAGACACCCTCTTTGGCGGACAGCCAGCGGTGGGCGGCCAGGATTTCCTCGTCCGTCACGGAATCGATGAATCCGCCGGACTCGTCACGGGCGGCGATGGCGCCGTCCCAGGAGGCGGGGTTGCCGATCCGGATGGCGGTGGCGATGGTGTCCGGTTCCGTGATGGGGTGGCCTGCCACGAACGGAGCGGCGCCCGCGGCCTGGAAGCCCCACATGGCCGGGGTCTTGGTGGCGACGGGAGCGAGCGTGCCGGCCGTTTCGGACTCGAACGGGGCGGAGTACTCCTTGTAGCCCTTCCAGTAGGCCGTGATGTTGCCGGCGTTGCCGACCGGGAGCACGTGGATGTCCGGGGCGTCGCCCAGGACGTCGACGATCTCGAAGGCGCCGGTCTTCTGGCCCTGGATGCGGGCCGGGTTCACGGAGTTGACCAAGAAGACCGGGTAGGACTCGCCCAGCTTGCGGGCAATGTCCAGGCAGTTGTCGAAGTTGCCGTCAACCTGCAGGAGCGTGGCACCGTGCGCAATGGCCTGGCTCAGCTTGCCCATGGAGATCTTGCCTTCGGGCACCAGCACGGCACACGTCAGGCCGGCGGCGGTGGCGTATGCCGCAGCCGAGGCCGACGTGTTTCCGGTGGAGGCGCACACCACGGCCTTGGCCCCGGCCTCCACGGCCGCGGTCATGGCCATGGTCATGCCGCGGTCCTTGAAGGAACCGGTGGGGTTCATGCCCTCAACCTTGAGGTAGACGTCCGAGCCCGTCAGTTCGGACAGCTTCTGGGCGTAGACCAGGGGCGTGCCGCCCTCGCCAAGGGTGATGACCCTGGTGGCCGCGGTTACGGGCAGACGGTCAGCGTATTCGCGGATGACACCGCGCCATTGGTGAGCCACTTAAGCTCCTTCTACCCGAAGTACGGATGTAACGGAATTGATCACGTCAAGGCCCTTCACGGCTTCGACGGTCGCTGCCAGTGCAGCTTCGCTTGCGCGGTGGGTGACGATCCGCAGCTCGGCCGATTCCACGTTGGAGTCGGCATCGCGGTGGATGGTCTGGCGCATGATTTCGATGGAGACGCCGTGCTCGGCGAACAGCTGGGCGATCTTCGCCAGCACGCCGGGCTGGTCCGCAACGTCCAGGCCGATGTAGTAGCTGGTGGTCGCGGCGTCGATGGGCAGCGCCGGGACGTGGCCGGTGGTGGACTCGATGCGTCCGGGTCCGCCCAGGACAATGCGGCGGGCGGCCGAGACGAGGTCGCCCAGCACGGCAGACGCCGTCGGGGTTCCGCCGGCGCCCTGGCCGTAGAACATCAGCTCACCGGCGTTTTCCGCCTCGACGAAGACAGCGTTGAACGCACCGCGGACGGCCGCGAGCGGGTGTTCGCGCGGCAGGAGCGTCGGATGGACGCGCACGGAAACACCCTCGCTGCCGTCGCCGTTGCCGATTTTCTCGGCGATGGCCAGCAGCTTGATGACAAACCCGGCTTCCTTCGCGGCGGCAATGTCGGCGGCGCTGACGCGGGTGATGCCCTCGCAGTAGACGTGCTCCAGGTCGAACCGGGTGTGGAAGGACAGGGACGCCAGGATGGCGGCCTTGGCGGCGGCGTCGTGGCCCTCGACGTCGGCCGTCGGGTCGGCTTCGGCATAGCCGAGCCGCTGGGCCTCGGCGAGGGCGTCGGCGAACTGCGCACCGGTGGAGTCCATCTGGTCCAGGATGAAGTTGGTGGTGCCGTTGACGATGCCCAGCACGCGGGTGATGCGGTCGCCGGACAGGCTGTCGCGGATGGGGCGCAGGATGGGAATGGCGCCGGCCACGGCCGCTTCGTAGGACAGTTCGACGCCGGCCTTGTCCGCCTCCTCGTAGAGGGCCGGACCGTCGGCGGCCAGCAGGGCCTTGTTGCCCGTGACCACGCTGGCGCCGTTCTGGATGGCGGACAGGATCAGCGAGCGGGCCGGCTCGATGCCGCCCATCAGCTCGATCACAAGGTCGGCGTCCTTGACCAGCGTTTCACCGTCGGTGGTGAACAGCTCGCGCGGGAGGTCCACCTCGCGCTCGGCATCGAGGTTCCGCACCGCGATGCCGGCCAGTTCCAGTCGGGCGCCGGTGCGCGGCGCCAGGGTGCCGGCGTCGTCAATCAGAATCCGCGCCACCTGAGCCCCGACGTTGCCACAGCCCAGCAGGGCCACTTTCAGGGTTCGCAATTCGGTCATTCAGGCTCCCATGTCGCGGTTCAGCAGATCTTCTTCGGTTTCCCCGCGGACAATCAGCCGGGGAGATCCGTCGCGCACAGCGACAACGCCCGGCCGGGCCAGATAGTTGTAGTTGCTTGACAGGGCCCAGCAGTAGGCGCCGGTCCCCGGTACAGCGAGCAGATCACCGGCTGCCACGTCCTCGGGCAGATATACATCTCTAACAACTATGTCGCCGCTCTCGCAATGTTTGCCCACTACGCGGGACAGCTGCGGGGCCGCCGCGGAGGTGCGCGAGGCGAGAATGGCCGAATAATCCGCGTCGTACAGCACCGGACGGGCGTTGTCGCTCATGCCGCCGTCCACTGACACATAGCGGCGCGGGTGCGTAACGTTCTTCGCAGCATTATCACCGGCTGCGCCGTTGCCGGCGGCCGGGGCGTCCACCCGCACGGTTTTGAGCGTGCCCACCTCGTAGAGCGTGAAGGTGCTGCTGCCCACGATGGCGCGGCCGGGTTCGATGGAAATCCGGGGCGCTGTAATCCCCAGTTCCGTGCACTTGGAACGCACGACGGCGGCCATCGCCTGCGCGATGTCGGCTGCCGGGCGGGGCGTGTCCACCGGGGTATAGGCGATGCCGTAGCCGCCGCCGAGGTCAAGCTCGGGCAGGGTGATGGAGTATTTGGCTTGGACCGCGGCCAGGAAGGTCAGCAGCTTTTGGGCAGCCAGCGCAAAGCCGTCCGGCTCGAAGATCTGCGAACCGATGTGGCAGTGCAGCCCCAGCAGCTCCACACTGCTGTACGACGCGGCCGCAGCCACGGCTTCCTCGGCAGCGGACAGGCCTGCTTCGTCAGTCGAATCCCCGGCCATGGAGAGGCCGAATTTCTGGTCCTCGTGGGCGGTGGCGATGAACTCGTGCGTGTGGGCGTGCACACCGGGCGTCAGCCGCAGCATGACTTTGGCGGTCTCCCCGCGGCCGGCGGCGATCTTGGCCACGCGCTCCAGCTCGTCCAGGCTGTCCACCACGATGCGGCCAAGGTTCATGTCCAGCGCCCGGTTGATCTCGGCGTCGGACTTGTTGTTGCCGTGCAGCGACAGGTTGGCGCCGTCGATGCCGGCCCGCGCCGCGACCGCAAGTTCGCCGCCGGAACAGGTGTCCAGCCGCAGCCCCTCCTCGGCGACCCATTTCGCGACTGCGGTGCAGAGGAAGGACTTGCCGGCGTAGTAGACGTCCACTCCCCCGCAGATGTCAGCGAAGGCGTCGTCGAACGCGTCCTTGAAGGCGCGGGCGCGGGCGCGGAAGTCCGATTCGCTCATGACGAAAAGAGGCGTGCCGAACTGCTCCTTGAGGGCGCTGACCGGGATGCCGTCAATGGCAAGCTCGCCGACGGCGTTCCGCTCCACCCCGCCCGCCCACACCGGGGTGTGCAGGGCGTTGAGGTCCGCGGGGACGGCGAGCCACTCGGGGGCCAGCGGCGAGGCGGAGTTGTTGGACGCTGCGCTGGTGTTTGCCGTGCTGTTGGTGGTTTCCTGCAAGCCAATCACATCCGTTCCGGCGCCGAAACGCCCAGCAGTTCCAGCCCGTTGGCGAGTACCTGGCTGGTGGCGTCATTGAGCCACAGCCTGGTGCGGTTGGTGTCCGTCACGGCGTCGTCGCCCATGGGGGCAATGCGGCAGGCGTCGTACCAGCGGTGGTAGGCGCCGGCAATGAGTTCCATGTGGCGGGCCACGCGGTGCGGCTCGCGCAGCTCCGCGGCCTTGCCCACGATGGACGGGTAGCTGCCCAGGTAGGACAGCAGTTCGTTCTCCGTGGCGTGGTCCAGCAGGGAGGCGTCGAACGCGCTCCGGTCCACGCCTGCTGCCACAGCGTTCCGCGCCGCGCCGCGGGACCGGGCGTGGGCGTACTGCACGTAGAACACGGGGTTCTCGTTGGAGTGCTTCTTGAGCAGCTCGGGGTCCAGCGTGAGCGGGGAGTCGGCAGGGAACCGCGCCAGCGAATAGCGGACCGCGTCCGTTCCCAGCCAGGAGATGAGGTCCTTGAGCTCAATGATGTTGCCGGCGCGCTTGGAGAGCTTGGCCCCGTTGACGGACACCAGCTGGCCGATGAGGACCTCGATGTTGACCTCGGGGTCGTCCCCGGCCGCGGCGGCAATGGCCTTGAGCCGGTTGATGTAGCCGTGGTGGTCGGCGCCCAGGAGGTAGATCTTTTCCGTGTAGCCGCGGTCCTTCTTGGAAAGGTAGTACGCGGCATCGGCGGCGAAGTACGTCGGTTCGCCGTTCGCACGGATCATGACGCGGTCTTTGTCATCACCGAAGTCGGTGGTGCGGAGCCAGACGGCACCGCCGTCGTCGAACACGTGGCCCTGCTCGCGAAGGCGGGCAACGGCACTTTCGATCGCGCCGGCGTCGTGAAGTTCCTGCTCGGAGAAGAACACGTCGAAGGAGACCCCAAAGTCCGCCAGAGTGTCCTTGATGTCCTTGAGCTGTGCCTCGTAGGCCGCGGCGCGGATAACGGGCAGGGCCGCCGCGTCCGTCAGTTCGCGGATGTCCGGGTGCTGCGTCAGCACCTCGTGGCCGAGGTCGCGGATGTATTCGCCCGGGTAGCCGCCCTCGGGTACGTCGCGGCCGTGCAGGCGCGAGAGTACCGAATTGGCAAAGACGTTCATCTGGGAGCCGGCGTCGTTGATGTAGTACTCGGCGGTGACATCGGCGCCGGAGGCGCGAAGCACCCTGGCGATCGAGTCGCCCAGGGCTGCCCAGCGCGTGTGGCCGATGTGCAGCGGGCCGGTGGGGTTGGCGGAAACAAACTCCATGTTCACGGTGTGGCCGGCGAGCGCGGTGTTGGTGCCGTACTCCCTGCCCGCTTCGACGATGGCCTTGGCCAGCGCGCCGGCGGCTGCGGCATCAACTGTGATGTTGAGGAAGCCGGGACCGGCGATTTCCACGCCGTCGACGCCGCTGATGTCCTTGAGCCGGGCGCTGAGCAGCGTGGCAAATTCGCGGGGGTTGGTGCCGGCCTTCTTGGCCAGCTGCAGGGCGATGTTGGTTGCCCAGTCGCCGTGCTCCCGGTTCTTCGGACGCTCCACCAGGACGGAGTCCGGTATAGCCGCCTCCGCAAGGGCAATGTCGCCGGCGGCCACGGCGTCTTTCAGGCAGGCGGATATTGCGAGGGAGAGTTCTTCGGGAGTCACACTCCTAGCCTACCGGGGAGCCCGTCGCGGCGCGGAATCCGGGGGCGCCGGCACACGCCCTCGGCGTCACAGCAAATAGTAGGGAAATTCACAGCATGTGCCCTTAACCTTTACTCACCCACTAAATTGTTGAAACATCAACACTGAACTCAACGCTGTCCCTGGCGTGCCCGCACCACGAAAAGAGACCCCGTGAAGCCTTCAATCCGCAAAACTGTTTTCGCCGGCATGGCCGGCCTGTCCCTCGCCGGAACGGTGGCCGGCTGCGCGCCTTCGGCCCAGCAGCCCGCCGCGCAGGAGACTGACCCCTCGGCGGCGGCATCCGCGTCGGCGTCGGGAACTGCAACGGCTTCCGTTTCCCCATCCGGCTCCGCGGCCGGCTACAAGGACGGGACCTACAGCGCGGACGGCAACTACAAGTCCCCCAACGGCACCGAGACCGTGGGCGTTCAGCTGACACTGGCCAACGGCACGGTGTCCGCGGTGGAGATCACCGAGCACCCCTCCAATCCCAACACCCGGAAATTCCAGGGCCAGTTCGCCAGCGGCATTGCCGACCAGGTGGTGGGCAAAAGCCTTGATGAGATCAACGTCTCCAAAGTGGCGGGCTCCTCCCTGACCAGCGGCGGCTTCAACCAGGCGGTCGAAGCGATCAAGGCGCAGGCCCTGTAGGCGGCTGTCATGCCGCACGGGGGCTGGCAGGACTTCCGGTTTGACGGCATCGGGACCGGCTGGGAAATCTCCACCCCTGACCCGCTGCCCCCGGGGCTGCGCAGCTCCTTGCTGGACGAAGTGGAGCGCTACGACGCCACGTGGTCCAGGTTCCGGGAGGACTCCCTGGTGACCCTGATGTCCCGGGCGCCCGGGCAGTACCAGCTGCCGCCCGAAGCGGCCGGCCTGGCCGCACTCTACCGGCAGCTCTACACACTCAGTGGCGGGGCCATGACGCCCCTCATCGGTGAAAGCCTTGAGCGGCTGGGCTACGATCCGCACTATTCACTGCAGCCCCACGGAGAAGCTGCGCCTCCACCGGCGTGGGACGCCGTCCTGGAATGGCAGGGAACGTCACTGCGCACCACTGCCCCGGTGATGCTGGACATCGGCGCGGCCGGCAAGGGCCAGCTCGTGGACCTCCTGGCCGGGCAGCTACGGAGCCACAGGGTCAAGGACTTCTTCATTGACGCCAGCGGGGATCTCCTGAACGGCGGCCCGGAGCCGGTTCAGGTGGCTCTGGAGCACCCTTATGACACCACCAAGGCCATAGGAACTGTGCCGCTGGGATCCGGCGCTCTCTGTGCTTCGGCGTCCAACCGGCGGGCCTGGGGAGACGGGCTCCATCACGTCCTGGACGGCACCACCGGGGCGCCGGTCAGGACGGTCGTGGCCACCTGGGCGCGGGCGGAGACCGCCATGGAGGCGGACGCCCTCGCCACCGCCCTGTTCCTGGTTCCGGCTGAGGACCTGGACCGGAACTTCCGTTTTTCCTGGCTCAAGGTATTTTCCAACGGCAGCGCGGAATACTCCGCGGAATTCGAAGGAGCGCTGTTCACATGAGTTCAACCACCTCCCGGCAGCAGGCCTCGCCAGGCACCGCCCTGGACGCCTATCTGGGCCGGTTCACGATGTACAGGCTGGTGCTGTTGGTGCTGGCCGTGCTGGCGGCCTACAGCCTCCTCCTCGACGCCCTCGGCTGGCTGACGTTCGGCATTCCCAACATGCTCGTCCACCTGGCCCTCTGCCTGGGGTTGACGTACGTTTCCAACCTTGGCCTGGCCGCGCTGTTCCGCGTCCAGCCGCATTCGGAATCCTCGCTGATAACGGGCCTCCTCCTCTACTTCCTGTTCTGGCCCACCCAGCTCGGCCCGGCGTTTGCACCGATGGACCTGGCCGGGGTGGCGCTGGCCTGCGTCCTGGCGTCAGCCTCCAAGTACGCCCTCGCCTGGCGTGGCAGGCATGTCTTCAACCCCGCGGCCGCCGGGGCATTCGTCACTGGGCTGACTGGCCTCAACATCGCCACCTGGTGGGCGGGCACGCCGGCCATGCTGTGGCTCTTGGTCCCTGGCGTCCTGCTGGTGCTCTACCGCACCAGGAAAACGCTCATGGCCGCTGTCTTCATCCTGGTGGCCACCGCCGTCGTGGCCGCGGTGCAAGTGCCTTCCGGCGTCGATCCCGGAAGTGCCGTGTGGCAAACCCTGGCCCAGGGACCCGTGCTGTTCTTTGCCGGGTTCATGCTCACCGAGCCGCTCACCCTGCCACCCCGGCGCTGGCAGCAGCTGGCGATGGCCGCCGTCGTCGGAATCCTGCTGGCCACCCCGTACAACTTCGGTTTTGTGGCGAACTCCCCCGAGCTGGCACTGCTGATCGGCAACCTGCTGGCGTTCCTGGCCGGCCAGCGCGGAAGCGTGCGGCTGCTGTTCAGCCACTCCCGCAGGCTTACGCCGACGACGACGGAATTCGTCTTCCGCCCCCAGCGCCCGCTCCGCCACGCGCCAGGACAGTACCTGGAACTCGATCTTCCGCACACCAAGCCGGACAGACGGGGCAGGCGCCGCGTCTTCAGCCTGACCAGCCCGCCCGAGGCAAAGCATGTGAAGATCGGCGTCGGCACCGCTGACCCCGTCTCCGCGGCGAAGCGCAGGCTGCTGTCCCTCAAGCCCGGCGAGGAGCTCACAGCCACCACAGTGGCGGGCGATTTCGTTCTGCCGAAGGGGCAGGACCCCGTGCTGCTCATTGCCGCCGGCATTGGGATCACGCCTTATTTGGCGCTCCTGTCCGGCGGTGTGGCCCGCGAGCGCGACACCGTGCTTCTCTACCTTGCCCGCAATGCTTCGGAACTCGCCTACGCAGCCGAATTGCAGGATTCCGGCGCCCGCATCGTCGCCCGCCTCGCCGACGGCTCGGTGCCGCCGGACTTCATCGAGGACGCGGGTGCGCTGCTTGCCCCGGGAGCACGGCTGGACGGTCACGCGCTGACACGGCTCGTGCCGGACATCGGCCAGCGAAGAGTATTCATCTCGGGCTCACCGGCGAGCGTTGGATCGCTGCGGCGTGCCGCCCGGCATGCCGGCGCCCGCCGTATCCACGTGGATTCGTTCGCGGGATACTAGTGGGAGATCCCGTTTTCCTTTCCGGCCCACCTTCCTGCTAAGCTCTAGGACGTCCGGCCGGGAACGGCGGGATCCCTGGATGCCCTCGTAGCTCAGGGGATAGAGCGTCTGCCTCCGGAGCAGAAGGCCGTAGGTTCGAATCCTATCGAGGGCACAGAAGAAACCCCCGCCGCTTATTCAAAGCGGCGGGGGTTTTCTGCATCTCCAGTGCGCCTGACGCAGAATGTCAGAGCCCGTTCGTAGTGTGAGCTGCATGGTCTGTTCAATAGTCCCGCCGTACATCCTTCGCCGCCTGGCCGCCCAGAGGTCCCCCCGGTTCTCGGCAGTCGCCCGCGCCGCCAGGGAAGCCCTGCTCCACGTGGGCGCCGTGCACGCCGCCCGGACCGCAGCGCCGTCGGCTCCTGCCGGCATCAGGCAGCTGCAGCCCTCTCCGGTCAACAGGTCCGTCTTCGACGCGAAGTCCGGCGAGTCGCTGCCCGGGCAGGTTGTCCGGAAGGAGGGCGATGCCCCCACCGGCGATCCCGCCGTCGACGAGGCCTATGACGGACTGGGCCACACGCACAGCCTGTACGCGGACGCCTTCGAACGGAACTCCATCGACGGTCTCGGCATGCCGCTGAAGGCCAGCGTCCACTTCGGCAGGATGTACGACAACGCGTTTTGGGACGGCCAGCAGATGGTGTTTGGCGACGGCGACGGCGAGGTCTTCGAGCGCTTTACGCGCTCGCTCAGTGTGATCGGCCACGAACTGGCCCATGGCGTGACGCAGTTTTCTGCCGGACTGGCCTACCGAAACCAGGCGGGAGCCATCAACGAGTCCGTCTCCGACGTCTTCGGCGCGCTCGTGGAGCAGTACTTCCGCAAGCAGACCACCGCCGAAGCCTCCTGGCTGATAGGCGAGGGCCTGTTCACGCCGCAGGTTCAAGGGTCCGCCCTGCGCTCCATGAAGGCACCGGGAACAGCGTACGACGACGACGTCCTCGGCAAAGACCCGCAGCCGGACTCCATGGATTCCTACGTCCGCACGCGGGCAGACAACGGCGGTGTCCACATCAATTCCGGCATTCCGAACCGGGCGTTCTGCCTCGTCGCCCAGGCTCTCGGCGGGAACGCCTGGGATGCGCCGGGCCAGATCTGGTACGGGACCCTGACAGGCGGCTCGCTGAGCCCGACCACCACCTTCACAGCCTTCGCCAAAGCCACCGCGGCGACGGCAAAGGAACTGTTCGGCGAGGAGTCCGCAGAGCATGACGCCGTGCACGGGGCGTGGGAGACTGTGAAGGTAAAGCTCTAACCGACGCCGGGACTGTGACACTCCGCTTCCCGGCAGCCGCGGAAACCCGGGAACCTCGCCATGAAGATCACAGTCGAGCGCAGCGGCGGGATAGCCGCAGTCACGCGCGTCTGGACGGTGCTCGCCGTCACGACGAGTGACAAAAGCCGCTGGCAGCCCCTGGTCGAAGCCTGCCCGTGGGACGCCGTCGATGACCCCCGGCAGGCGGCGGACGGGCAGCCGGACCGGTTCATGTACTCCATCCGCGCCGGCCAGCGCCGCGCCACCCTGCCGGAGACGGCAGTCACCGGCCCCTGGCGGGTGCTCGTGGAGTCGGCCCGGGCCGCCGCTGAGGAATCGCCGCCCGGCAGCGGTACGGCCGGCTTCCGGTCCTAGCCGGTTCTGATCCCGGCTGGCTCCTAACCGGGCTGCTCCTAACCGGCCGGGGCCATCTGGCCGCGGAAGGCCCGGCGGTAGGACTGCGGGCTCGTGTCCAGCACCTTGGCAAAGTGGTGCCGGAGCAGCACGGGGTGCCCGAACCCTGACTGCCGCGCCACCTCGTCGATATTCAGCTCCGTAGACTCCAGCAGCTCCTGGGCGCGCAGGACCCGCTGGGAATTGAGCCACGCAGCCGGGGTGGCGCCTGTTTCAGCACGGAACCGCCGGGCAAAGGTGCGCGGCGACATGTGCACCCGGGCGGCAAGCTCCTGGACAGGATGTTCCTCGTCCAGGTTCGCCACCATCCACCGGAGGAGCTCCTCCATCGGCTGGGAGCCGCACTCGGCCATGGGCCGGTCGATGAACTGCGCCTGGCCGCCGTCGCGGTGCGGCGGGACCACCATGTCCCTGGCGATGGCGGCCGCCACGGCGGCCCCGAATTCGGTCCTTACCAGATGCAGGCAGGCGTCAATGCCCGCGGCCGTTCCGGCGCTGGTGATGATCCTGCTGTCCTCGACATAAAGGACGTTCTCGTCAACCAGGACTTTGGGGTACTGGGCTGCCAACTCTCCCGAATAGTGCCAGTGCGTGGTGCACCGGCGTCCATCCAGGAGCCCGGCCCGCGCCAGCGCAAATGCGCCGGAGCAGATCGACATCACCCAGGCACCGCGGGCGTGGGCTGCCCGAAGGGCATTGAGGACGGATTCCGGAACGTCTTCTTCCCGGCCGTAGGGCGCCATGATCACCAGGTCAGCATCGGCGGCAGCTTCCAGGCCAAGGCTGACGTTCATGGTGAGTCCGGACTTGAGCGGAACTTCGCCGGGCACCGGAGTGCACACACGGAAGTCGAACCGCGGCACGCCTGTTCCCCGGTCCGAACGGTCGATGCCAAACACCTCAAAAGCGGTACCGAACTCGAAGATCGAGAAGTTGGGAACCGCGATGATTGCCACTGTTTTGAGCATGTTTCCAGTATGGCAGAAATTTGTACTTTTTAGGCATTTCTGCCACTTTTTTCTTCGGGCCCGCGGGAGAACCATGGAGACATGGAAATCTTCGGAATCGCCCTCCTTGTCCTGGTCCTCATTGCAGCTGCAGCCACTGTCGGCGCCATCCTCCGGGATGGCCGCGGCCACACTCCTCCCGAATACTCTGTCCGGGATTGGTCCGCACTGGACCTTCCCAGCAGCAACTACACGATGCGCATCTTCTAGCTCACTCACCACCCACCGAGAATCACCGTCCATCCATACCAAGGACCCGGCGCACGCCGGGTCCTTTTACGCGGCAGTAGACTTGTGGGAGCCATGACTTTTCACATCTCCTACCCCGCCGAGCTGCCGGTTTCCGAGCGCCGCGAGGACCTGATGGCCGCGATTGCCGCCAACCAGGTGACGATCATTGCCGGCGAGACCGGTTCCGGTAAGACCACGCAGATCCCGAAGATGTGCCTGGAGCTGGGCCTGGGTGACAACGGCCTGATCGGCCACACCCAGCCGAGGCGCCTCGCAGCCCGTACGGTGGCCGAGCGCATCGCCTCCGAGCTCGGGGTCGACATCGGGCAGGAAGTGGGCTTCCAGGTCCGCTTCACCGGCGAGGTGAGTAAGTCCACCAAGGTCAAACTGATGACCGACGGCATCCTGCTGGCCGAAATCCAGCGGGACAAGCTGCTCCGCAAATACAACGCGATCATCATCGATGAGGCCCACGAACGCAGCCTGAACATCGACTTCATCCTCGGCTACCTCAAGCGGATCCTGCCGCAGCGGCCCGACCTGAAGGTGATCATCACCTCCGCCACCATCGATCCCGAGCGCTTCGCAAAGCATTTCGGCTCGGACCAGGAACCTGCGCCGATCGTTGAGGTATCCGGGCGCACCTTCCCGGTGGAGATCCGCTACCGCCCGCTCTCCCAGCCAGCCGGCGGCCCGTCCACCGGAGATGACGAGGACAGTTCCTCCGACGACGAACTCGAGGAGGACCGGGACCCCCTGGACGCGGTGTGCGACGCCGTCGACGAGCTCGCCCTTGAAGCGCCGGGCGACATCCTCATCTTCTTCTCCGGCGAACGCGAGATCCGGGACGCCGCGGACGCCCTCCAGGCAAGGATCCAGTCCAACCGGAGGCTCTCCGGCACCGAGGTCCTGCCACTGTTCGCACGGCTGAGCCTGCAGGAACAGCACCGGGTCTTCAATCCGGGCAGCAAGCGAAGGATCGTGCTGGCCACCAACGTGGCCGAGACCTCCCTGACCGTGCCGGGCATCAAGTACGTCGTCGACACTGGCACCGCGCGCATCTCGCGCTATTCGCACCGCACCAAGGTGCAGCGGCTGCCCATCGAGCGGGTGTCCCAGGCATCTGCCAACCAGCGTTCCGGACGCTGTGGCCGCGTGTCGGACGGCATCGCCATCCGGCTGTATTCCGAGGAGGACTTCGAGTCCCGGCCGCTCTACACCGATCCGGAAATCCTGCGGACCAACCTGGCGGCGGTCATCCTGCAGATGACCGCCATGGGAGTCGCACGGGGGCCCAAGGACATCGAAAACTTTCCGTTCGTGGAGCCGCCGGACTCGCGGGCCATTAACGACGGCGTGACCCTCCTTCGGGAGCTCGGCGCCCTGAGCGCGCCGCAGGCGGCCACGGGTGCGCCGCAGGCAGCCAGTCCCCAGTCGGCCAATGCCGAAAACGGCCGGACAGCCGGGCGCAACGGCGGCGGCCTGACCGCCGTCGGACAGAAGCTTGCCCAGCTTCCGGTGGATCCGCGGCTGGGCCGCATGATCGTGGAGGCCGGCCAGCGCGGCTGTGTCCGCGAAGTCATGATCCTGGCGGCGGCTCTCACCATTCAGGATCCCCGCGAACGTCCAACGGACAAGCAGCAGCTCGCGGCGGAGAAGCACGCCCGCTTCCGCGATGACAATTCCGACTTCACCGGCTACCTGAACCTCTGGAACTACATCCACGAGAAGCAGCAGGAGCTGTCGTCCACCCAGTTCCGCCGGCTGTGCCGCAACGAATTCATCAACTACCTGCGCGTCCGTGAGTGGCAGGACCTGTTCACGCAGCTCCGGCAGCTGGCCCGGCCGCTGGGCATCAGCCTGGACAACAGGCGCCAGGCCGACGCCGTGGGCAACCACGAGGGCATCCACATCAGCCTGCTCTCCGGCCTGCTCAGCCACATCGGCATCCTCGACGAGCGCAAGCGGGAATACGCGGGCGCCCGGGGCACACGCTTTGCCATCTTCCCGGGCTCGGCGCTGTTCAAGAAGTCGCCCACGTTTGTCATGGCTGCCGAGCTCGTGGAGACCAGCCGGCTGTGGGCCCGCGTCGCTTCCAAGTTCGAGCCGGCGTGGGCGGAGCAGGTGGCGCCGCACCTGATCAAACGCAGTTACAGCGAACCCCACTGGTCCACCAAGATGGGCGCCGTGATGGCCTACGAAAAGGTCACGCTCTACGGAGTGCCCATCATCGCGCAGCGCCGGATCAACTTCGGCAAGGTCGATCACGTCCTGGCCCGTGAGCTGTTCATCAGGCATGCGCTCGTCCAGGGCGAATGGAAGACGCACCACAAGTTCTTCCACCGCAACCGGGCCCTGCTGCAGGAAGTGGAGGAACTCGAAGCCCGGATGCGCCGCCGCGACCTGCTGGTGGACGACGAGACTCTCTTCGAGTTCTACGACGCTCGCGTCGGCAAGGATGTTGTCTCGGAACGGCACTTCGACAAGTGGTGGAAGGACGCCCGGCAGCAGGATCCGGCGCTTCTGGACTTCGATCAGGCCCTGCTTCTGAGCGAGGACGCCAACGCGCTGGACGAGTCCGCCTACCCGAAGACATGGCTGCACAAGGGCTTCGAACTGCCCCTGAGCTATGAATTCCATCCGGTGGCACCCGGCTCGACGCCCAACCCGTCCGACGGCGTCACGGCGGAAGTTCCTGTCCTGTTCCTGAACCAGCTCGACGACGCACCCTTCCGCTGGCTGATCCCCGGCCAGCGTGTGGAACTTGTCACCGCGCTGATCAAGTCGCTCCCGAAGCAGGTCCGCAAGAGCTTCGTCCCGGCCCCGGACGTCGCCCGGCAGGCGGTGGCGGCACTGGAAGCCGATTTCGATCCCGCTGAGGACGAACTGGAGAGCTCGCTGGAGCTGGTCCTGCGCCGACTGAAAGGCCAGATCGTTCCGGCCGGGTCCTGGAACTGGGATGCGGTTCCGCCGCACCTGCGCGTGAGTTTCACGGTGGTGGACAGCCGGGGCAAGGTCCTGGACGAGGGCAAGGACCTGGAAGCGCTGCAGGAGCGTCTGGCCCCGGCAACCCGCCGGGCCATCGCTGAGTCGCTGGGCGCCACTCCCGCCACAGCCGGCCCGCGGGCGCCGAAGAAGAGCCAGCAGCAGGCTGCCGCTCAGGATGGTCGGCCGCAGGCGCAGGCCGGGTTCACGGAACAGTCCGGCATGACCGAGTGGCGGTTCGGCACCCTTCAGCGCCAGGCCAGCGTCACCGTCAAGGGTCACACCGTCACCGGTTTCCCCGCGCTGGTGGACGAAGGGAAGTCCGTTGGCCTGCGTGTTTTCCAGACAGCCTCGGAGCAGCAGGAGGCGATGCGGGGCGGTGTCATCCGGCTCCTCGCACTGCGGGTGCCGGCCCCGGACCGCTACGTCCTGGAACACCTGAACAACACCGAGAAGCTGACGTTCAGCCAAAACCCGCACGGGTCCGTCTCGGCTCTGATCGCAGACTGCGTCCTGGCTGCCGTGGACAAGCTGACCCCGGCAGAACTCCCGTGGGACCAGGCAGCCTTCGACGCCCTGTACGAGCATGTCCGGGCAGAGCTGATAGACACGGTCTTCAGTGTTACCGCCGTCGTGGAGCGCATCCTTGCCAGCACTCGGCGGATCCAAAAGCAGCTCAAGGGCACCACGAGCCTGGCGCTCATCAGCGCCCTCAACGATGTCCGCAGCCAGCTGGAACAGCTGGTGTTCCCGGGCTTCGTGGCCAAGACCGGTTATGCCCAGCTGATCCAGCTCCCCCGCTACCTCAACGCTATTGAAAAGCGTCTGGAGAAGCTGCCCGGCAACGTCCAGCGCGATGGGCTCCACATGTCCGCCGTCCAGCAGCTGGAGGATGATTACGACGACGCCGTGTCGGCCCTGCTGCCCGGCCGCCGCGCGGGCGCCGAACTGACGCAGGTGCGGTGGATGATCGAGGAGCTTCGGGTGAGCCTGTTCGCCGTCGAACTCGGCACGGCCTATTCCGTGTCCGAGAAGCGGATCCGCACGGCGCTTAACAAGGTGCTCGCGGCGTAGCGTCGTTCGTTGGTTCCTGGTCCTTAACCGGCCCGGTTGCGTCTTCGGGCTGGCCCCGACCGGCACGGATCCACGGAGCCTCCCGGCAGCGGACATCACTGCACCGGTCAGCGCCCGGGAGTGAGCACTGGCGTCGGCCACTAGGTCCCCCGGGGCTGGGTGCCCAACTGGGTACCAGATCAGGGCGTTCTCACCGTTGGGAACGCCCTGAGCTGCTACCTGGATTGCCTTCGGTCATACGAGATGACCCCGTACGACGGCGGCGCTGCCGCGGCTCGGGCTTTCTAGTCGGCGGGCTTGCTTCCAGCCGAATGTTGGGTTGGCTTCGGGCGCCCAACTGGGTACCAGATCAGGGCGTTCCCACCGCTGGGAACGCCCTGATCTGTTACGCAGTTTTTCGTCCTCGGGTGGATCCAAAAAACTTTTTTGGATCCACCCTCCCCGGGCGTCCGATGAGCCCTTTAATGTCAGTGCCTGTTGGCAGACTGTGTTCATGGAAGGCACCGGGAATTGGGCACTGACAGCAGTGGCGCCGCACGGCGACGACCTGCGTGCTGCCGCGGTTCCCGGGACCCTTTTTACAGACACGGCCCTCCCCCTCGTCGCGATTCCAGACGGTTGGTTCAGTGACGAGGCTTTTCCGTTCGATGAGTTCGCGGACGACGGATTCCGGGCTGACGGGTTCCTGGAGGACGGGGCTCCCTACGACGATGGCCTCGACGCCGTGTATCCGGAGTCTTTTCCGGAGGACCCGTTTCCCGAGGCACTGTTTTACAACGCGGTGTTCGCCGGCGGTGCGCCCTCCGTCGCTGATGCGCCCCGGCTGAGTCTCGACGCCAGGCTCGCGGCGGCAACTGCCCTTCTGAAGGCCGACCTCACCGCCGACGGTCCCGGCCTGATCGACCAGACCAAGGCGCTGGAAAAATTCAAATGCTGGGCTACTGGTCAGCAGGCCCGGCTTGCCGTCACTTTCGAGGTCAGGCACCGCGAGGAACAAGCCGCACCCGGGGCGCTGGCCATTGCCGGCAACGCCGCGCTGGCCGATCCGGGGCAGGCCAGCCACAGCCCACTCTCGGCCGGGGACCTGGGCAAGCCACGCCCCAAAGAACAGACCATGGGCGCGGCCGAACAGATCGCACTTGCCCGCTGCGAGTCCCCGCACCGCGGCGGCCGGCTGCTTGGCATGGCCAAGGCCCTGGTCACCGAGATGCCGCACAGCCTGGCCGCCCTGGACACCGGGCAGCTGAACGAAGAACGCGCCATGTATGTCGTGAAGGAAACAGCCTGCCTCACCGTGGAAGACCGGGCCGCCGTGGACGAGGAGCTCGCCGCCGATACCGGGACCTTCAACGGCGCCGGGACCCGGGCCGTTGTCGCCGCAACCCGGGCCGCCGCCACCCGGCGGGACTCCCGCTCGGTCACCCAACGCGCCAGCCACGCCGCCTCGGAACGGGGCGTGAGCCTGCGCCCCGCCCCGAACTGCATGACCTACCTGACAGCCCTGCTGCCCGCCCACCAGGGCGTCGCCGTGTATGCGGCCCTGACCCGGCACGCCGACACCCTTAAATCCGCCGGCGACCCCCGCAGCCTCGGGCAGATCAAGGCCGACACCCTCGTCGAATGGACCACCGGCACCCCCGGCGGCATCACCGGCATCGACATCAGCCTCGTCATGACCGACCGCACCCTCCTCCAGGGCGACAGCGAACCCGCAGGGCTTGCTGGCTACGGTGTAGTGCCCGCCCCCTGGGCACGGGACCTCATCAACCCGGGACAAGAAGAACACGCACAGCATAAAGAACAGGGAGAGGGACAAACGGCGGCCCAAGGACCCGGGCACGAGGCCCGGCGCCCCGCTTCCGGCTCAACTATCGCCCAGGAAGACGCGGGCCAGCAGGACGCCGCGAAGGAGCTCTTGATCTGGCTCCGCCGGCTCTACACTGCCCCGGAGACCGGCGATCTGGTGGCGATGGACTCCCGGCGCCGGCTCTTCCCGGCACCACTGCGCCGCTTCATCCAAATCCGCGACAACACCTGCCGCACACCCTACTGCGACGCACCCATCCGCCACCACGACCACATCATCCCCTGGCACAACAACGGCCCAACATCCCTCGCCAACGGCGCCGGACTCTGCGAAGCCTGCAACCACACCAAAGAACTCCCCGGCTGGAAAGCAAACCCCAGACCGGGCCCCCGGCATACCTTCGAAATCACCACCCCAACCGGCCACAGCTACCGCTCCACCGCACCGCCACTCCCGGGGACCAGGTTGTCCGGAACCGGATTGCCACGGTCGGGACTGAGTGAACCAGACTTGCCCGGACCCCGCGACAGCGAAACTCACCGGCACGAAGAGTCCGGCCCGGCGCCGTAACTGGCGGGGCAGGGCCGTCACTGGCGGGGCAGGGCCGTAACTGGCGGGGCAGGGCCGGGGCATACCTTGTCGCCTGGGCCCGATGGAGAGTGGGCCAGTTAGGGGTTTTCCGGAGGGCCGGACCAGATTCTGCCTAGGCCTCCGGCACGAACTCCCCGTAGCCGGCATCGCGAAGGCCTGCCCGCAGCTTCTCTGCGTTGGCGTCCAGCCTGGCCGGGTCCGGGTTGTGCTCGGCTGTGGCGAAATTGAATTCCGCCATGCTGTTGGAAGGCCACACGTGCACGTGCATGTGGTTGATCTCGTAACCAGCCACGATGAGTCCTGCCCGGGCTGCCCCGAAAGTGTCCACCTGCACCGCGCCGATGCGCCGCGCCACTTCCATGACCCTGGCCAGCGTCTCGGGCGAGGCGTCCGTCCAGCGGTCCACTTCCTCGGTCGGAACCACCAGCGTGTGCCCGTCAGCAAGCGGTCCCATGGTCAGGAACGCCGCGACGTCCTGCTCGCGCCAGACAAACCGGCCAGGGATCTCCCCGTTGAGAATCTTGGTGAACAGCGTGCTCATGCGTCAGCCCTTTCCGACGGTTCCTGCAGCGTGGATGTATCCAGGACAAAACGGTACTTCACATCACCTGCGACCATCCGGTCATAGGCCGCGTTAAGTTGCTCAGCGCCAACAAGTTCGATGTCCGAGACGACCCCGTGCTCGGCGCAGAAGTCGAGCATCTCCTGCGTCTCAGCGATACCACCAATCAGGGACCCGGCGTACGAAATCCGCCTCCTGATCAGTGCCCCGGGGTTAACCGGCGGCATGGCATCGGAGGGCAGCCCCAGCTGGAAAAGGGCGCCGTCCCGGCGCAGGGTCCGCAAAAACGGGTTGAGGTCGTGCGGTGCTGCCACCGTATCGATAATGACGTCGACGCTCCGGTTCTCAGCGGCCATCGCTGTCTCGTCCCGGGAAAGTACTACTGCGTCGGCACCCAACTCAAGCGCAGCCGAAACCTTGGACTCAGAAGTAGTGAAGACCTTGACCTCGGCGCCCATCGCCTTGGCCAGTTTGACGGCCATGTGGCCGAGGCCGCCCAGGCCCACGACGCCGACCACGTGGCCTTCCCGCACACCGAAGTGGCGCAGCGGCGAGAACGTGGTGATCCCCGCACAGAGCAGCGGGGCAGCCGCCGCCGGGTCGAGGTTTTCCGGCACCCGCAGGACGTATCGCCGGTCCACCACCACGGAGGATGCGTAACCGCCCTGGGTGACAGCGTCCCCGTTCCTGGCGTCCTTGGCACCGTATGTCCCGGTCATGCCGCGTTCACAGTACTGCTCCAGCCCTTCGAGGCAGCTCCCGCATTCGCGGCAGGAGTCCACCATGCAGCCCACACCCACCCGGTCTCCCGGCTGAAGGTCCTTCACGTCCGAGCCAACGCGGCTGACCCTGCCCACGATCTCGTGGCCAGGTACGAGGGGATAGTTCTGGTTGCCCCACTCCCCCCGGGTGGCGTGAACGTCCGAGTGGCATAGCCCGCAGAACTCGATGGCAATCTCGACGTCGTCGGCCTTGGGTGCCCGGCGGGCAACGGTCAGCGCAACCAGTCCGCTCGTCGCCGATGATGCGCCACGGGCAGCGGCGAGACGTCCTTCCAGCGCTTCGACGGCGGTCTCTTCCAGCGGGATCCGCAGGTTCAGCGGCGGGGGTACGGGTCGTCCAGGAGTCATATGGCGACGCTACCGCGGCTCCCGGGTGACTTCCAATTGCCGCAGCGTTTCACGGGCCAGCCCGCAGCGCCTCCCGCGATCACGCTCCGGGATCGGCACCCGTAATCACGTGACGGGAGGCGTCGTTGCACCATTGGGAGAAGGAGCCGGGGAACAGCGCGGCGCTGAAACCGGCGATTTCCAGGGCGGCTATCTCATGCGAGGCTGTCACGCCGCTGCCGCAGTAGACAGCGGTGGGCGTCGTTGCGTCCACCCCCAGGCGTGCAAAGCGGCGCCGCAGCTCCGCCGGCGGCAGGAATCGGCCGTCGTCGTCGAGGTTCCCGGTGGTGGGAGCGCTGACGGCGCCGGGAATGTGGCCGGCCCGGGGATCCACCGGTTCAACGTCCCCGCGGTACCGTTCTCCGGCGCGCGCATCCAGCAGCACGCCACGGGCGGCCCAGTCCGCGGCCCCGTCGGCGTCGGTCACTGCCATGCCACCGCTGGCAAGCGTCACGTCTCCCGTGTCCGGCTCCACCGGGCCACCCTCCAACGGCAACCCTGCCGCACGCCAGGCGGCCAGGCCGCCGTCGAGCAGGTAAACGGTGCGGACGCCGGCGTCCCGGAGCATCCACCACAGCCGGGCGGCGGAGGTGTTGCCGGCATCGTCATAGGCAACCACGACGTCGCCGTCGCAAATGCCCCACGACCGAGCGGCATCCTGGAAGCGGGCCTGTGACGGCAACGGGTGGCGTCCGCGGACAGGGTCGGCGGAGTCCGCCAGCTGCGTGGGCAGGTCGACGTACACGGCACCGGGGATGTGCTCTTGGAGGTAATGGCTGCGGCCCTCCGGATCCCCGAGCGCCCAGCGGACATCCAGCACCACAGTCCGCTGACCGGAGGCCTTCCGGGCGTTCAGCCCGGCCACGTCAATGAGGGTGTCCATCTGTCTCCTTGGGGTTGCCGGAAAGCCGCCGACGGCGGGACGTCACCCACTTTAGCCCCGCCCGGCCACGCTCGCCGGTAGGCTGATTCGGTGAACAGGTGGATTAGGTGAACCGAGGAGCGACCCGGGACCGGGCATGGGCGGACGAAGCTGTCCGCAAGATCAACGCGGAAAACAACCGGTCGGCAGACACCCACCTTTATTCGGTGCCGCTGCCGGAACACTGGGGCGTCCAGCTGTACCTCAAGGACGAATCCACGCACCGCTCCGGCAGCCTGAAACACCGGCTGGCCCGTTCCCTCTTCCTGTTCGGGCTGGTGAACGGCTGGATCCGCGAGGGCACCACCATCGTGGAGGCCTCCAGCGGCAGCACCGCGGTTTCAGAGGCCTACTTCGCACAACTCCTGGGCGTGCCGTTCATCGCCGTGATGACCCGCACCACCAGCCCGGAAAAGATTGCCCTGATCGAACAGTTCGGCGGCGCCTGCCTCCTGGTGGACCATGCCTCAGAGGTGTACGCGGCCGCCGCCGAGGTTGCCGCCACGAGCGGCGGCCACTACATGGACCAGTTCACCTACGCCGAGCGCGCCACGGACTGGCGTGGCAACAACAACATTGCCGAGTCCATCTTTGAGCAACTGGCGCTGGAGGAGCATCCGGTCCCCCGCTGGATCGTGGTGGGAGCCGGCACCGGCGGAACCAGCGCCACGATCGGCCGCTACCTCCGCTACAACCGCCACGCCACGTCCCTGGCGGTTGTAGACCCGGAGAACTCCGCCTTCTACCCCGGCTGGCGGAGCGGCATTGCGGATTTCAGCACCGGCATGCCTTCCCGGATCGAAGGGATCGGGCGGCCCCGCATGGAGCCAAGCTTCGTCCCCTCGGTCATCGATCACATGATCCAGGTACCCGACGCCGCGTCGGTCGCAGCCATGCGGCACCTGCACACGCTGGCGGGGCTGCACGCCGGGCCGTCCACGGGCACTAACCTCTGGGGCGTCTGGCAGCTCGTGGCCCAGATGGTGTCGAACGGGGAACGCGGCAGCGTGGTGTCCCTGATGTGCGACGGCGGTGACCGGTACGCCGGCAGCCACTACAGCCCTGCGTGGCTGGCGGCCCAGGGACTGGATCCGCAGCCACACGAGGACACGCTGAAAGCGTTCTTCGAGACGGGCGTCTGGCAGCCCTAAAGGTCCACCGATTCCCGGCTGGAGAGGTGAGCGTACTCGGTGCCGTACTTTGCCCCGATCCGTTTGACGTGGCCCTCCACCAGCCCCAGACCGGTGTCGTTCAGCAACCCGTCATGGATGTTGAAGGCCCGCTCGGCGCGGACGCCGATCACAAAGTCCACCACCTCGCCGACCTTGTTCCACGGGGCGTGGACCGGGACCAGGAGCGTGCGCACGCTGATGCCGTCCGGGATGATGAACGAGTCGCCCGGGTGGTACACGTTCTCGTCCACGAGGTAGCCGATGTTGGCGACCACCGGAATCTGGGGGTGAATCAGCGCGTGCTGGCCGCCGAAGCTGCGGACCGCAAACCCTGCAGCGTCAAAAGCCGTCCCGGGCTCCACGGCATGCACCCGGTCCGCGGCGTCCGGCGCTTCCTTGCGCACGTTCTGCGCCACGCCCTCCGGCGCGAAGAGCTCCAGCCCTCCGTTGTCCCCGAGCGCAGCAGCCACGGCGGGAACATCGATGTGGTCGGCGTGCTCGTGCGTGATGAGGACGGCGTGTGCGCCGTCCAGCGCCTCGGCGGTTTCGGAGAATGTCCCCGGATCCAGGACCAGCACCCGGCCGTCCTTTTCGAGCCGGACACAGGCATGCGTGAATTTTGTCAGCTTCATGAAGCCAGCCTAGGGACGGGCCCGATCAGTGTCCACGCGGCTCCGGCTGGTAACGTTAAAGCTTGTCATTACCCGAAAGAAAAGCGAGTTCATCCATGCCACAACGCGCCAGCGCTGACGGCAGACCACAGGCACCTTTGACGGCGGTTGGAGGGAAAGAGCAGCGCGTCACCAAGCAGCGGATCGCTGTCAGCGCCGCCTTGGACGAGCTCAATGACTTCGTGAGTACCCAGGAGCTGTACCGGATCCTCCAGAACAAAGGCGTGTCGGTCTCCCTGGCCACCGCCTACCGGATCCTGCAGTCGCTGGCCGACGAGGAACTCGTGGACGTGCTCCGCAACGGCGACGGCGAGGCCGTCTACCGCCGCTGCGCCGTGACGGTGCACCACCACCATCTCCTGTGCCGCAACTGCGGCAAGGCTGTGGAAGTGGAGGCGCCCGCCGTCGAAAGCTGGGCCGCGCGGACCGCGCAGGAGCACGGCTTCACGGAAGTGGCCCACACCGTTGAGATCTATGGGCTCTGCCCTGACTGCTCCGCACGCAAGGCCGCCGCGCAGTAACGCCACGGATACAGGTAGTTAGACGGTCCGCATGACCCTGCCGTTGAGGCCGCGCTTGGCGCGGACGCTGCCGATGACCCGGCACACGACGTAAATCAGGAACGACAGCGTGGTGACGTAGGGGCTGATGGGGATGCGCCCGCCGAGGGCCAGCAGTATTCCCCCCACGGTCGCCGAAACGGCGAACACCACGCTCAGCAGCACCACGAGTCGCGGCGAGGACGTCACCCGCAGGGCCGCAGCCGCCGGCGTGATCAGCAGGGCAAGAACCAGCAGCGCGCCCACAATCTGGATGGAAAGCGCCACGCTGACACCCAGGAGCACCATGAACACCAGGGCCAGCGACCGCACGGGAACGCCGCGGGCCTCGGCCAGCTCCGGATCAACGCTGGCGAAACTCAGCGGGCGCCAGATGAAGCACAGCGCCGCCATCACGGCCACCGCGGTCCCGGCCAGGACCTGCAGCTGAACAGTGTCCACCGACACAATCTGCCCGGTCAGGAGTCCGAACTTGTTGGCGGCCCTGCCCTCATAGAGCGACAGGAAAAGAATCCCAAGGCCCAAGCCGAAGGGCATGATGACGCCGATGATGGAGTTCTTGTCCCGCGCCCTAACACCCATGAGCCCGAGCAGCAGCGCAGCCGCCACGGACCCCACCAGGGAGCCGAACACCACGTCGGTGCCAATGAGGAGCGCGAAGGCGGCGCCGGCGAACGACAGTTCGGAAATTCCGTGGACCGCGAACGCCAGGTCGCGCTTCATGACAAAGGTCCCCACCAGGCCGCCGAGGAGTCCCAGCACCGCGCCGGCCCACAGCGAGTTCTGCACCAGCACCAGCAGCTCGCCATAGTTCTCGAAGTTGAACACCGTTTGCAGGAAAGATGCGAGATCCATCAGGAACCCTCCCCGGCAGCGGCGTGCGCGTCGTCATGATGGTGGGTGGTGGCGTCGGGCAGACCGACGACGACGATCCGGCCGTTGGCATGGATCACTTCCACGTTGCTGTCGTAAAGATCGGAAAGGACTTCGGTGGTCATCACCTCGTGCGGCGTTCCCACGCTGAACCTGCCGCCGGCCAGGTACAGGATCCGGTCCACGTAGTCGATGATGGGGTTGATCTCATGGGTCACGAACACCACGGCGCTCTTCCGGTCATGGCATTGCTTGTTGATGAGCGCGCTAACGGCCTGCTGGTGGTGCAGGTCCAAGGACAGGAGCGGTTCGTCGCACAGCAGCACCTTCGGGTCAGTGGCCAGGGCCTGCGCCACACGCAGGCGCTGCTGCTCACCGCCGGATAATTGCCCGACGGGCACTTTCGCATAGTCGCTTGCCCCGACGAGCTCCAGCAGTTCGTCAATCCTGCGGTTGGCTTTGGCGGTGCCGAGCCGGATTCCCCAGCGATGCCCGTCGACGCCCAGTCCCACCAGGTCACGGGCGCGCATGGGGGTGTCCGGCAGGAAGGGCTTCTGCTGCGGGACATAGCCGATCATGTGGCTGCCCCGCTCCACCGGGTGTCCGCCGAGGTTGGCCTGGCCGGAGTGCAGCTCCTGAAGCCCCAGAAGGACCTTGAGGAAGCTGGTCTTGCCGCTGCCGTTGGGACCCAGCACCGCGAAGAACTCCCCCGGATTGATGTCCAGGTCCAGGCCTTCCCAGAGCGCGCGCCGGCCGAACTTCAGCGATGCCTGCTTCAGGCTGATGACTGGGTTCAACGCTGGCTCTTCAGTGCGTTGCTGATGTTGTCCACGTTGTCCGCCATCCATTCCAGGTAGGTCTTGCCGTCCGGAAGCGTTTCAGTGAAGTTCACCACCGGCGTTCCCGAAGCGCTGGCGGCGTTTTTGACAGCCTGGGTCTGCGGGCCTTCCGTCTGCTCGTTGTAGGCGAGGAAGCGTGTGTCCTTGGCGGCGGCCGTCGAGGTGGCTGCCCTCAGGACGGCAGGCGGAACGTCGGCGCCTTCCTCGACGGCGGCCGTGTACTCGGCAGGGGTGCGGTTCACCAGTCCTGCAGCTTCGAGCAGGTAGAGGGGCACCGGTTCGGTCACGGCGACGCCGGCACCGCCGTGCGAGGTCTTCATTGCGGAAATCTTACTCTCCAGTTTCGCGAGACCGGACTTGAACCCGGCGGCGTTGGCCTTGAACTGGTCGGCCGAGGCGGCGTCGAGCGCGCCAAGCCGGGCTGCCACGGCATCCGCAAGGTGTGTCATGGCGTCAAAGCTGTACCAGACGTGTTCGTTGAAGTCGCCGTGGTCATGGGAGTGCCCGTCCTGGGCGTGGGCGGAGGCGGTGGCTGCCGATTCCGGCGCCAATCCCGACACCTCCACGGCACTGATGATGTTCTCGTGCGGCACGTTGCTGTCGTCCGCCAGGGTGTGGATGAAGTCGTCATAGCCGCCACCGTTTTCCACCACCAGCTTGGCCTTGGACACCTTCAGCCGGTCCTGGGCGTTGGCTTCGTAGGAGTGCGGATCCTGGCTGGGACGGGAGATGATGGCCGCGACGTTGACCTTGTCCCCGCCGACGACCTCAACGATGTCCCCGTAGACGTTCGTGGATGTGACAACGGCGATGCGGCCATCAGCTGCTGTGCCTGCCGACTCAGACGCCGGCGATCCGCAGCCGGTCAGGAGCAGGCCGAATCCGGCCAGGGCGGCGGTCAGGACGGTGCGGGCGTTGCTGGGCACGGAAAATACCTCGGTTCTGGACAGATCGGGTTGCGGGGAGGGGCAACCCCTAGTCGAGTGTATCGCTAAATAGGAATGATTCCTATTTAGAATTCACGACGGCGGTGCGCCGCCGGTACACCCGGGGCGGCTATTCGCCGTCGGGCCTGCCCAGCCGCCGGATGCCCTTGGCCTGGGTGGCATCCCGGATTTCCCCCACAAGCTGCTCGATCACATCCTCCAGGAACAGCACGCCCTCGGTCTGGCCGCCCGGCCCGATGACGCGCGCCAGGTGGGAGCCGGAGCGCTGCATCACGGACATCGCCTTTTCTATCTCGTCGTCGCGCGAGAGATTGGCCAGTGACCGGATGCGGCTCTCCGCGATGGGCAGCTCATAACCGGATTCCGGGATGGCAAGCACATCCTTGATGTGGAGGTAGCCAGCCAGCAGGTTGTCATCGTCCAGCATCGGGAAGCGGGAGAAACCGGTCCGGCTGACAGCCTTTTCAAACTCCAGCGGGGAGGTTGACGACCTCAGCATGACCAGCCGCTCCAGTGGAACCATGACACTGCCGGCGGTGTACTCCGAGAATTCGAGGGCGCCGGTGATCAGGCCGGCGTCGTCGTCCACCAGGCCGTGCCGCGTGGACTCCTGCACGATGGATTGCACCTCCTCCAGCGTGAACGTAGAGCTGACCTCGTCCTTGGGCTCGATGCGCATCAGCCGCAGGATGTGGTTCGCGGACCAGTTCAGTGCCGCGATGACCGGGTTCACGATCCTTGCAATGAACATCAGCGGCGGAGCCAGGAGCAGCGCCGCCTTGTCGGCAACGGACACGGAAATGTTCTTGGGCACCATCTCGCCAAACGTCACATGCAGGAACGTCACCAGCATCAGGGCCACGGCAAACGCCGAGACGTCGGCAATTTCGGCGGGCACGCCCAGCCCGGCCAGGGGTACGGCCAACAGGTGGTGGATGGCCGGCTCCGCGACCAGAAGGATCAGCAGCGAGCACACTGTGATGCCCAGTTGCGCGCACGCCAGCATCAGCGAGACGTTCTCCATGGCCCGAAGGGTGGTCTGTGCGCGCAGTACACCCTGGTCCGCGAGGGGCTCGATCTGGCTCCGGCGTGCTGACATGACGGCGAATTCCGCGGCCACGAAAAAGGCATTGCCCAGGAGCAGCAGCACCAGCCAGAGCAGTCCCGCCCAGTCGCTCATGGCCGGCCGCCGTTCCCCGGCTTGCCGTTCCCTGATTTCCCGTTCCCCGGCTTGCCGTGATTGGCCGGCCCATGTTTGACCACTGTGCTCCTGCCGGCCTGGTCAGCGGCGGGCGGGTCCTGCGGTTCACGGTGCGGCCTGAAGCAGATCCGGTCGATGCGCCGGCCGTCCATCCTGGTGACGCTGAGCGTTCCGCCGCCGGCTTCCACAATGTCCCCCACCTGGGGTATCCGCCCGAGCTCGCTCATGACGTACCCGCCCACCGTCTCGTACGCGGCCTCGTCGGGAACGGTGAGGCCCGGAATCTGTTCCGAGAGTTCGTCCGGCCGCATCAGACCCGGAAAATACCAGTCACCGGAGGCGCTTTGCAGCAGCCCGGGCCGGACTTTGTCGTGCTCGTCGGCCACTTCGCCCACGATTTCCTCGACCAGGTCCTCCAGCGTGGCTATGCCGGCAGTTCCGCCGTACTCGTCCAGCACCACAGCAAGCTGCAGGTTGCCCTCCCGCAGTTCGGCGAGCAGGGCATCGAGGTGGATGGTTTCGGGCACCCTGAGGACGTCCGTCATGATGGCACCCGCCTCAAGCTTTCGCCGGCGGTTCGGCGGGACCGCAATCGCCTTCTTGACGTGCACCAGCCCGCGGATGTCGTCCGCTGATTCACCGATGACGGGGAAGCGCGAATATCCGCTGCGGCGGGCCGCATCGATGATGTCCGACACCGGCTGGTCGGCGTCGATGGTTTCGACGCGGATGCGCGGAGTCATCACATCAGCTGCGCTGCGGCCGGAGAAGTTCAGCGTGCGGGCAATAAAGTTCGCGGTCCCCGGATCGAGCGTGCCCATGGCCGCGGACCTGCGTACCAGGGATGCAAGCTCTGCGGGCGTGCGGGCGCCGGAAATCTCCTCCTTGGCCTCCAGCCCGAAGACATTCAGCACCTTGTTGGAAAAACCGTTCAGGACCACGATGGCAGGCTTGAAAATCGCGGTAAAGACCAGCTGGGGCCGTGCCAGGGTGCGGCCCATGCGGAACGCGAGGGCAATGGCCATGTTTTTGGGAACGAGCTCGCCCAGGAGCATGGACAGCCCGGTCGCGACCACCATGGCGACCACGAGGGAAACGGAACCGGCCACCGGCTCCGGGATGCCGACGACGGCAATGGGCACCTCGAGCAGCGCCCCCACGGACGGCTCCATGACGTAACCCGTCAAAAGCGTGGTCATGGTGATGCCGAGCTGGCAGCTGGAAAGCTGCGTGGACAGGGATTTCAGGCACTTGAGCAGCGGTACCGCAGCTGCGTCGCCGTCGTCAACGGCACGCTGCACTGTGGGCTGGTCCAGCGCAATAAGGGAAAATTCGACGGCAACGAAGAAGCCGGTTCCGAGGATGAGCATCAGGCCGGCAGCAACAAGGAGCCACTCCGTCATGGGAGTAAGCCCCCTGGCCGGCACCCGGATCTACCGTCCATGGCACCTGTATTTACTGTCCATAAGGATTGCAGTCTACAGGAGCAATGAGCCCCCAGAGAGGACAGGAGCGGCTCATCCCGCGGTCCGGACGCGGTGTCCGCGGGCGGTGGAAAGGACGCTGTCCGGGGCCCGTTTGGATGGCCATTTCGCCATAAATCGGACGGTACATGATTTGGGTCACCCTTATTGGCAGTTAAGCCGGAACGGTCACTAGACTGGCAAAGGTCTGGGTTCATAGGACACAGAAACTGGTTCGATTGTTGTGCCGTGGCACCTTAGGCGACCAGAGGGAAATCAAACTCATGGAAGAGGCGTATTTCAAGTGCCAGAGCAGCCTAGCCACCGTCTGCCAGAGGAATTTGGTGGAAACGAGTGGCTCGTTGACGAACTGTACGAGCGTTACCAGCAGGACAAGAACACGGTCGATGCCAAATGGTGGCCCCTGTTCGAATCATTCGACAGCGGCAACGGTCCATCTTCCAACGGCGTGCCGTCGGTGACGGCCCCGGCGGCCAATCCGGCTACCCGCGAAATACCCGTTGTCACTCCCCCGGCGCCCGCGACGGCACCGGCATCCGCTACTCCCGCGGCCCAGGCGCCTGCGGCAGCTCCGGCACCGGCGCCGGCAGCAGCCCCCGCCCAGCCTGCACCCGCCAAGAAGGCCCCGGCAACGGTGGCCCGCGACGGCGCCAAGAAGACCGAGGCGGGCACCGGCGCCCAGCCCATCCCGGCGCAGCTGCCGAAGAACGTCAAAGCTCCCACCGCCCCCGAGGAAGACGTCGTGTCCATCCTTCGCGGGCCGGCCAAGGCCATTGCGTCGAACATGGTCACGAGCCTCGAGGTGCCCACTGCCACCAGCGTGAGGGCGGTTCCGGCCAAGCTCCTGATCGACAACCGCGTTGTCATCAACTCCAACCTGGCCCGCGCACGCGGCGGCAAGGTCTCCTTCACCCACCTCATCGGCTACGCCGTTGTCCGGGCGCTGTCCCAGTTCCCGTCCATGAACGTGTACTACGACGAGGTCGACGGCAAGCCCGTTGCGGTCCAGCCGGCACACGTGAACTTCGGCATCGCCATTGACATGCCTAAGCCCGACGGCACCCGCCTTCTGATGGTTCCCAACATCAAGAAGGCCGAAACGATGAACTTTGCGGAGTTCTGGCACACCTATGAAGACCTCATCAAGCGTGCCCGCAACGGCAAGCTGACGGCGGACGACCACGCGGGAACCACCGTCTCGCTGACCAACCCGGGCGGCATCGGCACCGTGCACTCGGTGCCCCGTCTGTCGAAGGGCCAGGCGGCCATCATCGGCGTCGGCGCCCTCGACTACCCGGCCGAATGGCAGGGCGCGAGCGAGAAGATCATCGCGCAGAACGCCATCAGCAAGATCCTCACCCTGACCTCCACCTATGACCACCGCGTCATCCAGGGTGCAGGCAGCGGCGAATTCCTCAAGCTCGTCCACTCGCTGCTCCTCGGCGCGCAGGACTTCTACGACGAGATCTTCGAAGCCCTGCGCATCCCTTACGAGCCTGTTCGCTGGAGCCCGGACCTGCAGGTGGACCCGTCCGACCAGATCAACAAGGTCGCCCGGATCCAGCAACTGATCCACTCCTACCGCGTTCGCGGCCACCTCATGGCGGACACCGATCCCCTCGAGTACGTCCAGCGCAAGCACCCCGACCTCGACGTCCTCACCTACGGCCTGACCCTCTGGGACCTGGACCGCGAGTGGCCCACGGGCGGCTTCGGCGGCAAGCCGATGCTCAAGTTCCGCGACATCCTTGGCGTGCTCCGGGACGCCTACTGCCGCACCACCGGCATCGAGTACATGCACATCCAGGACCCGGCCGAGCGCAAGTGGTTCCAGGACCAGCTGGAGCACCCGTACTCCAAGCCGAGCCGCGACGAACAGCTGCGGATCGTCTCCAAGCTGAACGCCGCAGAGGCTTTCGAGACCTTCCTGCAGACCAAGTTCGTGGGCCAGAAGCGGTTCTCGCTTGAGGGCGGCGAATCGCTGATTCCGCTGCTGGATGCCATCATCTCGGACGCTGCCGACGACGCACTGGACGAGGTTGCCATCGGCATGGCCCACCGCGGCCGCCTGAACGTGCTGACCAACATCGCCGGAAAGACCTACGCCCAGGTGTTCCGCGAGTTCGAAGGCACCCAGGATCCGCGCTCCGTCCAGGGTTCCGGCGACGTCAAGTACCACCTCGGCACCGAGGGCACGTTCACGTCGGACAACGGCAAGGAGACGAAGGTCTACCTCGCCGCCAACCCGTCCCACCTTGAGGCCGTTGACTCGGTCCTGGAAGGCATCGTCCGCGCCAAGCAGGACCGCCTGGACCAGGGACAGTCGTTCCCTGTGCTGCCCATCATGGTTCACGGTGACGCAGCCTTCGCCGGCCAGGGTGTTGTGGCGGAAACGCTCAACCTGTCCCAGCTGCGCGGCTACCGCACCGGCGGAACCATCCACATCGTGGTCAACAACCAGGTCGGCTTCACCACCGCACCGTCCTCGTCGCGCTCGTCCACGTACTCCACGGACGTCGCCAAGATGATCCAGGCTCCGGTGTTCCACGTGAACGGCGATGACCCCGAGGCAGTCGTCCGCATCGGCCAGCTCGCCTACGAGTTCCGCCAGCGGTTCCACAAGGACGTTGTCATCGACATGGTCTGCTACCGCCGCCGTGGACACAACGAGGGCGATGACCCCTCGATGACGCAGCCGCTGATGTATAACCTCATCGAAGCCAAGCGCTCGGTACGCAAGCTCTACACCGAGTCGCTCATTGGCCGCGGCGACATCACCGAGGAAGAGGCCGAGCAGCTGCTCCGCGACTACCAGGAACGCCTCGAGCGCGTGTTCGCCGAGACCCACGCCGCCCAGACTTCGCCCATTCCGATCATCACGGCCGACTCGGCAGCGGTATCGGACATCGAGCGTCCCCAGGCACAGCAGTCGGACATCGGAACGAACGCCCCGGCGTCGACGGCCATCTCGGCCGATACGCTTGCCCGCATCGGCAAGGCGCACGTGGAGATCCCCGAAGGCTTCACCGTGCACGCCAAGCTCAAGCAGCTGCTGGAGAAGCGTGAACAGATGTCCCGCGAAGGCGGCATCGACTGGGGCTTCGGCGAGATCGCCGCGTTCGGCTCCCTGATCATGGAAGGCGTGCCCGTCCGGCTCGCCGGCCAGGACTCGCGCCGCGGAACCTTCGTCCAGCGCCACGCCGTGTTCCACGACCGGGCCAACGGCAACGAGTGGCTGCCGCTGGGCAACCTGTCGGACAACCAGGCCAAGCTCTGGATCTACGACTCCCTGCTGTCCGAATACGCGGCCATGGGCTTCGAATACGGCTACTCCGTGGAGCGCCCCGACGCCCTGGTCCTGTGGGAAGCACAGTTCGGCGATTTCGTCAACGGCGCGCAGACCATCATCGATGAGTTCATCTCGTCCGCCGAACAGAAGTGGGGCCAGCGCTCGTCGCTCGTGCTGATGCTTCCGCACGGCTACGAAGGACAGGGCCCGGACCACTCCTCGGCCCGCATCGAACGCTTCCTGCAGCTGTGCGCCGAGGAAAACATCGTCGTCGCCAACCCGACGACGGCGGCCTCGCACTTCCACCTGCTGCGCCGCCAGGCCTACAGCCGGCCACGCAAGCCGCTCATCATCTTCACGCCGAAGCAGCTGCTGCGCCTCAAGGCCGCTGCCTCGTCCGTGGAGGACTTCACCACCGGCGGTTTCCGCCCGGTGATCGGTGACCATGAGCAGCTGCCGGCGGACGCCGTCGAACGCGTTCTCCTCGTCTCCGGACGCCTGTACTACGATCTTCTGTCCACCCGGCAGAAGACCGGCGACAAGACGACGGCGATCGTCCGCGTGGAGCAGCTCTACCCGCTGCCGCAGGCGGAGATCGAGGCCGAGCTGGCCAAGTACCCGAACGCAGAAGTTGTGTGGGCGCAGGACGAGCCCGCCAACCAGGGTCCGTGGCCGTTCATGGGGCTGCACCTGCCTACCGCCCTGGACCGGAAGTTGCGCCTGGTGTCACGCCCGGCTTCGGCGTCCACCGCGGCCGGCTCCATGAAGCGCCACGCTGCGGAGCAGGATGCACTGCTGAAGCAGGCATTCGCACGCAAGTAGCAGAACAGCTGCCCGGCCGGACGGTGACATACCGTTCCAGCCGGGCAGTTCTGTTTAATCGGCGTGAGTTAATGGACCTTTAGTGTTGGCATGCAAACGGTCCGTATCCGGGACACGCCCTCCCAACAAGTGAAGAGGTAGTAGTGGAAGACAGGAAGCTGCGGATTGCAGCTGTTGGAGATGAACTGCTGGCCGGGCTCGGCGACCCCCGGGCACTGGGGTGGCTGGGCAGGGTGCTCGCCCGCACTCCCCAGGACGGCGTGACGGTGGAGAGCTTTTCCCTTCCGTGTCCCCAGGAGGGCACCGAGGGCCTGTCTGCCCGCTGGCTCGAGGAGGCCGGCCGGAGGTTCAGCGACAACCACGAGAACCGGCTGGTCATCGGGCTGTCCGGCCGGGACATCGAGTTCGGGCTGTCCACTGCCCGGAGCCGGCTGAACCTCGCCAACATCCTGGATTCAGCCACCCAGAAGCGGCTGGAGGTCTTCGTCGTGGGGCCGCCTCCCACCCTGGATCCGGTCCAGAACCGCCGCCTCGGCGAGCTCAACACCGCCTTCGCCGACGTCACCACCCGGCGCAAGCACCTCTACGTCGACACGTTTTCGCCGCTGCTAAACCACGAACAATGGCGCCAGGACCTCGCGGCCAACGGGGGCACCCCGGGACAGGCGGGCTACGGGCTGATGGCCTGGCTGGTGCTGCACCGTGGCTGGTTCCAGTGGCTCGGGATGGATTCGCCCGAGTAGGAAACCCACTCGCGATATATCTTGATCTTCCGGCACTAAGGGACTAGCGTGGCTTGCACAGTCACGATATATCGCAAGTGGAGGGGATCATGGAAGAGAACTCCTGGACCGTCACCGGCCCGCAGACCATGGATGTCGACGGCGTCTCCCACCTTAAGGTGGGCATTGTCCGCGGCAGGCTGGACATCGTCACGCACGACGAGGCCGTGGTGCGGCTTGGGGTGTCGGAGGTTGTCGGGGATCCGCTGGCGATCTCAGTGACGGGCGGGCGCCTCGAAATCCGCCACCAGTTGCACGGTCCACAGGGCTGGTTCAAGAACCTGATGGACTCGGTCAACAACAGCAGCAACAACTCCGTGGTCATCAGCATCGCCGTCCCGGCGGGCGTCGAGGTTGAGGCGGGCACCGTCAGCGGGGACGGCCTGGTTTCGGGTGTCCACGGACGGACCCGGCTCAGCACCGTGACCGGCTCCCTGCTGGCCGACGGGACTTCCGGTGAACTGCACGTCAACACCGTCAGCGGCGAGGTGATCGCCCGGAACCACAGCGGCGTCCTCACCGCAAAGAGTGTGTCCGGCGAGGTCACGGCGTCCGGCCAGTTCAGCAATATCCGGGCCAACACGGTCAGTGGGGACATGAGCTTTGACCTGCACGGCTTCACCCATGACTTCGGTGCGAACTCGGTGTCCGGGGACCTGACCGTCCGCGTGCCGCACGACGTCGGCGTGGACATCGTGGCCCAGTCGGCCAGCGGGCCGGTGGTCATCGACGACCGGAAGTACGGCCATCCCGGCGGCAAGGTGCAGACCATCTCAGGCCCGGACGCCAAGCTCATGCTGGTCCGGACCAACTCGGTATCCGGGAAGACGTCCATCTTCCACGGCCAGGCACCGGCCACCGCGGAACAGGCGCTCTGATGCCTCCCGTCTTTGCCCACGGCGCGCTCCGGCTCTACCTGCTGGCGCTCCTGGAGAATGGGCCCAAGCACGGGTATGAACTCATCAAGGCGCTCAGCGACCGGTTCGGCGGCACCTATTCCCCCAGTGCCGGAACCATCTATCCTCGCCTGGGCAAGCTGGAGGAGGAAGGCCTGGTGGCCACGGAATCGCAGGGTCGCCGCACCAACTACCGCATCACCGCTGCGGGCCTGGCTGAACTGGACAGCCGGCGCGAGGAGCTGGAGACCGTCGAGAACGACATTGCAGCGTCCGTCCGGCGGCTGGCCGATGACCTACGTGCCGATATCCGCAGCAACATGCGCGGGCTGCGGGCGGACCTGGCGGCCACGGCCGAAGCGGCACGCTCCGCCGCCAGATCGGCGGACCTGGCCGGCCAGGGCCGCTTCACCGCCGAGGGGCAGCGGATGCTCAAGGAAGCTGAGATGCTGCTGCAGGCGTTCCGCGACGACATGCGCACCGAACTGCGCCTTCACACCAGCGCCCGGCCCATGACGCCCGTGGCCCTGGAAACGGTGCGGACGGTCCTGGAGCAGGCCCGGGTCTCGATCCGCAACTCACTGTAGGGCCGGACCGGGGGCACCGCGGCGTCTCCCTGCGCCCCGCATCGTCCCCGGTTCGCGGCCTGTCCGCTGATATGGGAGACTGGAGGGCAACTCTTTTGGGTAACGAAATTAAGGAGGCCAGCTATGAGCAAGCGTGCACGTAAGCGTCGTGACCGTAAGCGTGGCGGCGCGAACCACGGGAAGCGCCCCAACACCTAAGCCACGGCTTGAACCGAAGCTTAAACGCGATGCCCCCGCTACCAGCAAGGTCTGTCTC
>NZ_JBHTXX010000005.1:0-209282 GCF_042791415.1 Arthrobacter sp. NPDC056691
TGAACGCCTTCCAGATCACCTTCGACGGACGCCTGTCCGCCAGCAGCAACTAGAACAAGAAACCACCCCAGTTACACCGAATAATTGACAGACCCGGTTTGGTCGCCTGATTTGGCACGCTTCCTCAGGTTTGGTCGCCTGATTTGGCACGCTTCCTCGTTCTTGGGAGCGTGAACGAGTGTCGCACCTGACGGGAAGTGAGGACGCGTTGGGAAAGACCCGGCGGGAGGTGAGGACGGGTTGGGAAAGACCCGGCGGGAGGTGAGGACGCGTTGGGAAAGACCCGGCGGGAGGTGAGGACGCGTCAGGAAAGACCCGGCGGGAGGTGAGGACGCGTTGGGCTCAAACCGACTGGGCGCCGACGCAAAACCGGCCCCGCTCCGCATGAGCGGCCCGGGGCGGGCCGGTCGTGCGGGGCAGGGCCGGTTGAGTAGGGCGAAGGCTGGTTACAGCGTGCCGGTGGCGATGTTGAGCATGCGGCGCAGCGGCTCGGCAGCGCCCCAGAGCAGCTGGTCGCCGACCGTGAACGCGCTGATGTACTGCGGGCCCATCTCGAGCTTGCGGATGCGTCCCACCGGAATGGTCAGCGTGCCCGAGGCAGCCACCGGGGTCAGATCGGCCATCGAGGCTTCCTTGGAGTTGGGCACCACCTTGGCCCACTCGTTGTCCTCGTCGAGCAGCTTCTCGATCTCGGCAACTGATAGGTCCTCGCGCAGCTTCAGCGTGAGCGCCTGGGAGTGGGAGCGCATGGCCCCGATCCGCACGCAGAGGCCATCCATGATCACGTGGTTTTCATCCGAGGTACCCAGGATCTTGTTGGTCTCGACGCCGGCCTTCCACTCTTCCTTGGACTGGCCGTTGCCGAGGTCAGCATCGATCCAGGGGATGAGGGAGCCGGCCAGCGGCACACCGAACTGGGTGGCGTCGACGCCGTTGCGCTGGTGGGCCAGCACCTTGCGGTCGATGTCCAGAATGGCCGACGCCGGGTCGTTCAGTTCCGTGCTGACCTCGGCGTTGAGGGTACCGAACTGGCTGAGTAGCTCGCGCATGTGGCGCGCGCCGCCGCCGGAGGCTGCCTGGTAGGTCATGGACGTGCCCCACTCGACGAGGCCGTTCTTGAAGAGCCCGCCGAGGCCCATGAGCATGCAGGAGACGGTGCAGTTGCCGCCAATGAAGTCCTTGACGCCGTTGGCGATTCCCTTGTCAATGACGTCGCGGTTGATCGGGTCAAGGACGATGATGGAGTCGTCGTTCATGCGGAGGGTAGAGGCAGCGTCGATCCAGAGGCCGTCCCAGCCGCGGCTGCGCAGCTCGCCGTGGACCTGCTTGGTGTAGTCGCCGCCCTGGGCGGTGACAATAATGGGCAGCTTCGCCAGGGTCTCGACGTCGAACGCGTCCTCGAGCTTGCCGGCGCCTTCGGCGAAGGAAGGCGCGGCACCTCCCGCGTTGGAGGTGGAGAAGAAGACCGGGTTGATGCTGGCGAAGTCGCCCTCGTCCTGCATGCGCTGCATCAGGACGGAGCCGACCATGCCGCGCCATCCGACCAGGCCGACGGAGGGGGTAGCTGCTGTAGTCATTTAGACAGTTTATCTTTGGATTTGGCAGGCCGCAGTCGGTTACGTCACTGCCGGAGGACGGTGGGTAGGCGGGGGTTCAGTCGACGGGCCGCGGGAGGTTCCGTGCTTTGCGCAGTTTCTCGGCGCGGCGCTCCTTGAGGTAGCCCGCCCACGCGGCCAGGAAAGGAAAGAGGCAGGCCGGGAAAACCCACCACACTTCGCCAAGAATGTGCCACTGATCGGTGAGCGCCACCTGGACCACGCCGTAAACAAAGCCTCCAAGGCAAGCGGTGAGGAGGATGGAAAGGAAGAGCAGGCCGCCGGAGCTGTTGACCGGCTTGACCAGGCCGTGGCCGTCATCCTTGCGGACCCCATACTCGGCCGGCGTGTAGCCGACCATCTCGCCGTTCTCAGCCTGCCGGTACATCAGCCGCTCCTCAGAAGGCCGGGAAGGCACATAGCCCGGGTCCTGCGGAACGTCCCTACTACGCCTCGCCACGGGCATCCTCGATCGCCGCCAGCAGCCCGGCGTCGTCCAGGCCTGCCGTTTCCGCCACCTCATCCTTGTCGAAATCCGGGGCGCCGGTGGTCCAGGAAGACTCCTCGCGGCGGATCAGCAGGTGCTGTTCGGAGCCCAAGGTCTTGAAAACGAGGTAGGCGGATCCGCCCTGGTTCTGCTCGACATGCTGGCGGACCACCCGGAGTGTCGCCTCGGCAGAGGAGATGGCGGGATCCTGGGCAAAGACGAACCAGGTGCCCAGCAGCCTGGGCTGGAGCATCAGGGAAACCCCGGGTGCTTCCAGCAGCGCAACGTTGTCCATCGCCTCGCCGGTCAGGAGCGAGATTTCCGTCCACCGGGTGGCCTTGCCCAGGGCGGTAGCGACGGCAGCCGCCACCCCTTTCACCCCCAGATCGCCGTCTTCGTCAACAGCGGCCAGGTCCCGCGCCAGCAGCGACGAGGCGCCGGCAGTGGACAGGGTAACGTCGTCGATCATCTCTTCGGCACGGAAGACGCTGACGGAACGGTCGCGGGCAGGGCCCTCGAAAACATTGAGCAGATAGGCAAACTCGCCCACGCCGAAGCCGATGACGTCGACGCCGAGGCGGGGTTCCTGTTGGGTTGGGTCCTGAACAGTCATGCTTGTCTCCTAATCGCCGAATCCAAAGAACTTGCCCACAGACTTGCCCGCGTCAACGAGCGTATCTTTCGTGTCGCTGACGAACTTTCCGGGGTCCTTCACGGCGTTAACCACTCCTTCGCCGATGTTTTTTCCAACGCTACTGATCGTGTCCCAGTTCTCATACACAGCTATGCCCACGCTGGCGACCTGGCAGACCGTCCCGGCCGGCGGCGGCAGGAAGCATCCCACCCCGAGGGCCGCCTTGCCGGCACCCATGAGCCCGCCCTTGATGTCGCCGTCGGAAAAGCTCTTGACGGAGTCGTAGGCGCTGAAACCGACGCCGGCCCAGCCAAGTCCCCGGGCCAGGCCCGACTTGCCGAGCCATTCCATCTTGGTCCCGGCACCAAGCCAGGGCTTCTCCTCGAGGACCGGGCCGAACTTGGACAGCACGCCGAGGTGCTTGTTCAGGTTCTTCAGCGAGGCAATATCGGTCGCCTTGTCGATCAGCCCGAGCCCGCGTTGGGCGGACGCGGACCCCTTCAGCAGGTCGTCCAGGGCCGAGTTGCCGAGGAGTCGGTGTGCAGCAAACCCGGGACCGCCAACACGGTGGCTTCCCTGCAGGAACGACTTGATGAAGTCTGCCCGCTGGTTTTTCAGTACCCAGCCGTACTGCCCGAGGTGCTTGGCCAGGGTGAGCGGGGCCTTGATGAACTTTTGCAGGGTCAGGCCCGCCTTGAGCGCCCCGACGCCCCCGAGCAGCACGCCGCCCAACGTTCCTGCCAGCGAGCCGCCGGGATCGCCAAGAGTGACGGGACCGCCGCCGGAGCCCGGGGCGGCGTCGCTGGCCTTCTCCTGCTCGTTGGCGTTGTCCAGCAGCTTCCGGGATTCATCCTTGAGGGCGCGTGCCGTCCGCTGGATGAGGGCCCGGTGGTTGCCGTTCCAGTCCGAGCGGAACTCGGTGGCGTCGTTGCCCCTCCACGAAGGGTTGTTGTTGATCTGGTTGGTCAGCTGCGATGACGTCTGCAGCAGGGTATCGGAGACCTTTCCGAACTGCTGCGCAAGTGTGCGAAGCTGCGCGACGTCGGCGCCCCACAAATTACCTGTCACTGCGGCATCATCCCCCAAATTCTGGCCGCCCCGAACGGAGACGGTTGCTGCTAAGTCCAGCCATCACTCTAGTTCGGGGCCATGGCCGCCGCGATGGGCAGCACTCCCCATGTGGACGCTACTGGTGGTCGGGCTCCTGCAGGAGGGCGTTCTTGCGGGCGCGCAGGGCAAAGAAGGAGCCGAAGGCAAAAACCTGCGTCACCACCACCAGGACGATGATGCCGGCGATCTTGTTGCCGCCCAGGATCATGGTCAGGCCAACAATCGCGGACAGCAGTGCCAGCAGCGGCAGCAGCATGTAGCCGAGCACAAAGAGGGTTTCGGGTTTACGCAGCATGTTCTAACCTTCCGGGCGGTTCCACTTGGTGAACCGGTAGCGGGTGCCGTTGGCCCCCGTCAGCCAGCCGTCGGCGGGTGCGGACGTGCCGGCCACCCAGCCGTCGCCGAGCTCCGGGGCGTACGTGTCGCCGTCGGCATCGACATCGATGGTGGTGACCACCGCGACGTTGGCCAGGCCCGTGGACTGCTTGAAAATTTCGCCGCCGCCGAGGATCCAGACTGCTTCGCAGCCCGGGGCGAACTGGGATTCCAGCAAGGCATCATCGAGGGATTTGACGACGACGGCGCCCTCCGCCTCGGGCGTGCTGCCCCAGTTTTCCTGCCGGGTGATGACGATGTTGGTCCGGTTGGGCAGCGGACGGTACTTTTCGGGGAAGGAGAGCCAGGTCTTGCGGCCCATGATGACGGGATGGCCGGTGGTGACCCTGGTGAAGTGCTTCAGGTCCTCGGGCAGGTTCCACGGCATGTCGCCGTCCTTGCCGATGACACCGGCAGGCGTCTGTGCCCACACGAGTCCGATCCCGGACATCCCCGCGGCGATGTCCTCACTGAAAGCCTGCCCGTCCATTGTGCCCTCCGTGCTCATACGGCGATCGGCGCCTTGATCGTGGGGTGGTGCCGGTAGCCCACCACTTCGAAGTCGTCAAGGCTGTAGTCGAAGATCGACGCCGGCTTGCGGGTGATCTTCAGCTGCGGGTACTCGTACGGTTCGCGGTCCAGTTGCTTCAGGACCTGGTCCATGTGGTTGTCGTAGATGTGCACGTCGCCGCCGGTCCAGACGAATTCACCCGGCTCGAGGCCCGTCTGCTGTGCCAGCATGCAGGTCAGCAGCGAGTAGGAGGCGATGTTGAACGGCACGCCCAGGAACATGTCCGCCGAACGCTGGTACAGCTGGCAGGAAAGCTTGCCGTCCGCAACGTAGAACTGGAAGAACGCGTGGCAGGGCGGCAGCGCCATGTCCTTGAGTTCACTCACGTTCCAGGCCGAGACGATGTGCCGGCGCGAGTCCGGGTTCGACTTCAGGCTCTCCACGAGCTCGGCGATCTGGTCGATGTGACCGCCGTCCGGGGTGGGCCAGCTCCGCCACTGGACGCCGTAGACCGGCCCGAGTTCGCCCTCGGCATCGGCCCACTCATTCCAGATGGTCACGCCCTGGTCCTGCATCCACTTCACGTTGGAGTCGCCGCGGAGGAACCAGAGCAGCTCGACGGCGACGGACTTGAAGTGCACCCGCTTGGTGGTGATCAGCGGGAAGCTGTCGCCCAGATCAAAGCGGATTTGGCGGCCGAAAACGCTGCTGGTTCCGGTGCCGGTGCGGTCTGATTTGTGCGTGCCGTTGGCCATGACGTCGCGCAGAAGGTCTTCATAGGGCGTTGGGGTGCTCACCCGTCCAGTCTAGTCGGAGCTGGATGAGGGGCTCGAAGCGCCGTGCCGCCGCTGGAGACTAGCACGCAGCAACGCCAGAAGCTCCTCATCGGACAGTCCAGCCTTGGCCGCCACTTGGATGAGATGTTCGACGGCGGCCCCCAGTTCCGCTGCCGCCTCACCGCCGCCGGACGGCCCGGAGTCCGTCTCCACGTACGCCGGAAGCCCGACGACGACGGTGCCGTTGCGGCGCCGGGTCTCGATCAGCCCGGACTGTTCAAGTTCCTTGTACGCCCTGGCGACCGTTCCGGCGGCAAGGCCCAGGTCTGCGGCGAGGCTGCGGACTGCCGGCAGCCGGGTCCCGGCCGTGAGGCCGCCAGCGGCGATCAGCGCACTGATCTGCAGCCGGATCTGCTCGTATGGGGGAGTGGGCGATCCAACGTCCACCGAAATGCCCGCAGTCATCGCGCAGGTTCCACCGGTGCACGCCGGGCAGCAGGCCCGCCCCTCGGGCCGAAAGCGTTCACGGGAATCACGGAAAGCACCACGGCGACGGCCACCAGCACTGACCCCGCGGCGACCGCCGTGGCTGCCCACATCTCAGCCGAAGCCGTCTGCGCTCCCACCAGGGCGCCCCACGCCCGGTTTGCCGAAATCAGCAGGCCGCCTGCCTGCGCCAGCAGGAATGCGGCCAGAATCCGCATGATCCTGTTGAGCGTGACGGCGCGGAGCGCCGCATCCAGCCCATCATCCGACGTGTCGATGCCGCGGCGGCGGCGCACGGCAAAGATGGCGGGCACAGCCGTGGCGGCGACGGCGGCCGTTGCCACCGCCGTCGGAACCCAGCCGGAAGGTCCCGGTGTCCCCTCAGCGCCAAGCGCCGCGTCCCCCAAGACGGTCATTACAACCACGGCTGCCAGGAGCAGCAAGGCGATTACGGCAGCGGTGAGGAGGGCAGGCGCCACCGGCTGGACGGGCCAGCCGCGCACGGCTGCGGAGGATGAGCCGTAGTTCCGCGCGAGGAGCAGTTCGCCCGCCAGAATGGCCAGCAATACGCACGCGGCCATCACAGCTGAGATGACGGTGGTGCGGACCGGATTCGCAGGCCCTGAGAGGAGCAGGACAGCAATTCCCGGCACCACCGCTGCCAGCCCGAGGAGGGCGCCGAGGGACACGGCGAGCACCGCGGCAGGATGCTTTTCGGTACGGAGGTCCCGGATGCTTTTCCGGCCGGAAGACTGGGCCGGACGGTTGCGCACCTTGCTGGCCAGAAGGCTGTCCAGCTGCGGCGGCTTCCACATCCACATCACGAACAGCACCGCGGCAGCGCCGAGAGCGGTGAGGTTGGTCCATGAGGTGGCAGTTGCGGGCTCCGGACGGGAGGCAAAGTTGCCGGCGATGGCCGCCAGCCCAGCGGCAACGGTGGACACGGTCCGCATCAGCCGGTTCATGGCAATCGCGCGGAGAAGGGCGTTGTCGCCGGCATCCAGTGCTTCCAGCTGACGGCGGCGGGCAATTAGCCACAGCACCAGTATGGTCCCTGCCGCCAGCAGCACCAGGGCGGCGCCAAGGCAGGCTGCCAGCTCCGTGCCGGGAATCCGTCCGTCTTGGAAGAAGGTGGGGCCGGTTGCACCGTCCGCGGGGGTAACGGGCGGCACTGGGCGGTACGCCGGTTGCGTTGCCGCCCACACAATGGTCCCGGCGGAGGCGGCGAAGATGCCGAGCGTGGTCCAGGCGAGCCCTCGGGGAAGAAAGTCCCGGACGCGCCGGACGGACAGTGTTGCCAGTCGCTGCGAACGGCGTGGACCCGGGTAGCTCAGTTGCCCCAGTGCGTGGACACCGAGGCAGCCAACCACCGGCCAGGCCAGCGCCTGCAGGATGTCGGCAGGCTGCTGCAGCGACGGCGTCTGCGGGCTCGAGGGGATGATGCCGGCGTTAGCCGCTCCCTGCAGGGTGCTGGCCAGCCAGCCGATGACGCCGACCCAAAGCGCGTGGTCCGAAACTGACTTCGGCGACGTGCCTCCGCCCGGCGCCCAGACCACCCAGCGCAACAGTACGTAAATGCCCACTGCTGCCAGCAGCGGGCCCAGCAGCGCCATGGGTGGCAGGTCAAACTGTAGTGGCATCAGATCCCCCAATGATCCCCGAAGCGCCCGTCCCCCGGCGCCATCTTTGTACCAAGTATTTGATACAAAGATGGCGGGGTCAAGGTGGGCGTCCGAACAGCCGCCAGGAACTCAGTCGTCGAAGGGCTTGAACTGCTCCACGGACACGATCCTGCTCGAGCTGCCATGCGCCACATGGCAGATGATCATTTCCCCCGGGGCGAGGTACGGGTCGGCCACCGGCAGCAGGCCCCTGAGCCGCGGGGTCATGTAGCCGGCAAGCTGGCCCAGCACGGTGGGGAGGGCCGGCCGGTGGGTGCACAGCACCACCGCGCGCTGCTTGTCGAACAAGGCGTGGACGGCGGCCGCTGTCTTTTTGGGGTTGCGGGCATGCCGGTGCTCCGTCAGCGCATCCACCAGTTTTACCTTGGCGTCCGATGACTTGGCGTAGGGGGCGATCGTCGCCACACAGCGCAGCCACGGGCTGGTGACCACCCGCAGCGGCTGCCACGACTTCAGCAGCCGGTGCACCGCCTGCGCCTGGCGGATACCGGTGGCGGCCAGGGGCCGTTCGCCCTCCGCCTTGGTCCACGACGAGCGCGGCTTGGCCTTGGCGTGGCGCACGACGACGAGCGGCCAGGTCCGCAGCTCTTTGCGGGCATGGGCTGCTGCCAGGTACTCCAGCGGCGCCCGGTCCGAGGGGTTGGACAGCAGCTCGGTGGCACGCTCCGGGGCGCACCACATAACGCTGTCCACCTCTTTGCCGTCGGGGCGCAGGGAATTGCCGGTCACCTCAACCGCCCAGTAGTGCACAACCTTCAGTCCGGCGGAGACGTGGTAGTGGATGGGCGGGAGCGGGATACCCAGGGGCGCCACGAGGCCGATCTCCTCCTCCACCTCGCGGACGGCGCACTCGGGCACCGTTTCGCCGGGGTCAAGCTTGCCCTTGGGCCAGGACCAGTCGTCGTACCGCGGCCGGTGGATCAGGAGGACCTCCAGCTGGTCCTTCTTGACGCGCCAAGGCAGGGCGCCGGCGGCCGTGACGGCGACCGGCTCGCCCGGATGATCGGTCTGATCCGCTATGGGTGAGTCGCTGCTCTTCAAAGGCCGGGTTCCTACCGCCGGACGACGGCGCGCTGCCGGGAGCGTGATGCCAGGAGCCAGGACTGGACGTCGTCAAGCTTGCTGCCGTCCTCGCCGATGTGGTGGCGGGTCCACTCGCCGTCGTTGTCCAGGTGCCAGCTGGACGTCTCGGGGTCCATGTACCGGCGCAGCAGGTCCAGGACGTAGGCGGTGTCCTCGCCGCCGGACAGCTGCACCAGCGCCTCCACCCGGCGGTCCAGGTTGCGGTGCATCATGTCCGCGGAGCCGATGTACACCACGGGGTCGCCGCCGTTGTCGAAGGCGAACACGCGCGAGTGCTCAAGGAAGCGGCCCAGGATGGAGCGGACTGTGATGTTCTCGCTCAGCCCGGGGATGCCGGGGCGCAGCGAGCAGATGCCGCGGACAATGACGTCCACCTGCACGCCGGCCTGCGAGGCGCGGTACAGGGAATCGATGATGGACTCGTCCACCATGGAGTTGACCTTGATCTGCACGCGCGCGGGAATCCCTGCGCGTGCGTTGCGGATTTCGGCCTCGATCCTGTCGATCAGTCCCGAACGCACTGAACGGGGCGCCACCAGGAGCCGCTTGAAGGTGGACTTGGGGGCGTACCCGGACAGCTGGTTGAACAGCTTGGTGAGGTCCTCGCCCACCTGCTCGTTGGCGGTCAGCAGTCCGAGGTCCTCGTAGTAGCGTGCGGTCCGCGGGTGGTAGTTGCCGGTGCCGATGTGGCAGTAGCGGCGGAGCCCGTCCACCTCCTGGCGGACCACCAGGGAGAGCTTGCAGTGGGTCTTCAGGCCCACGATGCCGTAGACCACGTGGACGCCGGCCTGCTCCAGCTTGCGTGCCCAGGAGATGTTGGCCTGCTCGTCGAAGCGGGCCTTGATCTCCACGAGGGCCAGCACCTGCTTGCCAGCCTCGGCGGCGTCGATGAGGGCGTCGACGATGGGGGAGTCGCCGGAAGTGCGGTACAGGGTCTGCTTGATGGCCTGCACCTTGGGGTCGGCGGCCGCCTGTTCCAGGAACGCCTGGACGGAGGTGGAGAACGAATCATAGGGGTGGTGCAGCAGGATGTCCCGGCGGCGCATGGCGGCGAAGACGTTCGCGGCCTTGGACGTCTCGGACTCGTTCAGGTAGCGGGACGTGTGGGGCACGTGCTTGGGGTAGTGCAGGTCCGCGCGGTCGATGCCGCCGATCACGGATAGGCCGCGCAGGTCCAGGGGGGCCGGGACGGAGTAGACCTCCGACTCGTCCACGCCGAGCTCACGGATCAGCAGTGCACGGATGTTCGGGTTGATGTCGTTGGTGACCTCCAGCCGGACGGGCGGGCCGAACCGGCGGCGCAGCAGTTCCTTCTCGAGCGCCTGCAGGAGGTTCTCGGCGTCGTCCTCTTCCACCTCGACGTCCTCGTTGCGGGTGACCCGGAAGGTGTGGTGCTCCAGGACCTCCATGCCGGCGAAGAGCTGGTCCAGGTGGACGGCGATGACTTCCTCGAGGGCTATGAACCGTGCCACGCGGCCGGGCACTGAACCTGCGCGCGGGCCGTCGATGGAAATCAGGCGGGGCAGCTGGTCCGGCACCTTGACGCGGGCGAAAAGCTCCTTGTCGCTGACCGGGTTCCGCACCACCACGGCCAGGTTCAGCGAAAGGCCCGAGATGTAGGGGAAGGGGTGGGCGGGGTCCACGGCCAGCGGGGTGAGGATGGGGAAGACCTTCTCCGCGAACATCGCGCTGAGCCGCTGCCGGGCTTCGTCGTCGAGCTCGTCCCAGTGCATGAGGTGGATGTGCTCGTACGCCAGGGCCGGCCGGATCTGTTCGGCGTAGACCTGGGCGTGCCGCTGCTGCAGGCGGTGGGCCGCCTCGCCGATCTGTTCCAGGACCTGGACCGGGCTCAGCCCGGCGGGGGAGGGGACTGCGAGTCCGGTGGCGATGCGGCGCTTCAGGCCGGCCACGCGGACCATGAAGAACTCGTCGAGGTTGGAGGCGAAGATCGACAGGAAGTTAACGCGTTCGAGCAGGTACAGGTCCGGGTCTTCGGCAAGCTCGAGGACCCGGGCGTTGAACGCGAGCCAGCTCAGTTCGCGGTCCAGGAACCGGTCGGGGCTGATCTCACCCTCAGGTTCCAGGATGGCTGCGAACTCGGGGATGTCGATCCGGTCCTGCGTGGCGCGGGAGGCCGGTACTTCGGAGGAGCCGAAGCGGGCGCGCACAGGGGCCGCCTTGATTTCGGTGGTGGCTGTTCCGGCGGATTCCGGTTGCATGCGCTCTCCTTGAGTACTGGCGGGTTTAGTTTCAACCTTACAAGCATTCATCCGTCAGGGACCCGAAGATTTCGAGGCTGGCGGCATGCGGGCAAGAGGGTGTGATCACGGTCCCTCAAGCGGCCCGTACATGACGTCCATATCCCAACGTGTGAAGCCCAGCCGCCGGTACAGCGAGACAGCCGGAGTGTTGTCGGCATCCGTGTACAGCATCACGGCGTGCAGGCCCTGCTGCTGGAGGTGCCGTATCCCGGCGATGGTCAGCGCCTTGCCCAGGCCCATGCCCTGGGCAGCCGGCGTCACGCCCACCACGTAGACCTCGCCGATGGCCGGGTGCGTTCCGTGCTGCGGATGCACCTTGGTCCAGTGGTAGCCGAGGAGCCGCCCGTCCCTGTCCTCGGCCAGCAGGAAGCCCGCGGGGTCGAACCAGGCTTCGTCCATCCGGGCCTGCAGGTCCGCCCTGGTGAGGGAGCCCTGCTCCGGGTGGTGCGCGAAAGCCAGACGGTTGGCCACGAGCCAGGCCTCCTCATCCTGGCCCGGCACAAAGGCGCGGATCGATACCCCGTCCGGAAGGCCGGCGTCGGGCAGGTCAGCGGCGGCGGTGGTGAGCCGCATCTTCCACAGCTCCCGAACCGGTCCGTAGCCGTACCGGGCTGCCAGGTCCGCTGCTGCCTCATGGTTGCCGTGCGACCAGGCCTTGAGGCCGTCCAGGCCGCGCGAGGACTTGAGCGTTCCGACGAGCCGGTCCGCCACGCCCTGGTTGCGGTAACTGGGGTGCACCGCGATTTCCACCACGCCTGTCCCGTCCGGCTCCTCGACGACCACGGCGAAGCCTGCCAGGTCCTGTGCCGTGGCGGGATCCGACTGCTCGTCGGGGGCGTACAGGGCCAGCGTCAACAGCGTGTGCGGGCCGGTGTCCGCCGCCCGCATGGTCACCAGGGTCTGTTCGGATATGGGGGGATTGCCGTCCGATTCCTCGGCGGCAGCCAGCAGGGCACGGACATCCCGCAGCAGCTCGTCATCCACCCCGCCCTTGATGACAAGGACGGGCCATTTCTCCGGGTGCGCAGGACTCATGCTGCAAGGCTATACGGACGCCGCCCGCGCCGGGCCGATTTGGAACGGGCCGTGGCGCCCCGTATAGTCGTTACCTCAGCCGGCAATCATGCAGGTTGTGAGGGGGATCCACCACTGGGGTGGCCTCGATACGTTCGACCCGTATGTCCTCCACTCGTAGTTTCGAAATGCAGAACGGCCCGGCTCTGGTGAGCCGGGCCGTTCTGCATTTGCTGTAGGTGGGGTGCCGGGCCGGCCGCCACCCCGGGCCGGCACCAAAGCGGGGGGCCTGAGGCCTACGCCTCGGTGAGTTCGTCCTCCTGCTGGCGTATCAGCGTGAGCCGGTAGCCCACGTTGCGCACCGTGCTGATGAGGTTCTCGTGGTCGGCGCCCAGTTTGGCGCGCAGCCGCCGGACGTGGACGTCCACGGTCCGGGTGCCGCCATAGTAGTCGTAGCCCCACACCTCGGTGAGGAGCTGCTGCCGGGTGAATACCCGGCCCGGGTGCTGCGCGAGATACTTCAGGAGCTCGAACTCCTTGAAGGTCAGGTTCAGTGCCGCGCCGTTGACGCGCGCCGTGTAGCTCGCCTCGTCAATAACGACCCCGGCGGCCCGGATTTCGGAGGGAGCCTCCTCCTGCTCCGGTACAGCACGGGCGACACAGAGACGGATCCGCGCCTCCACTTCGGCGGGGCCCGCCGAGTCGAGCACGATGTCATCGACAGCCCAGGCGGAGGAAACGGCCGCCATGCCGCCTTCGGTGAGGATCAGCACCAGCGGTGCGCTGAGGCCCGTGGCCTTCAGGAGCTGGGTCAGGGAGCGGGCGCCCACGAGGTCTTTGCGCGCGTCCAGGAGGACGATGTCGCAGGGGTCGGTCTCGAGCAACGCGGTGGGTTCCGCGGGCAGGATGTGCACCCGGTGGTTCAGGAGTTCCAAGGCAGGCAAAATGTCCACCGATGACCCGGTGCTGTTGGTCAGTAACAGGATGTGCGACATTATTCCTCCAAGGGGCTGTCCGCGCATCGTCGGGCGACTGAGCTGATGTCTGAGTATACCCAACGGCCCCCGGACGGACACTGATGGGCCGCACCCGCGTGCCTTGTTTACGACATATGGCGTTCACATAGGGCAGGATTGAAACCGTCAGGGGGCCGAGCCCTGCCCGTCAACGGCACAGCCAGGATGAGGTCGCAACAGATTTGAGTGCAGAGTCCGAGATGAGTACGCCACGGCCTGCCCCCGGGGTGAGTCCTCCGGCTGCTGCCGGCCGGCCGCTCCAGTCATGGAGCATCGGAGTCGTTGGCCTGGCGGGCCTCGCCACGCTGGTGGCCAGTGTCTTCCGGACTCCGGATGTCCTCCTCGCGGTGGCCGTGCTTTTCGCCCTGGGCATCGGCGTCGGCTGGCCGCACTACCTGGATATCCCCGCCAAGAAAACCCTCGCCGCGGTGATTGGGCTGTCAGGCGCCGGCGCGGCCATTGCGGCCACTTTCGCGGCTGCACCCGGCTACCTCAACTGGACGCCCGGCTTCATTGCCCTGGGTGTCACCGCCGTGTTCCTTGTCCAACTGGTGCGCGGCACCGGCCAGGCGCAGCGCCTCGAGTCGACGCTCGGCTGCAGCGTGGGGGTCCTGCTGTCCTGCCTGGGTTCCGGATGGATCGCCGGTGCCAGATTCAACGGGGTTAAGGAAATGGTGCTCGTGGCGGGGATCAGCGCCGCCGTCGCACTGCTCGCCGGCCTCATCCGCTGGCCCGACCGGATCATTGCGCCCCTGGGCATCACCCTGGCCGGACTGGCCGGCCCGCTGGCCGGGCTGGTGTTCTCCGACATCGCAGTCCTGCCCGCCGTTGTGTTCGGTGTGGTGGTCGGGGCGGTCCTGGTCAGCTTCCGCAGGCTGGTGACCCTCCGGGGCGCTCCGCTGAACTTTCCGGCTGCCCTGGGCATGGGTCTGGCACCGATTGCGGCGGTCGGTTCGCTCGCCTACTTCATAGACAAACTACTCATCTCCTGACGGGTTAGGATGGCAACATGTCCGTACTTGCATTTGAAATCTTCTTCCTTGTCCTGCTCGGCGTTGCCAGCCTGTCCATGGCCTGGTTTGCCGGTTTTGTTGTCTACCGGCTGTTCAAAGGACAGCGGTAAAACCCCTGCTTAGCGGTTTCGAGAGGTAGCGGCTGTGCCTATTGAAATTCCTACAGACCTGACCCCCGAACTGGTTCCCCTCTCCTGGCTCATCGGTGAGTGGGAGGGCCATGGCCGGCTCGGGGCCGGTGACGAAGGTTCAGAGCACTTCCTGCAGCATGTTTCCTTCACCCATAACGGTTTGCCGTACCTGCAGTACCGTGCGGAAAGCTGGCTGACCGACGAGGACGGCACCAGGCTCCGGCCGCTCACTGTTGAGACCGGTTTTTGGGCCCTGGAGCGCAAGCAGCTGGAGGCCGACAGCGGTCCCGGCCTGGTTCCCGGGGACATCGTCCCCGTGCTGAAAAGCGCCGACGAGGTGGAAGCCCTCCGCAACAAGGATGGCGGCTTCGACATCTCGGTCTCCATCAGCCACCCGGGCGGCATTTCGGAGCTGTACTACGGCCAGATCAAGGGGCCGCAGATCCAGCTCAGCACCGACATGGTGATGCGAGGGAGCCACTCCAAGGAATACACTGCCGCCACCCGGATCTTCGGGCTGGTGGACGGCAACCTGCTCTGGCGCTGGGACGTCGCCGCCGGCACGCCGTCGGCAACAAGTGCGGCAACCGGCGCGGCAACCCAACCGGCTGCCGAGGCTGGCAACGGCCTCGAGGCGCACGCCTCGGCGTTCCTTAAAAAGGTCACCTGACCCCAGCCGCCAGGCTGTTCCGCAACGCAACAACACCTGCCGCTCCACGCCCCTGTTCGCCGGCACTGTTCGCCAGCGCTCCCTTCGGCTACTTTGGCCTCAGGTCTTCAATCCTGAGTCCGCAGCAACCCGATGGAGTGTCCCATGGATGAGTCCCAGCCCCCGGCCGACTACAGCGACCTCAAGGCGGTGTACTTCAACGGCACGCTCAAGCGTTCGCCGGAGAAGAGCAACACCGAGGGCCTGATCACGGTGAGCCGGCTGATCATGGAGAAGCAGGGCGTGGCCACCCGGGTCATCCGTACCGTTGACCACGATATCGCCAGCGGTGTGTACCCGGACATGCGCGAGCACGGCTGGGCAACCGATGAATGGCCGGAGCTGTATCCGGCCGTCAAGGAGGCGGACATCGTCGTGGTGGCCGGGCCCATCTGGCTGGGGGACAATTCCTCGCAGACCAAAAAACTCATCGAGCGGCTCTACGCCCATTCCGGCCAGCTCAACGAGAAGGGCCAGTGGGCGTTTTATCCGAAGGTGGGCGGCTGCCTGATCACCGGCAACGAGGACGGCATCAAGCACTGTTCCATGAACGTCCTCTACAGCCTGCAGCACATCGGCTTCAGCATCCCACCGCAGGCCGACGCCGGCTGGATCGGACCCGTCGGGCCGGGACCCAGCTACCTGGATGAGGGGTCGGGTGGCCCGGAGAGCGACTTCACGAACCGGAACACCACGTTCATGACATGGAACCTCCTGCACCTGGCACGGACGCTCAAGGACGCCGGCGGAATTCCCGCCTATGGCAACCTTCCGGAAGAATGGAAGGCCGGAACCAAATTTGGTTTCGAAAACCCGGAATACCGCTAGGTGGCCGGAATACCCTCCCAGCCAAGGACGTTCCCCTTCATATGACTACCAAGAGCCCTCTGTTGTCGCGCCCTGGCGCCGTTGAAGCGGGCGGCGCCGACGCCGGCGTCGCATCCCACTACGGCGAACCCCTCCGGGAGCAGCGCGCGCTGGCGGCCGGAACCGCCGTCGTCGATCTTTCCCACCGCGGCGTGGTGACGGTCACCGGCCCGGACCGCCTGAGCTGGCTCAACACGCTGTCTTCCCAGCAGGTCACCAACCTCCAGCCCGGTGAATCCAGCGAGCTGCTGCTCCTGAGTGTGCAGGGACGCATTGAGTTCGACGCGCGCGTAGTGGACGACGGCGGGACCACCTGGCTGATCGTCGAGGCGGCCGAAGCGGGTCCCCTGGCAGAGTGGCTGACAAGGATGAAGTTCATGCTCCGCGTCGAGGTGGCGGACGTGTCGGCCGACTGGGCCGTGGTGGGATCAACCAAGGCCGTGCCCGAATGGTCCGGACTGCAGGTGTGGCAGGACCCCTGGCCCCACGTCGGTGCCGGCGGCTACTCCTACGCCGTGGTCACCGAGGACACCCACCCCGGCGCCGAACGCCCGTGGTTCGAATACCTTGTGCCGGCCGCCGAGCTGGAGCAGACGGTGGGGGACCGCACGCTCGCAGGCGTCCTCTCCGCCGAGGCCCTGCGCGTGGCCGCCTGGCGTCCGCGGCTCGGCGCCGAAACGGACGACAAGACCATCCCGCACGAACTGGACCTGCTCCGGACTGCCGTGCACCTGGCCAAGGGCTGCTACAAGGGCCAGGAGACCATCGCCCGCGTCCACAACCTGGGCCACCCGCCGCGGCGCCTCGTGTTCCTGCAGCTCGACGGTTCCCAGCACACCATGCCGGCCCCCGGCAGCGAGGTCCGGCTGGGGGAGCGCAAGGTGGGCTCCGTGACGTCCGTGGCGCAGCACTACGAGATGGGCCCCATCGCGCTGGCAGTCATCAAGCGTTCGGTCGCCCCGGATGAAATACTGACGGTTATGGACGGGGATGAACCGTACACAGCCGCGCAGGAAGTGATCGTGGCGCCCGACGCCGGACAGGTCGTCGGAAGGCAGACAGGATTCCTGAGGGGGACCCACAGATGACAGACTCCACCGCGCCCGGAGCCGACGCTTCGCAGCAGCCCGCTTCCCAGGGGCCGGCTTCCCAGGGGCCCGACGAGGAAACCCTCGCCCTGGCGCATACCCTCTTCGACGCCGCCCGGAACGGCGAAACCGAACTGCTGCGGAGCTACCTCAACGCCGGCGCCCCGGCCACGCTGACCAACTCCGCCGGCGACTCGCTGCTCATGCTCGCCGCCTACCACGGCCACGCCGAGACGGTGCAGCTCATCCTGCACCACGGCGGCGACGCCAACGCTGCCAACGACCGCGGACAGACCCCGCTGGCCGGAGCCGTCTTCAAGGGCTATTCGGATGTGGCCCGGGTGCTGCTTGACGCGGGAGCGGATCCCGACGCCGGCACCCCCTCTGCGCGTGCCGCCGCCCAGATGTTCGCCCGGGCCGACATCCTGGAACTGCTGGGCTGAGCCTTTGGAAAACGTCAACAGGCCCTGGCCTGCACTCTGGTCCCTCGTCATCGGGTTCTTCATGATCCTGATCGACACCACGATCGTTTCGGTGGCCAACCCGCGCATCATGGAGGGGCTGGATACGGACATCAACGCCGTCATCTGGGTCACCAGCGCCTATCTGCTGGCGTATGCCGTGCCGCTGCTGATCACCGGCAGGCTCGGCGACAGGTTCGGTCCCAAGCGGCTCTACCTGTCCGGCCTCGTGGTCTTCACCCTCGCGTCATTGTGGTGCGGCCTGTCCGGAACGGTCGCGATGCTTATCGCCGCCCGTGTCCTGCAGGGCCTCGGTGCAGCGCTGATGGCCCCGCAGACCATGGCCGTGATCACCAGGATCTTCCCGCCGGACGGGCGCGGCGCCGCCATGGGCCTGTGGGGTGCCACCGCCGGCGTGGCCACGCTGGTCGGTCCGATCCTGGGCGGCGTGCTCGTGGACGGCCTTGGCTGGCAGTGGATCTTCTTCATCAACGTCCCCATCGGAATAGTGGGCTTCATCCTTGCCTGGCACTTCGTTCCATCCCTCACCACCCACCCGCACAGGTTCGACATCCCCGGCGTGGTGCTCAGCGCCGTCGGGCTTTTCCTCCTGGTTTTCGGCATTCAGGAAGGCGAGACGTACGACTGGGGCACCATCACCGGGCCGGTCACGGTGTGGGGACTGATCATCAGCGGCCTCGTGGTGCTGGCGCTCTTTGTCGGCTGGCAGGCGGCCAACAAGGGTGAGCCGCTGCTTCCGCTGGCCCTCTTCCGGGACCGCAACTTCTCGCTGGCGAACATCGGGATCACCACCGTGGGCTTCGCAGTCACAGCTTTTGTGTTGCCGCTCATCTTCTACTACCAGATCGTCCGGGACATGACCCCCACACAGTCTGCCCTGATGATGGCGCCCATGGCGCTGATCTCCGGCGGGCTGGCGCCCCTGGTGGGCAAGATCATCGACCGGGTGAACCCCAAATACATCACGTCCACCGGCCTGCTGCTCATGGCGGTGGCGCTGTTCTGGAATTCAGCACTGATGCATCCGGACACCCCGGTGTGGCTGTTCCTGCTGCCGAGTGCCGTTCTCGGCTTCGCGAATGCCGGCATCTGGGCGCCGCTGAGTTCCACCGCGACCCGCAACCTGCCCATGCGGCAGGCCGGGGCCGGGGCGGGCGTCTACAACACAACCCGGCAAATCGGTGCTGTGCTCGGCAGTGCTGCCATCGCCGTCCTCATGCAGGCCCGGCTCGCCGCGGAACTTCCGGCGGCGCCCGGCGGGACGCCCAGGAGCGGCGGTGAGGCCGGCGGCTTCGGCGGCCAGTTGCCTCCGGCTCTCCACGACGGCTTCGCGACGGCGATGGGCCAGTCGATCATGCTGCCGGCGGCTGTGATCGTGCTCGGCGCCGCGGTGGCTCTGTTCTTCGCCCGCCCCAAGGCGGTCCAGGGCTGGGGCGGCCAGCGGCCCGCCGCTGGCCAGGACGCGGAGGCGACGACGCGCTAGCGTGCCTGGCCGAGCAGCACGCTCGTCTGGATGCCGCCGGTGGAAAAGCCCAGGCTCCGTGCCGTGGCCAGCGAGCCCTTGTTGCTGACGTCGGTGCGCCACTGCAGCGTCAGCCCCGAGGCCAGTGCTTCGTGGGCGGCTACCGAGGCTGCGAGCGATCCCAGGCCGCGGCGGCGCCACTCCGGGGCCACCAGTACGCCCATGTGGGCCAGGATGCCTTCCCACTCGGAGTAGGCGCCGCAGGCCACGGGCACCCGCTGCCCCTCGTCGTCGTGAATGATGGTGTAGCGGTTCTCGAGGTCGGACAGGCCCACCTCGTTCACGTCGTCGGGCGGGCAGAGGCCCTCGAGCTCGATGGCCTCCGGGTTGCCGTGCGACACCGTCAGCTCTTCGGCCGGCTGCAGCAGCGGCAGGTCGTCTGCGAAGAAGAGCGCGGCCGAGCCCTGGCCGTGGCCGCCGTGCCGGCGGGTGATGGTCAGCAGGGTGACGTGCTGGGCCATTTCCTCATCTGAAATGCCGGCCGCGGCGTCCAGCGCCCACTGCGGACCCACCAGGGCCGAGCTGCCGAACAGCCGCACGAACTCGACCGAGTGCGCGGCGTCGTCAACCCTGGTGATCCGCTCGCCGGTTTCCAGCGCGCGGGCAAAAGCGCCGTCGTCGAGCCCCAGGCGGCGCGACCAGGCAAGCTGGATGATGGCGGCGGATCCGGGGTCAAGACTCATGATCCCAGCCTACCGATCCCTGCCGCCCCCGAGCCTCAGCCCCATGTCTGTGCCGTCGGCCCGTGACGGGTCCGAGCCCGAACGTACAGTTGTGGCCCCTCCAGAAAGCGCGAACTGGCAGATAATGCCCTCAAAAAAGCAAAAACAGGGCATTATCTGCCAGTTCGCGCGGGTGCGAGGCAGGAGAGAGTGGGAGCAGGCTCAGCCGAAGAGGACCGCGGCCTCGTCGTAGCGGTGCTGCGGAACGGTCTTGAGCTTGCCCAGGGCGGCTTCGAAGCCCACGTGGTCAATGTCGGTGCCGTTCAGCGACACCATGGTGCCCCAGCGGCCCTCGACCACGGAGTCGATGGCGGCCATGCCAAGGCGGGTGGCCAGGACGCGGTCGAAGGCGGAGGGGACGCCGCCGCGCTGGATGTGGCCCAGGATGGTGGCGCGGGTCTCGATGCCGGTCCGGGCCTCGATTTCCGGCGCCAGCTGGTCGGCGATGCCGCCCAGCCGGGGACGGCCGAAGGTGTCGAGGCCGCGCTCGGAGTGAGGGCTTTCCATGTGCTCCGGAACAAACCCTTCGGCAACCACAACCAGCGGCGCGCGGCCACGGTCATGCGCCTCGGTCACCCATTTGGTGATCTGCTCGATGCTGATCTTCTGCTCCGGGATCAGGATGGCGTGGGCACCGGAGGCCATGCCGGCGTGCAGTGCGATCCAGCCAACATGGCGGCCCATGACTTCGGCGATCATGCAGCGGTGGTGGGACTCGCCTGTGGTCCGCAGCCGGTCGATGGCCTCGGTGGCGATCTGCACGGCGGTGTCGAAGCCGAAGGTGTAGTCCGTTGCGTCGAGGTCGTTGTCGACGGTCTTGGGGACGCCGACGATCTTCAGGCCGGCGTCGGTGAGGCGCTTGGCGGCCGCGAGGGTTCCTTCGCCGCCGATGGCGATGATGGCGTCGATGCCCAGCCGTTCCATGTGGGCTTTGATGACGTCCGGTCCGCCGCCGTTCTCGAACGGGTTGGTGCGCGATGTGCCGAGGATGGTGCCGCCCTGCTTGGCAATACCGCGGACGAGAGTACGGGGGATGGGGATGATGTCACCCTCCACCACGCCGCGCCAACCGTCGAGGAATCCCACGAATTCGTGGCCGTGGATGGCAATGCCTTTGAGGACGGCGCCGCGGATAACGGCGTTCAGTCCTGGGCAGTCGCCGCCGCTGGTGAGGATTCCGATTTTCATTTTCTTGGCTCAAATCCTGGTTCGAAGGGTTTACGGGCAGAGCGCCACGCTGAGCTCAATAAGAGATTCTAGTGCGGAGTGTGGGGTAGGACACAAACGATTACACCCCCGAGGGGCTCCGGACGCCGGGGCCGGAATGGTACTGAACACCACAGTGCCCCCGGTTCGGGGGAAACGGGGGCACTGCGTAAAAAGGACAAGCGGACGACGGCGGCTGCCCGCCGGCGGTCACTGGCGGCCCGTGCCGCGCTTCTCGAGGAAGGACTCAAGCGCGATCGAGTTGTTCTGGTCCGGCAGGATCAGCCATGCCGCCAGGTAGAACACGACGGCCGGGCCCGGCAGCAGGCAAAAGAGGAGAAAGGCGATGCGGACGAATGCCACGTCCACGTTCAGCTTCCCGGCGATTCCGCCACATACGCCGCCCAGCCACCGCTGCGGTCCGCGCTTCAGGCCAAGGCCCCTGACAATGCTGAAGAACTTTTCCATGGTTCAAGACTTCCCGTTTGTTGTGCCGTTGTCACGTTTTCGTGCGGCGAGCAGCCCGCCAGCCACCAATGCGGCCCCGGCTCCGATCATCAGGCCGATCAGCACATAGGTCCCGTTCAGGACCACAATCCCCAGTTGGGAGATGACGATCAGGACGGCCAGGGCGAGGACCACCAGCCCCCAGACGATGGTGCCTATGCGGGCCGGCGCCTCGGCGGGTTCGTCCTGGCCGCCAGCGGACGGTTTGGGTACGGGAGTTGTTTCCGGTGCGGGATCAAAACTGCTCATGTCAGTTTCCTTCCTGGATGGCGATGTTGCTCACGGTGCCGTCGATCTGGAGGATCAGGCGGGCGCCGGGCTTGTCCGAGTTGTAGCTGCTTTGCCGGGAGGTGATGCCGCCCCGGCTGTCCGTGCCCTCATTCAGGTTGCCCAGGGTCATGTCGGCCCGGACATCCACCGGCACGGTGCGCGGAATGATGACCGTCACGTTGCTTGCCGTGGCGTCGAGGGGGATCACGACGTCGGAGCCCAGGGGCGGGTTCAGGTTCAGGCCGGTCAGGTCCACAGTTCCGCGGCCTCCGGTGATCTGGAAGCCCTGGCGGGCCTGTTCGATGGTGACGGGGTTCCAGTCCGCGTTCTGGAAGCGGAACCGGTCACCGTTGGGTACGGCGCTGAAGATGCCGCCGACGATGAGCGCCACCACGGCGAAGAACCCGAGGACGCCCGACGTTCTGCCGCGCATTCCGGCCAGCAGGATGCCAAGGCCAAGGACCGCTGCACCGGCTGCCCAGACCACGGCGTTGGCTGAATCGCCGAGATCAACCAGGTTGCCGGCGTCGAGCGCTTTAAGCGTTCCGCCGGCCAGCAGCGCCAGTCCGGCGGTGATGGCTACGGCCGGCGCGCCGGGGCCGCTGGGCCGCGACTTGGGTGCCGGCGCTGGGACCGGAACCGGAGCCGGCCGGCGCGGCGGAAGTCCGCCGCCGTAGGGGGCTGTGGGCGCCGCGGAACCGTACGGGGTTGCGGCGCCGTACGACGGGATGGCGTCCGGGGTCGGCGGTACCGTGTAGGGCTGGGCAGGTGTGTGGCTGCCGGCGGCGAAGGAGGACGCCGGGAACGGCGGCTGTGTGGATCCCGCCGCGGCGGCCGCCGGCGGGTTGCCGGGGGTTGCGTAGCCGTAGGCCGCCCGGCCTCCGGTGGCGCTGCTCATCGGCGCTCCCCGGCGGTTCCTGTTGCGCTGGGTCAGGAAGTAGATGAGGTAGATGATGCCGCCGATCCAGAACAGCGCCCAGAAGAAACCGAAGCCGTCGTGGCCCCATCCCCAGAAGCCGCCGCCCATGCCGGTGAGGCCGACGATCGAGGTGATGAGGGCGCCAGTCATGCCGGTGCTCCAACGCCCGGCGCCCGCCTCCTGGGTGTGGATCCGGCCGTCGGGCTCGGGCAGCAGAGCCCAGCCGAGGCCATACAGGAGGACGCCGATGCCTGCGAACAGCGTCAGCACGATGAAGATGCCGCGCACGATCAGCGGATCGATGCCCATCCTCTCCGCGATGCCGCTGGAGACACCGCCGATCCAGCGGTCGCGTCCCCGGTGTATGCCGTGGCTGCGGATCCAGTCGAAGAAGTTCAGCGGCTGGGCGGTGCGGCCGTAGCCCGGAGCGCCATAGGCGGGAGAGCCGTATCCGGCTCCGGGGTGGGCTCCGGCGTGCGTTCCGGAAGGCGGGGTGGCTCCAGCGGAAGGGTTCGCCGGTTCGTCCGCGGCGGGAGGCGGCATCAGCGGCTCCGTGGGATTTTCCGACGCAGTGGATTCCGTGTTTTCCGGTTCCGTGTGTTCCCGCCCTGCGGGGTGCTCCGGTTCCCGGCCGGTGCTGCCCTCGGACGGGGTGCCCGGCTGCTGGCCTTCATTGGGGTTGGGGTTCTGCGAGTTCATACCTCGATCTTGCCGTTTGCGCTGGTCAGTCCTCTATTGGGGAACACCCTGAGCCGTCCCTGACTTACCCCGGGTTCACCCCCACAACGGGCCTGGGGAACCCTGATCCGTGTTTGGATTGATGCATGACCACAGCCCCTGTCCGCCCACCTCTGGTCCGCCGCAGCGACCGCGTGATCGCCGGCGTCTGCTCCGGCCTGGCGGTCCATCTTGGCTGGCCGGTGCGCATGGTCCGCATCGGCATGGTGGTGGCCGCCTTCGCCGGAGGCGCGGGGCTCGCGTTCTATGCGTGGCTGTGGATCATGGTTCCCACCGCGGACGAGAACGCCAAGCGCAATGCCCACCGGCCGGCGTCGCCCATTGCCCCCGCCGTGAGCCTGCCGCCCGTGGGCTTGCAGTCCGGCCCGGCCCCCGCCCCTTCACCGGGCACGGTTCCTTCAATCCCCCCAGTCCCCCCGCCTGCGGGGGAGTACGACGCCGGCACCCCCTCCCAGCCCCCGGGGTCCGCCGCTGCTCCCGGGCCCGGCACATGGTTCCGGATCCGGAGTATGCGCTATGGCAAGGAGATCCTGTTGGGCGCCGGGCTCCTGCTCGTGGCCGCGATCCTGATCGCCAGGCTGCTGGGCGCGGAGGTGCCCCTCGGCACGCTGATCCCGGCGGCGGCGATACTCGGCGGCGCGGCCATTGCCTGGATGCAGCTGGATGAAACGCGCCGGGCCGGGCTGGTGGATAAGACCAAGGCGGACCAGGCCGGTGGTTGGGCGCGACTGGCTGCGGGCCTCGCGCTGGTGGTGGCAGGCGTGCTGGTCATGGTGTCCGGGTCTGGCTCATGGCAACAGACCTGGCTGGCGCTCCTCGCCTCCGTGGCCGTCCTGGGCGGCGTGGCGCTGGTGCTGCTGCCCTGGGGCCTGAAGTTCTGGCGCGACCTGGAAACCGAGCGCGCCGGACGGGTGCGGGAGACCGAGCGGGCCGAGATCGCCGCCCACCTGCACGACTCCGTGCTCCAGACCCTTGCCCTGATCCAGCGCCGCGCCGGCAACGAGCACGACGTCGTCCGCCTGGCCAGGGCGCAGGAACGCGAGCTGCGGGGCTGGCTCTTCAAGGATCCCGCCCGCGACGCCGGCCAGCTCTCGGACCGGATCAAGGCCGCCGCCGCCGAGGTGGAAGACGGGCTCGGAAACGCTGTCGACGTCGTGACCGTGGGCGACACGGAGATGACCGAGCGCCACGAAGCGCTGGTCCAGGCCAGCCGTGAGGCCATGCTGAACGCAGCCCGCCACGGCGGCGGTTCCGTCTCGGTGTACCTCGAGGTGTCCGACGGCGGCGCGGAAGTTTTCGTCAAGGACCGAGGCCCGGGATTCGAACTGAACACCGTCCCGCACGACAGGCTGGGCGTGCGTGAATCAATCATTGGCCGGATGAAACGGCACGGCGGCAACGCCGCCATCAACAGCGGACCCGACGGCACGGAGGTGCGCCTCAGGCTGCCTGCGGACGTCGCGGACAACGGGGAAGGAAAATCATGAGTACACCGGCAGGGCCAGGCACCGCGGGAAGAACCGTGCGGGTGGTGATCGTGGACGACCACGCGATTTTCCGGTCCGGCCTGAAGGCTGACCTGGACCCGAGCGTGGTGGTGGTCGGAGAAGCCGGCACCGTGGAACAGGCCGTCGAGGTTATTGCCGCGGCACGGCCCGACGTCGTGCTGCTGGACGTGCACCTTCCCGGCGGCCGGGGCGGGGGAGGGCGGGAAGTCATCACGGGTTCCGCGGCCCTCCTGGGAACAACCCGGTTCCTGGCCCTGAGCGTCTCCGACGCGGCCGAGGACGTGGTGGCTGTCATCCGCGCCGGTGCCCGCGGCTATGTTACGAAGACCATTTCCGGTGCGGAGATCACCGACGCCGTGTTCCGGGTTGCCGGCGGCGACGCCGTGTTTTCCCCGCGACTGGCGGGCTTCGTCCTAGACGCCTTCGGCACTGCCCCGGCCGACATCGCCGACGACGAGTTGGACAAGCTGTCCGCCCGCGAACTCGAGGTGATGCGCCTGATTGCCCGCGGCTACAGCTACAAGGAGGTGGCCAAGGAGCTCTTCATCTCCATCAAGACCGTGGAAACCCACGTCTCGGCCGTGCTCCGCAAGCTGCAGCTATCGAGCCGGCACGAACTCACCAAGTGGGCAGCCGAGCGCCGCCTCCTCTAACCCCCACCCCCAAACCCTCCCTCATCTCCTGCCGCCTTTCCCCCGATCCTCCCTCAGGTCCTGCCGCCTTAACCCCGATCCTCCCTCACGTCCTGCCGCCGTAACCCCGATCCTCCCTCATCTCCTGCCGCTTTTTCGACGACGCGTCCTCACCTTTCGCCGCCCAAACGGAAACGCTTCCGCACCGAATTTTGGTGCGGAAGCGTTTGAGTTTTTCCTGCAGGAGGTGAGGGAGGGTCCGTGGTTTTCCTGCAGGATGTGAGAGAGCGTTGGGTTACTGCGCCTTGCCCAGGAAGTCCTGCAGGCGGCCGACGCCGGTGGCGAGGTCCTCGTCGCCCAGCGCGTAGGAGAGGCGCAGGAAGCCGGACGGGCCGAAAGCCTCACCGGGAACCACGGCGACCTCCACCTCATCCAGGATCAGTGCGGCCAGCGCGGCGGAGGTCTCCGGGCGGACCGTGCCGTTCGCCGTCGGGAATTCCTTGCCCAGCAGCGCACGGACGTCCGCGTACACGTAAAAGGCGCCCTTCGGCGTCGGGCATTCAACGCCCTCGATCGCGTTGAGCCCGGCCACGATGGCCTTCCGGCGGCGGTCGAAGGCGACCTTCATCTCGTCCACCGCGGTGAGCGGGCCGGAGACAGCTGCAAGGGCTGCGATCTGCGGGATGTTGGACACGTTGGAGGTGGCGTGCGACTGCAGGTTGGTGGCGGCCTTGATGACGTCGGCGGGTCCGATCATCCAACCCACGCGCCAGCCGGTCATCGCGTAAGTCTTGGCAACGCCGTTGAGGATCACTACCTTGTCGCCCAGTTCGGGGGCGGCCGTGGCGATGGAGGTGAAGGGGACGCCGTCGTACGTCAGGTGCTCGTAGATCTCGTCGGTGACCACCCACAGGCCCTTGGCCGCGGCCCACTTGCCGATTTCGGTCACCTGTTCGGGCGAGTAGACAGAGCCGGTGGGGTTCGACGGCGACACGAACAGCAGGATCTTCGTGCGGTCCGTGACGGCTGCTTCGAGCTGCCCCACTGTCACCAGGTAGTCCTGCTCCGGGCCGGCAAAGACCTCCACCGGAACACCGCCGGCGAGGCGGATGGCCTCAGGGTAGGTGGTCCAGAAGGGCGTGGGCACGATCACTTCGTCGCCCGGATCCAGGAGGGTGGCGAACGTGTTGTAGACGGCCTGCTTGCCGCCGTTGGTGACCAGCACCTGGGACGGATCGGTCTTGTAGCCGGAGTCCCGGAACGTCTTTTCGGCGATGGCTTTCTTCAGCTCCGGCAGCCCGCCGGCGGGGGAGTAGCGGTGGTACTTCGGCTGGCTGGCGGCGTCGATGGCGGCCTGGACAATGTAGTCCGGAGTGGGGAAGTCGGGCTCGCCTGCACCGAAGCCAATCACCGGCCGGCCGGCCGCCTTCAGCGCCTTGGCCTTGGCGTCGACAGCCAGGGTGGCGGATTCGGCAATGGCGGAAATGCGTTGGGAAACGCGGGCGGAAGACATGGCGGGTCCGTTCTTCGCTTGCAGCTGGTGAGCTGAATGGTGGATTTCGACGGAATCTACTCTATGCTGTTCACCGGATCGTTCGAGGTGGAACACGGATTTGTGACTGCGGTGCGGCACGGATCCAGAAGCTGAAAACGGTCCGAAACGAGGCTGGTTCGACGTAAGCGCAGTTCTTGCGTAGACTGGTTCTCCGGTGTTGAAAACACGGATGATGACGTGCGCCCCAGATTTCCCTGGGGAAGTGCGGCCTCCATCGGTTTTCGATCCATAGGGTAGTGGCGCAATTGGTAGCGCAGCGGTCTCCAAAACCGCAGGTTGCAGGTTCGAGTCCTGTCTGCCCTGCGCAGGCTGTTCCGGCGAAAAGCCGGAGCAAGCGCAGCAACCAAAGGTTCAGTTCAGAGCCGGGTAAATCCGACTTGCGAGGATGAGTGAGGAACAGGTGACCGAAACAGCTGCCAGCAGCTCCAAGGGCCGCCCCGCAAAGAAGGCCGCCAAGGCTGGCCTCTTCGCTCGCATCGCACTCTTCATCCGCCAGGTCATTGGCGAACTGAAGAAGGTCGTCGCCCCCACCCGCAAGGAACTGATCAACTACACGCTGGTGGTGCTCGTATTCGTCGTCATCATGATGGTGGTCGTCACCCTGCTGGACCTGGCGTTCGGCACCGCGGTGGGCTGGGTCTTCAGCGGTACGGGCGCCGCGGACCGCTAAGGCGATCGGTCCGCAGACTGCGTGGACTCCCGGCCGGAATCGGCGAGGAGCTGCGGGGTTTGCGGAATTGAGCCATTTAAATAGGCAATTAGGCAATGAGGAAGCAGGAGACCAAGTGTCTGAGCAGGAGCTCGAGGTAACTGAGACTGAGCTGGATGAAACCCAGAACCCCGCGGCTGAGTCCGCTGAGGGCTCCGAGGTTGAGTCTGCTGCGCCCGATTCCGAAGGCGACGCCGATTTTGAGGACGACGCCGATTTTGAAGACGACGCTGACGCCTCCGAAGGCGACGCTACCGACGCCGATGAGGACGACGCCGACGACGTGACCGAAGAGGACGCCGAGGAAGGCGCCGACGTCCTGGCCGCTGCTGCCGCCCAGGCCACCGATCCCGCCGAAGAGTTCAAGTCCAAGCTGCGCCGCCAGGAGGGTGACTGGTACGTCATCCACTCCTACGCCGGCTACGAAAACCGCGTCAAGGCCAACCTTGAGACCCGCATCCAGACCCTGGACATGGAAGATTACATCTTCGAGATCCAGGTTCCGATGGAAGAAGTCGTTGAGATCAAGAACGCTCAGCGCAAGGTGATCAACCGCGTCCGCATCCCCGGCTACGTGCTGGTCCGCATGGACCTCACCGACGCCTCGTGGGGCGCCGTCCGCCACACCCCGGGTGTCACCGGCTTCGTTGGCAACGCCCACAACCCCGTGCCGCTGCGCCTCGACGAGGTCTTCTCCATGCTCGCCCCGGTCTTCGAAGAGGAGCAGGCGGAGAAGGGCAAGCCCACCAAGCAGGCTGCCGCCCAGATCGACGTCGACTTCGAGGTTGGCGAGTCGGTCATCGTCAAGGAAGGCCCGTTCGAGACCCTTCCCGCCACGATCTCCGAAATCAAGGTGGACTCCCAGACCCTCGTGGTGCTGGTCTCCATCTTCGAACGCGAGACCCCGGTCACGCTGGCCTTCAACCAGGTCACCAAGATCTAGCTGATCACCACAGATTTCGTTCCGGAACGGCCCGCTTAGCAATTCCGGAACGGCCGACCGCCTCGCCATGGCGGTCAACCACCTGAGGCACGCTCCTGTGTCCCAGGACGCATTTGAGAGAAGGACCCTACATTGGCTCCCAAGAAGAAGGTCACCGGCCTCATCAAGCTGCAGATCCAGGCAGGTGCCGCTAACCCGGCCCCGCCGATCGGTCCTGCGCTTGGCCAGCACGGTGTCAACATCATGGAATTCTGCAAGGCGTACAACGCTGCGACGGAAGCCCAGCGCGGCAACGTTATTCCTGTTGAAATCACGGTCTACGAAGACCGTTCGTTCACGTTCATCACCAAGACCCCGCCGGCTGCAGAGCTCATCAAGAAGGCTGCAGGCGTCGCCAAGGGTTCGGCTACCCCGCACACCGTCAAGGTTGCCAAGCTGACCCAGGCCCAGGTTAACGAGATCGCCACCACCAAGATGGAAGACCTCAACGCCACCAGCCTCGAAGGCGCAGCGAAGATCATCGCCGGCACCGCCCGCTCCATGGGCATCACCGTCGAGGGTTAATTCCCTTACCGCTGACGCGGCGCCGGGTTCGGGAAACCGACGACGACGCCGGGCAGCACCGCCGGGAAACCGGCACCACTGAAACATTGAAATGTTGGAAATCTGGTCCGGATAAAACAGACGGATCAGCCAACTGTGGCAGGGCCCAGCGCGGTCCGCAGACCACAACTGCACAAGGAGAATAAGCAGCATGGCAAAGCGCAGCAAAGCATATGAGGCAGCCGCCGCCAAGATCGACGCGGAGAAGTTCTACGCGCCGTTCGAGGCAGTGACACTCGCCAAGGACACCAACCCGTCCAAGTTCGACGCCACCGTCGAGGTTGCGTTCCGTCTGGGCGTTGACCCCCGCAAGGCCGACCAGATGGTCCGCGGCACCGTCAACCTGCCCCACGGCACCGGTAAGACCGCCCGCGTCCTCGTGTTCGCCACGGGCGAGAAGGCCGAAGCAGCAATCGCTGCCGGCGCCGACTTCGTTGGTTCCGACGACCTAATCGAAAAGATCGCCGGCGGCTGGACCGACTTCGACGCAGCCGTTGCCACCCCTGACCTCATGGGCAAGGTTGGCCGCCTCGGTAAGGTCCTGGGCCCGCGTAACCTGATGCCGAACCCGAAGACCGGCACCGTCACCCCCGATGTCACCAAGGCTGTCAACGACATCAAGGGCGGCAAGATCGACTTCCGCGTCGACAAGCACTCCAACCTGCACTTCATCATCGGCAAGGTTTCGTTTGACGCCGTCAAGCTGGCCGAGAACTACGCCGCTGCCCTCGAAGAGGTGCTCCGCCTGAAGCCGTCCGCTTCCAAGGGCCGCTACATCCAGAAGGCAACGGTTGCCACCACGTTCGGTCCCGGCATCTCCGTTGACCCCAACGTCACCAAGGTTCTCATCGAGGCGTAACCCTCGCGAACCTGCGGCCGGATCCCCGGCCAGCATCAAAGGACCGTCCGGCATTTTGCCGGGCGGTCCTTTTGCATTGACGTGGCCCTTCTCGGTGCCCGGAAGTACGACGGCGGGACTCCAGTAAGCGCATCGGCTCGCTCTGGAAGGGGGCTCTGTCGGACCCAGGGTGTTGCGGCTAGGCTGATCCGGTGACGACGCCCTCGTACCGGATCGAACCGCTGTTCCTTCCTTCGTCGCTTGACGCGCCGGACGCCGCAGACTTCCTCGAGTTCAGCGACCTCAGCGATGCCGTGGTGCTGGAGACCTGGGGTAACCTGGACCGGGCCGCGCCTCGCAAGGCCAGGCTTGAGGCGTGGCGCGACGACGACTACGCGAAGCTGCGGCTCTTCTTCGTGCGGCAGGACGGCCGCATGGTGGCGAGGTCCTGGGTCAGGTTTACGCAAAAGGAAAACCTCGAGGACGCGTTCCTCAGGGTTGACGTCCTTAACGGGTTCAGCGGCCGCGGCATTGGCCAGGCTCTCCTGCGGCATGCCGAGGCGCTGGCGGCGGAGGACGGCCGCAGCACCCTGCAGAGCTTCACCGAGCACGCACCCGGGTTCGACCCGGATGGTGCGGGGATCCTGAAGCCCGGAACGGGCACGGGCGGCGTCCCGGCCGCGGCACGCGGCGTACGGTTCGCCGTGGCGGCCGGCTATACCCTCGAGCAGGTGACGCGATTCAGCGCATTGGACCTGCCGCCGTCGGACGGTGTCCTGGACGCACTGGAAGGGCAGGCAGCCGGCATCGCCGGCGACAAGTACTCGATCCTCGGCTGGACGGACCGCTGCCCGGATGAGTACGTCGACCAGATGGCCGTGCTCATGTCACGGATGAGCACCGATACTCCGGCAGGCGCGCTCCACTATGACGCCGAGGTGTGGGACGCCCGGCGTGTCCGGCACGTCGAGGACGAATGGAAGCGGACGGGCCTGGAATCGCTGGTGGCCGTGGCCCGGCATAAGGCGAGCGGCGAGCTGGCCGCCTATTCGGTGCTGCAGCACTCGGACGAGAAACCGTGGCTGGCTGAACAGGACGACACCCTCGTGGCCACGGCGCACCGCGGGCACCGGCTGGGGATGCTGGTGAAGGTGCTCAACCTCCGGCGCCTGCAGCAGGACCATCCCGAAGTGGAACGGGTCCTGACATTCAATGCCGCCGAGAATGACCACATGCTGGCCATCAACGTGGCCCTGGGATTCCGCCCGGCAGGGTACGACGGTGAGTGGCAGCGCCGGCGCTAACCGGCATATGCTGGCGACGGATACACCGCGTGGACTCAAGCCCGCAGCCTACTTGGCAAGCGGCGGAAACGGCTGGGGATAATGGCAATAGAGGTGCGGATCGAGCGGCTGTGGATTCCGGACTCCGTGGATGCTGCCGATGCGGCGGACTTCCTCGCCGCGGTGGAGGTGGGCCGCAAGGTCCGGATGGATACCTGGGGCAGCGACGACATCGCCTACACTCCGCTGGAAAAGCTCCTCGAGCTGGACGACCCGTACGAGCGCCAGGTGATCCTCGTGGCAAAGGTCGACGACGACATCGTGGGCACGGTGGACATCGCCCTTCCCCTCGCCGACAACCTGGACCTTGCCGAATTCACCCTGGACATCCTCCCCGAGTACCAGCGCCAGGGCGTGGGCAGGCAGCTGCTGGAGGCCGCCGAGCACTTCGCCCGGGACGAGGGGCGCACCATGATCCTGGTGGACACCAACCATCCCGGGGCCTCATTGCACGAGTTCGCGCCCGAGCAGCTGGTGCCCGGATCGGGGCAGGGCTACGTGCCGCTGGGCAGCCGCGAGGTGGAATTCGCCCAGCGCACCGGCTACACGCTCCAGCACATTGAGCAGTTCAGCTCGTGCGCGCTGCCGCTGGACAGCAAGCTTGTGGCCGAGCTCGAGGCGGAGGCCCAGGAAGCCAACAACGGCCGCTACCGCCTGCACCACTGGACCGACCGTTGCCCGGAGCGCTGGCTGGAGTCCGTGGCCGCCCTCGAAAACCAGGCCGGCGGTGACGCCGGACCGGTTGAGGGGACCGATGACATCGTGTTCGACGCGCGGATCCTGCGGGAAGCGGAGGAAGTCACTATCTCGCAGGGGCGGCGGACGGTGGTGACCGCCGTCGAGCATATCGCCACGGAGACGCTCGTCGGGCTGACCACCATCAGTGTCCTGGCGCAGCGGCAGGACGTCGTCTTCCAGGACGATACCGTGGTGCTGCAGGCTCACCGCGGCAACAAGCTCGGGCTGCTCATCAAGGTTGCCAACATGGAGCGCCTCACCGAGCAGTTCCCCGCCGCACGGGTGATCTACACCTGGAACGCACCCGAAAACCGGTATCTCCTCACGGTCAACCTCCAGCTCGGGTTTACGACGGCGGGAGTCACGGGGATCTGGCAGAAGGAACTCCCGGACCTGGGGCCCAGCCGGAGCTAGCCGCACCGATTTGGAGCTGGGGCGGGCCGTCCCGTAAGCTTGGACTACCAAAGACCGTCGGTTGTTGGAATCCCACTCTTTCGAGCTCAGCTCAACTCTGCAGTTGTGTGCGGAAGAACCAGTGGGTTTCCGGACGAAGGACCCTGAACATAGGGCGGCCGGCGCAGGTGAACGAAGCAAAGTTCCGCTGTTTGAAACAGCGTTGAGCCAAGCCCCGTGCATCTGCGCGGGGCGTTTTTAGTTTTAGCTCACCTGAGCGGGGACCCGGAATACCGGCACTATCCCCGGAAGGAGGGTTATGGCAACGCCTACCAAGGTTTCAGCAGTAGCTGAGATCACTAACGATTTCAAGGAATCGAACGCCGCTGTCCTGACCGAATACCGTGGGCTCACCGTTGCACAGCTCAAGCAGCTGCGTGTTTCTCTCGGCCAGGACACCAAGTTCGCGGTCGTCAAGAACACCCTGACCGCCATTGCAGCCAAGGAAGCTGGTGTCGAAGCATTCGACGGCCAGCTCGCCGGCCCCACTGCAATCGCGTTCATCAAGGGTGACGCTGTTGCAGCTGCCAAGAGCCTGACGGATTTTGCCAAGGCCAACAAGCAGCTGGTCATCAAGACCGGTTACTTCGAGGGCAAGGCACTGAACGCCAGCGAAGTTGCTGCCCTGGCAGCACTCGAGTCCCGCGAGCTGCAGCTCGCCAAGGTTGCAGGCATCCTCAAGGCCCCTGCTGCCGCTGCTGCACGCATCATCGACGCACTGCGCCTCAAGCTTGAAGAAGGGAACGGTGCTCCGGCTGAAGCCGAAGCTCCCGCCGCTGAAGAAGCTCCCGCAGAAGCTGACGCAGCTGAGGCTCCGGCCGAAGCCGCTGCCGAAGAGAACTAACTCTCTCCCAAAAAGACTCCGGTGGAACGGAAGGCATTCAGCCCCCGGCCACCTTTATAGGAAGGACGCCAACCATGGCGAAGCTCAGCAACGAAGAGCTCATTGAAGCTTTCAAGGAACTGACCATCATCGAGCTCTCCGAGTTCGTCAAGCTCTTCGAAGAGACCTTCGAAGTTACCGCAGCTGCTGTTGCTGTTGCCGGCCCCGCCGGTGGCGCTGCCGCTGAAGAAGCTGAAGAGAAGACTGACTTCGACGTCATCCTCGAAGCTGCTGGCGACAAGAAGATCGCAGTGATCAAGGAAGTTCGCGCCATCACCTCCCTCGGCCTCAAGGAAGCCAAGGACCTGGTTGACAGCGCGCCCAAGGCTGTTCTCGAAGGCGCCACCAAGGAAGCTGCCGAGAAGGCTAAGGCTCAGCTCGAAGAAGCTGGCGCCACCGTTACCCTCAAGTAACACTGCTTGTCCAGGAATCCCCGTCCACTCCGGTGGGCGGGGATTCCTGCGTTTAACCCAAGTAGGTCGCAGCTGAGGGCGTTCCCAGCGCTGGGAACGCCCTCAAGTGCGACCTAGTTGGGTTCGCTGATGTCCGCGAGCACCGCGCCGAGGGCGGAGACCAGGGCGTCGGCATCCACGAAGGCGCTGTAGCCGTGCTGGCCAGCCCCCATGGAAATCCGCTTGCCGGCGATGGCCCGGTCCGCATAGACGGGCCAGGCCGTGGTGCTGCCGAGCGGCGTGATGGTGCCGCGCTCGTAGCCTGTTGCCTCCAGCGCCACGTGGGCCGCAGGGAGCGAGAGCTTGTTGACGCCCACCAGGCTGCGCAGCTTCGGCCAGGAGATCTGCCGGTCGCCCGGGATGAGGGCAAAGAGGAAACTGCCGTCCTTGTGCTTCACCACGAGGGACTTCACGATGTCCGCCGGGCTGATGCCGAGGATCTCAGCTGCCTCCTCGAGGCTGTGGGCCGCCAGCCGCTCGACGATCTGGACGTCCAGGCCGCGCGCAGCCGCGTCGGCGAGGAAACGCTCCCTGCCGTTGCCGCCGGTCCCGTTAGTGCCCGACGCCGGAACGCCGCTCATCCGTCCCCGCCGCTCATCAGTTCCCGCCGCTCATCAGTCGCGGAACAGCAGGAGGGCCTCGCCCTGGCCGCCGCCTCCGCAGAGTGAAACTGCCGCCTTGCCCTGGCCGCGCCGCTTCAGCTCATGCGCCGCGTGGAGTGCCAGCCGTGCTCCGGAGGCGCCGATCGGGTGGCCCAGCGCGATGGCGCCGCCGTGGATGTTGCACTGCTCCAGCGGGTAGTCCAGGTCCTTGAGGGACTGCACGGCCACAGAACCGAACGCCTCGTTGATCTCGATGAAGTCCAGGTCCGCGGTGCTCCAGCCGGCCCGGTCCAGCGCGTTCCGGATGGCGTTGGAGGGCTGCGAGTGCAGGGAGTTGTCCGGCCCGGCCACCTGGCCGGGCTTGCCCACAACAGCAAGGTACTCCAGCCCGTTGTCCTCCGCGAACCTGCGGGAGGTCAGGACCAGGGCGGAGGCGCCGTCGGACAGGGGAGAGGAGTTGCCTGCAGTGATGGTGCCGTCGGTGACGAAGGCTGCACGCAGGCCGGCCAGGGACTCCACCGTGGTGTCCGGCCGGACGCCCTCGTCAGTGGAAACCACCACGGGTTCGCCCCTGCGCTGCTTGACGCTGATCGGCGAGATCTCGTCGTCGAAAACGCCGTTCTTCGACGCGATGGCGGCGCGCTGGTGCGAGTTGGCGGCGACGTTGTCCTGCGCGGTCCGGTCAATGCCCAGCGTCAGGTTCTTGGATTCGGTGGACAGGCCCATCGACTGGCCGTCGAACGCGTCGGTCAGGCCGTCGCGCGCCGCAACATCCAGCGCCTGTACGGTGCCGTAGTTCCAGCCCTGGCGGGAACCGGGGAGAACGTGCGGCGCCCGGGTCATCGACTCCTGGCCGCCGGCGACGACGACGGTGGCGTCGCCGGCACGGATCATCCGCGCCGCGTCGATCACGGCGGTGAGCCCGGACAGGCAGACCTTATTAATGGTCACCGTGGGGACGTTCCAGCCGATGCCCGCGCCGATGGCGCTTTGGCGGGCCGGGTTCTGGCCGGCCCCGGCCTGCAGGACCTGGCCCATGATGACGGCGTCCACCCGGTCGGCTTCCAGTCCGCTCGCCGCGATGGCCGCCTTGATGGCGTGCGCCCCGAGCTCGACGGCGGTGAAGCTCGCCAGTTGCCCGTTCAGCCGGCCCTGCGGGGTACGCGCGCCGGACAGGATGACAACGTCGCTGTTGTCCGCGGAATTGCTCATGGATGTTCGCTTCCGATCTTTTGGTCGATGATTGGCCTAAGGGTATCGTGAGCCCGGTCACCTATCCATTCAAACGCTGGGAAGGCGGGGTGCATTCCGGTTAGGTGCCCGCGGCAACGGTGCTTGCATTCTGCTGGCAAGTGGGGTAGACACGCGTGGGGTTTTGCCGTATCGTAGATATTTGCGTCTTCCCTGTTTACCTTCAGCCTTCATATAGCGGTGGGCTTAGCCTGTTAGCTGTTCCATCAATGTGCCGTGAACAACGTCACCAGCATGGGCAGAACCAGGTCCCGGGTCATATAGCGGAACCGGATGGTAGCACTGCGGAGTCACTCCGCAGGGTGAAAAGCGGGGGAGATCTGAAAACGCCTGAAGGTCTGTGGAAGGATCCCTCTTGGTCGCCTCGAGCACCTCTAATAACGAAACCGCTAACACGGCAAGCACCGATGGTGCGACTCGCCGGCTCTCATTCGCAAAGATTCACGAACCTCTTGACGTTCCGAATCTGCTTGCCCTGCAGACGGACAGCTTCGACTGGCTGGTCGGAAATGAACGCTGGCAGGCCCGCGTTGCGAAGGCCGTCGAAGAAGGCGACCTGAGCGTCGCCACCACCTCCGGTCTTTCCGACATCTTCGAAGAGATCTCCCCGATTGAGGACTTCCAGGGCACCATGTCCCTGAGCTTCTCCGATCCGGAGTTCGCTGACCCGAAGTACACCATGGCTGAATGCAAGGACCGGGACGCTACGTACTCGGCACCGCTGTACGTCAAGGCCGAATTCATGAACAACAACACGGGCGAAATCAAGCAGCAGACCGTGTTCATGGGTGACTTCCCGCTGATGACCGAGAAGGGCACCTTCGTCGTCAACGGCACCGAGCGTGTCGTCGTTTCCCAGCTGGTCCGTTCCCCGGGCGCCTACTTTGAGCGCGCCGCTGACAAGACCAGCGACAAGGACATCTTTACCGCAAAGATCATCCCGTCCCGCGGCGCCTGGTTCGAGCTCGAGATCGACAAGCGCGACCAGGTCGGCGTGCGCCTCGACCGCAAGCGCAAGCAGTCGGTCACGGTGCTGCTGAAGGCCCTCGGCTGGACCGAAGGCCAGATCCTCGAGGAGTTCGGCCAGTACGACTCCATGCGTGCAACGCTGGAGAAGGACGCCACCGAAACCCGCGAAGACGCCCTGCTGGACATCTACCGCAAGCTGCGTCCGGGCGAGCCGCCCACAGTCGAGGCTGCCCAGTCGCTGCTGGACAACCTGTACTTCAACTCCAAGCGCTACGATCTGGCCAAGGTTGGCCGCTACAAGATCAACCGCAAGCTTGGCATCGACCGCTCCCTTGGCGACAAGGAAGCCTCGGTCCTGCACGTTGAAGACATCGTGGCCATGATCAAGTTCCTCGTCGCGCTGCACGCCGGTGAGAAGACCCTCATGGGCAAGCGCGACGGCGAAGACCACGAGCTGCGCGTCGAGATCGACGACATCGACCACTTCGGCAACCGCCGCATCCGCGCCGTCGGCGAGCTCATCGAGAACCAGGTCCGCACCGGCCTGTCCCGCATGGAGCGCGTCGTCCGCGAACGCATGACCACGCAGGACGTCGAGGCCATCACGCCGCAGACCCTGATCAACATCCGTCCCGTGGTGGCAGCCATCAAGGAGTTCTTCGGAACCTCCCAGCTGTCGCAGTTCATGGACCAGAACAACCCGCTCTCGGGTCTAACCCACAAGCGCCGTCTCTCCGCGCTGGGCCCGGGCGGTCTGTCCCGTGACCGTGCAGGCATGGAAGTCCGAGACGTCCACCCGTCCCACTACGGACGTATGTGCCCCATCGAAACCCCTGAAGGCCCGAACATTGGTCTGATCGGTTCGCTGGCGTCCTACGGCCGCATCAACCCGTTCGGTTTCATCGAGACGCCGTACCGTCTGGTCAAGGACGGCGTCGTCTCCGACGACGTCCAGTACCTGACGGCCGACGACGAGGCCGAGGTCCTGATCGCACAGGCCAACGCTCCGCTCGACGAGAACAAGAGCTTCGCCGAGGAGACCGTCCTGGTCCGTGCCCGCGGTGGTGGAGGCGAGCCCGTGCTCGTTCCCGCCGCTGAGGTTCAGTTCATGGACGTTTCCCCGCGCCAGATGGTGTCCGTGGCAACCGCCCTGATCCCGTTCCTCGAGCACGACGACGCCAACCGCGCACTCATGGGTGCCAACATGCAGCGCCAGGCTGTGCCGCTGGTCCGTTCCGAGGCCCCGTTCGTGGGCACCGGCATGGAACGTGCTGCCGCCGTCGACGCCGGCGACGTCACCATCGCCAAGAAGGCCGGTGTGGTCACCGAGGTTTCCGCTGAGCTCGTCATCATGCTCAACGATGACGGTACGGAAACCAACTACCGCATCAACAAGTTCGCCCGCTCCAACCAGGGCAACTGCTACAACAACCGCGTTCTGGTGAACGAAGGCCAGCGCCTGGAAGTTGGCGGCATCATCGCCGACGGCCCGGCAACGGACCAGGGCGAGCTCGCCCTCGGTAAGAACCTGCTCGTGGCATTCATGTCATGGGAAGGCCACAACTTCGAGGATGCCATCATCCTGTCCCAGCGCATCGTGGCAGAGGACGTCCTTTCCTCCATCCACATCGAGGAGCACGAGATCGATGCCCGCGACACCAAGCTTGGTGCCGAGGAAATCACCCGTGACATCCCCAACGTGTCCGAGGAAGTCCTCGCAGGCCTGGACGAGCGCGGCATCATCCACATCGGTGCCGAGGTCGAAGCCGGCGACATCCTGGTCGGAAAGGTCACCCCGAAGGGTGAAACCGAACTGACCCCGGAAGAGCGCCTGCTGCGCGCCATCTTCGGCGAGAAGTCCCGCGAAGTCCGCGACACCTCCCTGAAGGTGCCGCACGGCGAGTCCGGCACCGTCATCGGCGTGCGCGTCTTCGACCGCGACAACGACGACGAGCTGCCGCCGGGCGTCAACCAGCTGGTCCGCGTCTACGTGGCTGCCAAGCGCAAGATCACCGACGGCGACAAGCTCGCCGGCCGCCACGGCAACAAGGGTGTTATCTCCAAGATCCTCCCGATCGAGGACATGCCCTTCCTTGCCGACGGTACCCCCGTTGACATCGTCCTGAACCCGCTGGGTGTTCCGGGCCGTATGAACGTCGGCCAGGTGCTGGAAACGCACCTCGGCTGGGTTGCCAAGACGGGCTGGAAGATCGAAGGCGAGCCGGAGTGGGCCAAGCAGCTGCCGAACCTGCCGCGCGAGAGTGGCCAGACCACTGTTGCAACGCCGGTCTTCGACGGCGCCCGCGAAGAGGAAATCACCGGGCTGCTGGACTCCACCAACCCGACCCGTGACGGCGAACGCCTGATCAACTCCTCGGGCAAGACGCGCCTGTTCGACGGCCGCTCCGGCGAGCCGTTCCCGGATCCGATCTCGGTCGGCTACATGTACATCCTGAAGCTCCACCACCTGGTGGACGACAAGATCCACGCCCGCTCCACCGGACCGTACTCCATGATCACGCAGCAGCCGCTGGGTGGTAAGGCACAGTTCGGTGGCCAGCGCTTCGGTGAAATGGAAGTGTGGGCGCTCGAAGCCTACGGCGCCGCCTACACGCTCCAGGAACTGCTCACGATCAAGTCCGATGACATTCACGGCCGTGTGAAGGTCTACGAGGCGATCGTCAAGGGCGAGAACATCCCTGAGCCGGGTGTTCCCGAATCCTTCAAGGTGTTGATCAAGGAAATGCAGTCGCTGTGCCTGAACGTGGAAGTGCTTTCCACCGACGGAACCACGATTGAAATGCGTGACTCTGATGACGCAGTCTTCACGGCTGCGGAAGAACTGGGCATCGATCTGTCTCGTGCAGAGCCCAGCTCCGTAGAAGAGGTGTAGCAGGGGTCCCGACGGCGGGTGGTGACCACCCGCCGTCGGCCCCCTCCCTCTCCCCGCAAACAAGACTTCAGAATTTAGAGAACAAGAGAGAACAGGGACCATATGTCCAGCGAATCCTCCTTCGGCCTCATGCAGATCGGCCTCGCCACCGCGGAAGACATCCGCGGCTGGTCGTACGGCGAGGTTAAGAAGCCGGAAACCATCAACTACCGCACGCTCAAGCCCGAGAAGGACGGCCTCTTCTGCGAGAAGATCTTCGGCCCGTCCCGTGACTGGGAATGCTACTGCGGCAAGTACAAGCGCGTGCGCTTCAAGGGCATCATCTGTGAGCGGTGTGGCGTTGAGGTCACCCGCGCGAAGGTGCGCCGTGAGCGCATGGGCCACATCGAACTGGCTGCTCCCGTTACCCACATCTGGTACTTCAAGGGTGTTCCGTCCCGCCTGGGCTACCTCCTTGACCTGGCTCCGAAGGACCTCGAAAAGGTCATCTACTTCGCTGCCTACATGATCACCAGCGTCGACGAAGAAAACCGCCACGCGGAACTTCCCAACCTGCAGGTTGAGCATGACGTCGAGAAGAAGCAGCTGATCGACAACCGCGACTCCGACATCGCTGCGATCGCCCGCGACCTTGAGAACGAGCTTGCCCGTCTCGAGGGCGAAGGCGCGAAGGCTGCCGACAAGAAGAAGGCACGCGACTCCGCTGACCGCCAGATGGCGAACGTCCGCAAGCGCGCCGACGCCGAGATCGAGCGCCTCGAGCAGGTCTGGGACCGCTTCAAGAACCTCAAGGTCGCCGACCTTGAAGGTGACGAGGGCCTGTACCGCGAACTGCGTGACCGCTACGGCATGTACTTCGAGGGCTCCATGGGTGCCGAGGCCATCAAGAAGCGCCTTGAGAACTTCGACATGCAGGCCGAGTCCGACAACCTGCGCGACATCATCGCCAACGGCAAGGGCCAGCGCAAGACCCGCGCCCTGAAGCGCCTGAAGGTGGTCAACGCATTCCTGACCACCAACAACAGCCCGCTCGGCATGGTGCTGGACGCTGTCCCGGTGATCCCGCCGGAACTGCGCCCGATGGTCCAGCTGGACGGTGGCCGCTTCGCGACCTCCGACCTCAACGACCTCTACCGCCGCGTGATCAACCGCAACAACCGACTCAAGCGACTGCTTGACCTGGGTGCCCCGGAGATCATCGTCAACAACGAGAAGCGCATGCTTCAGGAAGCTGTTGACAGCCTCTTCGACAACGGCCGCCGCGGCCGTCCCGTCACGGGTCCGGGCAACCGTCCGCTGAAGTCCCTGAGCGACATGCTCAAGGGCAAGCAGGGCCGTTTCCGCCAGAACCTGCTCGGCAAGCGCGTCGACTACTCCGGCCGTTCGGTCATCGTCGTCGGCCCGCAGCTGAAGCTGCACCAGTGTGGCCTGCCCAAGCAGATGGCACTGGAGCTCTTCAAGCCGTTCGTGATGAAGCGCCTGGTTGACCTCAACCACGCGCAGAACATCAAGTCGGCCAAGCGCATGGTCGAGCGCTACCGTCCGCAGGTCTGGGACGTGCTGGAAGAGATCATCACCGAGCACCCGGTGCTGCTCAACCGTGCACCTACCCTGCACCGCCTCGGCATCCAGGCATTCGAGCCGCAGCTTGTTGAAGGCAAGGCCATCCAGCTTCACCCGCTGGTTTGTGGCGCGTTCAACGCTGACTTCGACGGCGACCAGATGGCAGTCCACCTGCCGCTGAGCCCCGAAGCCCAGGCTGAGGCACGCATCCTGATGCTGTCGTCCAACAACATCCTGAAGCCGTCTGACGGCCGTCCGGTGACCCTGCCTTCGCAGGATATGATCATCGGCCTCTACCACCTGACCACCAAGCGTGTCGGTTCAGCTGGTGAGGGCCGGGTCTTCGGTTCGGTGTCCGAGGCCATTATGGCGTTCGACGCACACGAGCTGCACCTGAACTCCCAGGTCAAGATCCGTCTTGAGGGCTTTGTTCCTTACGCCGGCTGGGAAGCTCCGGAAGGCTGGGAGCAGGGTCAGCCCGCACTGGTGGACACCTCGCTGGGCCAGGTTCTCTTCAACGAGACCCTGCCCGAGGACTACCCCTGGGTTGAGGCTGTTGCCGACAAGGGCGAGCTGTCCCGGATCGTCAACGACCTCGCGGAGCGTTACCCGAAGGTTGTCACGGCCGCAACGCTGGACAACCTGAAGGACGCCGGTTTCTACTGGGCCACCCGCTCGGGCGTCACCGTCGCCATCTCCGACATCGAGGTTCCGGAGTCCAAGCCGGCCATCCTTGCCGGTTACGAGGAGCGCGCCGCCAAGATCCAGGGACAGTACGACAAGGGCCTGATCGACGACGACGAGCGTCGCCAGGAACTGATCGAGATCTGGAACAAGGCGACCAACGAGATCGCCCAGGCGATGCGTGACAGCCTGTCGCCGATGAACACCATCAACCGCATGGTGTCCTCCGGCGCACGTGGTAACTGGATGCAGGTGCGCCAGATCGCGGGTATCCGTGGCCTGGTGGCCAACCCGAAGGGTGAAATTATCCCGCGTCCGATCAAGTCCTCCTACCGTGAGGGCCTGTCGGTGCTGGAATACTTCATCGCGACGCACGGTGCGCGTAAGGGTCTTGCCGACACCGCGCTGCGTACCGCCAACTCGGGTTACCTGACCCGTCGTCTGGTGGACGTCTCGCAGGACGTCATTGTCCGTGAAGAGGACTGCGGTACCGAGCGCGGCCTCGTCACCCCGATCGCCGTGGCTGACGCCAACGGTGAGCTGAGCCTGGACGAGAACGTCGAGAACAGCGCCTACGCCCGTACGCTGGCCGTGGACGTCGTCGACTCCAAGGGCAACGTCCTGGCTCCGGCCGGCACCGACTGCGGCGACGTCGTGATCGCTGAGCTGTTCGCAGCCGGCATCACCGAGGTCAAGGTCCGCTCCGTGCTCACCTGTGAGTCCAGCGTCGGAACCTGTGCCCTGTGCTACGGCCGTTCGCTGGCCACCGGCAAGACCGTGGACATCGGCGAAGCCGTGGGCATCATCGCCGCGCAGTCCATCGGTGAACCCGGTACCCAGCTGACCATGCGTACGTTCCACACCGGTGGTGCTGTTTCCGCCAGCGGTGGCGACGACATCACCCAGGGTCTGCCCCGTATCCAGGAGCTCTTCGAAGCCCGTACCCCGAAGGGTGTGGCGCCGATTGCGGAAGCAGCCGGCCGCATCACCATCGAGGAATCCGAGCGCCAGATGCGCCTGGTGATCACTCCGGACGACGGTTCCGAAGAGATCGCCTACCCGGTCCTGCGCCGGTCGCGCCTCCTGATCGAGGACGGCCAGCACGTGACGGTGGGCCAGAAGCTCATCAACGGCCCGGTCGACCCGAAGCAGGTCCTGCGCATCATGGGCCCGCGTGCCGCACAGAAGTTCCTCGTGGACGAAGTGCAGGGCGTGTACCGCAGCCAGGGCATTGGCATCCACGACAAGCACGTGGAAGTCATCGTCCGCCAGATGCTGCGCCGCGTCACGGTCATCGAATCCGGCGACTCCGACCTGCTCCCCGGTGAGCTGGCAGAGCGCAGCCGGTTCGAGGACGCCAACCGCCGCGTTGTATCCGAGGGCAAGACGCCGGCTTCCGGCCGTCCCGAGCTCATGGGTATCACCAAGGCGTCGCTGGCCACCGAGTCCTGGCTGTCCGCAGCTTCCTTCCAGGAGACCACCCGCGTCCTGACGCAGGCGGCCATGGAAGGCAAGAGCGATCCGCTGCTCGGCCTCAAGGAGAACGTCATCATCGGTAAGCTGATCCCGGCCGGCACGGGCCTCCCGCGCTACACCGAGATCACGGTGGAGCCGACTGAAGAAGCAAAGGCCAACCTGTTCACCGGCCCGAGCGCGTTCAGCGACTTCTCCTACGACACGCTGGGCGGCGACGGAGCTCCCGAGTTCCACGCCATCCCGCTGGATGACTACGACCTCGGAAACGACTTCCGCTGACCGAAAGTCTGTAATCCAAGGAAGGACCCCGCACTCGGTGAGTGCGGGGTCCTTCCCGTTTTGGGGCGCGACGACGGCGGCCGGTACCCGCCGTCGTCGTCCGCCCCCTACACCCGATTCAGGCTCCAGATCAAGCCATGCTAGACTTTGTGTAATTGTTCTGTGTGGCAGTGGATGAAGGCCGCCGCAACATCATTTTGGTTTTGTTCTCATGATGTTGGGCGGAGCCTGTTTCCGGGTTGCGGGCTACGTGCGCAACGAATGCCGCACTTTTGCACGCCCACCTGGTTTCGTACCTAGGCCGCAAGGACAACGCCAAAGCTCTCACGCACAGACAGGCTGACGCCTGGCGCGGGGGCAGAGATCAAAAAAACGGAGAACACGAAAGTGCCTACGATTAACCAGCTGGTCCGCAAGGGCCGCACGCCGAAGGTCTCAAAGACCAAGGCTCCCGCGCTTAAGGGCAGCCCGATGCGCCGCGGTGTTTGCACCCGCGTCTACACCACCACCCCGAAGAAGCCGAACTCGGCTCTGCGTAAGGTTGCACGTGTGCGCCTCAACGGTGGTATTGAAGTTACCGCCTACATCCCCGGTGTTGGCCACAACCTCCAGGAGCACTCCATTGTGCTCGTTCGTGGTGGTCGTGTGAAGGACCTCCCCGGTGTCCGCTACAAGATCGTCCGCGGTGCCCTCGATACCCAGGGTGTCAAGAACCGTAAGCAGGCACGCAGCCGCTACGGCGCAAAGATGGAGAAGAAGTAATATGCCTCGCAAGGGTCCGGCCCCGAAGCGGCCGCTCGTATCAGATCCCGTCTACGGCTCCCCGCTGGTCACCCAGCTGATCAACAAGGTGCTGGTTGACGGTAAGAAGTCCACCGCAGAGCGCATCGTTTACGGTGCACTCGAAGGTGCCCGTGCGAAGTCCGGCGGCGATCCCGTTGCAGCCCTCAAGAAGGCCATGGACAACGTCAAGCCTTCCCTCGAGGTCCGCTCCCGCCGTGTCGGTGGCGCCACCTACCAGGTTCCGGTCGAGGTCAAGCCGGGCCGCTCCACCGCCCTCGCCCTGCGTTGGCTGGTCGGCTACTCCAAGGCCCGCCGCGAAAAGACGATGACCGAGCGCCTCCAGAACGAAATCCTGGATGCCTCGAACGGTCTCGGTGCCGCTGTGAAGCGTCGCGAAGACACCCACAAGATGGCCGAGTCCAACAAGGCCTTCGCCCACTACCGCTGGTAAAACTTCCCGGACGCCGCCGGCTCAGACGAGCCGGCGGCGAACGCGTAGTCCATCCGAAAGGGAGACACCGTGGCACAGGACGTGCTTACAGACCTTAGTAAGGTCCGCAACATCGGCATCATGGCCCACATCGATGCCGGCAAGACCACCACAACCGAGCGCATCCTGTTCTACACAGGTGTGAACCACAAGATTGGCGAAACGCACGACGGCGCTTCGACCACTGACTGGATGGAACAGGAAAAGGAACGCGGCATCACCATCACGTCTGCCGCCGTGACCTGCTTCTGGGAGAACAACCAGATCAACATCATCGACACCCCGGGCCACGTGGACTTCACGGTTGAGGTTGAGCGCTCCCTGCGCGTCCTCGACGGTGCAGTTGCCGTCTTCGATGGCAAGGAAGGCGTTGAGCCGCAGTCTGAGACCGTTTGGCGCCAGGCTGACAAGTACAACGTCCCGCGTATCTGCTTCGTCAACAAGATGGACAAGCTCGGCGCTGACTTCTACTTCACCGTAGACACCATCATCAGCCGCCTCGGTGCCAAGCCGCTGGTTATGCAGCTGCCGATCGGTGCCGAGAACGACTTCATCGGCGTCGTTGACCTGCTGTACATGCGTTCGCTCGTATGGCCTGGCGATGCCAAGGGTGACGTCACCATGGGCGCCAAGTACGAAATCCGCGAAATCCCGGAAGACCTCAAGGCCAAGGCCGAGGAATACCGCGCAAACCTCGTGGAAGCCGTCGCAGAGTCCTCTGAAGAACTCATGGAGAAGTACCTCGAAGGTGAAGAAATCACCATCGACGAACTCAAGGCCGGCATCCGCAAGATGACGATCAACTCCGAGATCTACCCGGTATTCTGTGGTTCCGCGTTCAAGAACCGTGGCGTTCAGCCGATGCTCGATGCTGTCGTCGACTACCTGCCGAACCCGCTCGACGTCCCGCCGATGATCGGTCACGATCCCCGCGACGAAGAGAAGGAACTGACCCGCAAGCCTTCTTCCGAAGAGCCGTTCTCTGCACTGGCGTTCAAGATCGCCGCGCACCCGTTCTTCGGCCAGCTCACCTTCGTTCGCGTGTACTCCGGTCACGTGGAAGCAGGCGCGCAGGTGGTTAACTCCACCAAGGGCAAGAAGGAGCGCATCGGCAAGCTGTTCCAGATGCACGCCAACAAGGAAATGCCGGTCGACGGCGCTACCGCGGGCCACATCTACGCAGCCATCGGTCTGAAGGACACCACCACGGGCGACACCCTGTGCGACTCCTCCAACCAGATCGTCCTCGAGTCCATGAGCTTCCCGGAGCCCGTGATCTCGGTTGCCATCGAGCCGAACACCAAGGGTGACCAGGAGAAGCTCTCCACGGCCATCCAGAAGCTCTCCGCTGAGGACCCGACCTTCCAGGTCTCCCTCAACGAAGACACCGGCCAGACCATCATCGCCGGCATGGGCGAGCTCCACCTGGACATCCTGGTGGACCGCATGCGCCGCGAATTCAAGGTCGAGGCAAACGTTGGTAAGCCGCAGGTTGCCTACCGCGAAACCATCAAGCGTGCTGTAGAGCGTCACGACTACACGCACAAGAAGCAGACCGGTGGTTCCGGCCAGTTCGCAAAGATCCAGATTGCGATCGAGCCGATGGACACCTCCGAAGGCGAGCTGTACGAGTTCGAGAACAAGGTCACCGGTGGCCGCGTTCCCCGCGAGTACATCCCGTCGGTCGACGCCGGTATCCAGGATGCGCTGAACGACGGCGTCCTGGCCGGCTACCCGGTTGTGGGCATCAAGGCAACGCTGATTGACGGCGCTTACCACGATGTTGACTCCTCGGAAATGGCGTTCAAGATCGCCGGCCGTATGGCTTTCAAGGAAGCCGCACGCAAGGCGAACCCTGTTCTGCTCGAACCGCTGATGGATGTCGAGGTCCGCACCCCTGAGGAATACATGGGTGAAGTTATCGGTGACCTCAACTCCCGCCGTGGCCAGATGCAGTCCATGGAAGATGCGCAGGGCGTCAAGGTTGTCCGCGCGCACGTTCCGCTGTCCGGCATGTTCGGCTACATCGGTGACCTGCGTTCCAAGACCCAGGGCCGCGCTGTGTACTCCATGACGTTCAACAGCTACGCCGAGGTCCCGAAGGCAGTTGCCGACGAGATCATCCAGAAGTCCCGCGGCGAATAGTCCCCAGGACTGTCCACGCGACAAGCTGCGAAAAACCAGGTGCGTTTCCTCTGCGGAACACACCTAGTGCGGATGGCCGGAACACTGGTTCCGGCCCGGTTCCGGCCATCAGCACGAACAGGCTTTAGGCACTAGTATTAGTTCCTGAATCTGCAATTTCACCAATCCAAAGCCCCCAAGTAGACTTACTGGAGTTTCTGCCGCGATAAGCGCGGTCGAAGGTAAGCCATTTGAAAAACGTTCTAGGAGGAACCTGTGGCAAAGGCAAAGTTCGAGCGGACTAAGCCGCACGTTAACATCGGTACCATCGGTCACGTTGACCACGGTAAGACGACGTTGACGGCCGCCATTTCCAAGGTGCTGTACGACAAGTACCCGACTCTCAACGAGAAGCGTGACTTCGCGTCGATCGACTCTGCTCCGGAAGAGCGTCAGCGCGGCATTACCATCAACATCTCCCACGTTGAGTACCAGACCGAGAAGCGCCACTACGCACACGTAGACGCTCCGGGTCACGCTGACTACATCAAGAACATGATCACCGGTGCTGCTCAGATGGACGGCGCAATCCTCGTGGTTGCCGCTACTGACGGCCCGATGGCTCAGACCCGCGAGCACGTTCTGCTCGCCCGCCAGGTTGGTGTTCCCTACCTGCTGGTCGCGCTGAACAAGGCAGACATGGTTGACGACGAGGAACTCCTCGACCTCGTCGAAATGGAAGTTCGTGAGCTCCTGAGCTCGCAGGGCTTCGATGGCGACGAAGCACCGGTTGTCCGCGTTTCCGGCCTGAAGGCCCTGGAAGGCGACCCCGAGTGGGTCAAGTCCGTTGAGGACCTGATGGCTGCTGTCGACGAGTCCGTTCCGGACCCCGTACGTGACCGCGACAAGCCGTTCCTGATGCCGATCGAAGACGTCTTCACCATCACCGGTCGTGGCACCGTTGTGACGGGTCGCGCCGAGCGCGGTACCCTCGCCATCAACTCTGAGGTCGAGATCGTCGGTATCCGCCCGGTCCAGAAGACCACGGTTACCGGTATCGAGATGTTCCACAAGCAGCTCGACGAAGCATGGGCCGGCGAGAACTGTGGCCTGCTGCTCCGCGGTCTGAAGCGCGACGACGTCGAGCGTGGCCAGGTTGTCGTCAAGCCGGGTTCCATCACCCCGCACACCGACTTCGAGGCCAACGTCTACATCCTGTCCAAGGACGAAGGCGGACGTCACAACCCGTTCTACTCGAACTACCGCCCGCAGTTCTACTTCCGTACCACGGACGTTACCGGCGTTATCACCCTGCCGGAAGGCACGGAAATGGTTATGCCCGGCGACAACACTGAGATGACCGTTGCGCTCATCCAGCCGATCGCTATGGAAGAGGGCCTCGGCTTCGCTATCCGTGAAGGCGGCCGCACCGTTGGTTCGGGACGTGTCACCAAGATCAACAAGTAACTCTTGCTGATCGCGGGCCGGTTACCGGCCTGATCTTCGAAAACAGCCCCGCTGCCCTTGGCAGCGGGGCTGTTTTTGTGTCTGCGGTTCCTGCCTGCGGACCGCGCCTGGTCCCTGATAGGGTTAGTGCTCGCGACAGATCAGCGACAACGAGGGAGCATCATGGGTTGGCTAATTTTCCTGCTGGTGGTTGCCGCCGTGGTGGTGGGCGTGGTTTGGGCGAAAAAGCATTTCCGCCACGAGATTGAGCGTGCCAAACGGATTAACCGGGCGAACAAGAACCAGTAGGCCAACAAGGACCAGTAGATCCGGCGGCCGGTTGCCAGGCGCGGGTTGCCTGGCCCTCAGGCCGTGCGCGACCGTGCCCGGTTCAGTGCCTGAAGCCAATAGAAGGACTTCTTGGGCGTCCGTTTCAGGGTATCGAAGTCCACATGTACGAGGCCGAAACGCTGTGAATACCCGGCGGCCCATTCGAAGTTGTCCATGAACGTCCAGACGAAGTAGCCGAGCAGTTGCACGTCCTGCGCGATGCCGCCGGGCCCAGTGGCGTTGACCGCCTGGTCCAGGTGGTGCGCCAGGTAGTCGATCCGCCCCGAGTCTGCGATAGGGCCGGTCACGTGTTCGGGTTCAGGAAAGCTCGCGCCGCTCTCGGTGATGTACACCGGCGGTAACGCCTCCCTGTATCTGTCCTTGAGCTCCCGTAGCAGGATGCCCAGGTGGTCCGGTGCCACCGGCCACCCGAAGCCCGTGGTGGCGTACTCGGGGAAGGCTGCAAAATGGAACGGCACCCGCGCCATGGCCGGCGCATTGCCTGCCGGGGTGTCCGCCGGTCCTTGGCCTGAGGCGACGCGCACGGGGTAGTAGTAGTTCACCCCGTAGAAGTCGAGCGGTTGGCTGATCAGGCGGAGGTCGTCGTCGGACGTCCGGGACAGAAACCTGAACCAGGGACGCGCGGCAAGCGGCGGGGCAGGATATCGTCCCAGCAGGATGGGATCGGCGTACACACGGTTGAGGACAAGGTCGCAGACCTTGGCCAGCAGCCTGTCCGCCAGCCGCCGGGTGGCAGGGCGTACGGGGGAGTGCAGGTTGGTGACGCCGACGGTCCCGGCCACGCCGGCGGCGCGCAGGGCCTGGACCGCGAGTCCGTGGCCGAGCAGCTGGTGGTGGACCGAAGGCAGCGCCTTGAACAGCAGGTCGCGGCCGGGTGCGTGGACGCCGAGTGCGTAGCCGTTCAGCGTGACGGACACGGGCTCGTTGAGCGTCACCCACTGCGCCACCCGGTCGCCGAGCCGTTTGCCGGCCGCCGCCGCGTATTCTGCGAAGCGTTCGGCCGTAGCGCGGTTCATCCATCCTCCATTGCGCTCAAGCGGAAGGGGAGTGTCCCAGTGGTAGAGCGTGGCCATGGGGGAAATGCCTGCCGCCAGCAGCAGGTCAACCAGCCGGTCATAGAAGTCCAGGCCCCGCGGGTTGGCTGCGCCGTGGCCCTCCGGATGGATCCTGGGCCATGAGATGGAGAAGCGGTAGGAGTCGATGCCGAGCTCGCGCATGAGGGCAACGTCTTCCGGCACGCGGTTATAGTGGTCACAGGCCACCTGCGGCGAGTGCCCGTTGAGGATGTTGCCCGGCGTGGCGGCAAAGGCGTCCCAGCCCGACGGCCCGCGCCCGTCCGCCGCGATGGCGCCTTCGATCTGGAAGGCCGCGGCAGCAACGCCCAGGGTGAAATCCGGGCGCAGGCGTCCGGCGAGGTTTTGAACTGAATCCGGGTTGGCTGCGTCGTTGCCGGCGTCGGCGTTCTGCACGGCCATTTACCCATCATCCATCCGATGATTGCCGGCGGCAATGAGCGTTTGGCCAGCGTGACCGGGCGGCTGAAGGGCCCGATTCGCTTACTCGGATAATTTCCGGCATACTAGATGAGTTGTTCAAGCGCTTTTTCGCGTCCCGATCCGGATAATGCCGGGTGTCAGGGTCCAGGTTGAAGCCCAAACATAACCCAACCCCCAAGGAACTGCGGGCTCGTGCGTTTTGCACAGCGCGACACGCCCGACCGCGGGGGTCGGGTGCGCCGGCAGGTTGAGGAACCCGGATTCATCCGGATTCAGCTTGTGCGGCGGGTGGTAGTTACGACTTCAATTGCTTCGGCAGCCACACAACACGCAAGTAAACAGAGCAGCACTTACTGAAAGAGAGTCAGGCGACATGGCGGGACAAAAAATCCGCATCCGGCTGAAGTCATACGACCACGAGGTCATTGACGTTTCAGCACGGAAGATCGTTGAGACGGTCACGCGCGCAGGCGCAACGGTAGTCGGCCCGGTGCCGCTGCCCACGGAGAAGAACGTGTACTGCGTTATCCGCTCTCCCCACAAGTACAAGGACAGCCGCGAGCACTTTGAAATGCGCACGCACAAGCGTCTGATCGACATCATCGACCCCACGCCCAAGGCTGTTGACTCGCTCATGCGTCTCGACCTGCCGGCCGACGTGAACATCGAAATCAAGCTGTAGGGAGGTGCTGAGAGACTATGACCGCAACCCGTAACGTAAAGGGCCTGCTGGGCACGAAGCTCGGCATGACCCAGGTCTGGGACGAGAACAACAAGCTCATCCCCGTCACTGTTGTCCAGGCTGACTCGAACGTCATCACCCAGCTGCGTAACGCAGAGACTGATGGCTACGTCGCCGTTCAGATCGGCTACGGCCAGATCGATCCCCGCAAGGTCACCAAGCCGCTGGCTGGTCACTTTGAAAAGGCAGGCGTCACGCCTCGCCGTCACGTCGTCGAACTCCGTACCGCAGATGCTGCCGAGTACGAGCTGGGCCAGGAGCTCTCCGTAGAGGTCTTCGAAGCCGGCCAGAAGATCGACGTCGTAGGCACCACCAAGGGTAAGGGCTTCGCCGGTGTTATGAAGCGTCACGGCTTCCACGGCGTTGGAGCTTCCCACGGTGCCCACAAGAACCACCGTAAGCCCGGTTCAATCGGTGGCGCATCCACCCCGAGCCGCGTCTTCAAGGGCATGAAAATGGCCGGCCGCATGGGCGCCGTTCGTCACACCACGCTGAACCTCACGGTCCACGCGGTTGACGTCGAGAAGTCGCTGCTCCTGATCAAGGGCGCCGTTCCCGGTGCCCGCGGCCAGGTCGTACTCGTACGCACCGCCGTGAAGGGAGCCTAGTTCAATGGCTAACACTGTCAAGGTTGACCTGCCTGCAGAGATCTTCGACGTTCAGACCAACGTGCCGCTGCTGCACCAGGTCGTCGTTGCCCAGCTCGCTGCTGCTCGCCAGGGTACCCACAAGACCAAGACCCGCGCCGAAGTTTCCGGTGCAGGCCGCAAGCCGTTCAAGCAGAAGGGTACCGGCCGCGCCCGTCAGGGTTCCATCCGTGCTCCTCACATGACCGGCGGTGGCGTTGTCCACGGTCCCACCCCGCGTGACTACAGCCAGCGGACCCCCAAGAAGATGATTGCTGCTGCCCTGCGCGGCGCACTCTCTGACCGTGCCCGTAACGGCCGCGTCCACGTCGTTTCTGAACTGGTTGCCGGCGACAAGCCGTCCTCCAAGGCAGCACTGGCAGCCCTGCGCGGCGTCTCCGAGCGCAAGAACCTGCTCGTCGTGATTGAGCGTTCCAACGATGTTGCTGCACTGTCCGTGCGCAACCTCCCGGAAGTTCACGTCCTGTACGTGGACCAGCTGAACACCTACGACGTGCTCGTCTCCGACGACGTAGTCTTCACCAAGGCTGCCTACGAAGCATTCGTTGCTGACAAGGCTGCAAAGAACGAGGAGGATGCCAAGTGAGCGCAGCCACCATCAAAGACCCGCGCGACGTTGTGCTTGCACCCGTCGTCTCGGAAAAGAGCTACGGCCTGATCGACGAGGGCAAGTACACCTTCCTGGTGGACCCCCGCTCGAACAAGACCGAGATCAAGCTGGCCGTGGAGAAGATCTTCTCCGTCAAGGTCGAATCGATCAACACCATCAACCGTGCCGGTAAGCGCAAGCGCACCAAATTCGGATGGGGTACCCGCAAGAACACCAAGCGTGCCATTGTGACCCTCAAAGAAGGCACTATCGACATCTTCGGCGGTCCGCTCGCGTAGCGGAGACCACTTTAACGAGGAAATAAATTATGGGAATCCGTAAATACAAGCCGACTACGCCGGGCCGCCGCGGCTCGAGCGTAGCTGACTTCACCGAAATCACGCGGTCGACGCCGGAAAAGTCGTTGGTACGTCCGCTGCCCAAGAAGGGCGGCCGTAACAACACCGGTAAGATCACCACCCGTCACAAGGGTGGTGGACACAAGCGCCAGTACCGTCTGATCGACTTCCGTCGCCACGACAAGGACGGCGTCAACGCCCGCGTTGCCGAAATCGAGTACGATCCGAACCGCACGGCTCGCATCGCCCTCCTGCACTACGTTGATGGCACCAAGCGTTACATCATCGCCCCGAACAAGCTCTCCCAGGGCGACTTCGTGGAAGCCGGCGCCAACGCTGACATCAAGCCTGGCAACAACCTGCCCCTGCGAAACATCCCCGTGGGTACTGTTATCCACGCGGTTGAGCTGCGTCCGGGCGGCGGTGCCAAGATGGCCCGTTCCGCCGGTGCTTCTGTTCAGCTCGTCGCCAAGGAAGGCCGTTTCGCCCAGCTGCGTCTGCCCTCCGGCGAAATCCGCAACGTTGACGTGCGCTGCCGCGCCACGATCGGCGAGGTCGGCAACGCCGAGCAGTCGAACATCAACTGGGGCAAGGCCGGCCGTATGCGGTGGAAGGGCGTTCGCCCGACCGTCCGTGGTGTCGCCATGAACCCGGTTGACCACCCGCACGGTGGTGGTGAAGGTAAGACCTCCGGTGGTCGTCACCCGGTCAACCCGAACGGTAAGCCTGAAGGCCGTACCCGCCGCCCCAACAAAGAGAGCGACAAGCTTATTGTTCGTCGCCGTCGTACTGGCAAGAACAAGCGATAGGAGCCTGGACACATGCCACGCAGCCTGAAAAAAGGTCCTTTCGTTGACCAGCACCTCTTTGTGAAGGTCGCAAGGGAAAACGAAAAGGGCACCAAGAACGTCATCAAGACCTGGTCCCGCCGTTCGATGATCATCCCCGACATGCTCGGGCACACGATCGCCGTGCACGACGGACGCAAGCACATCCCGGTGTTTGTCACCGAGTCGATGGTCGGGCATAAGCTCGGCGAATTCGCTCCCACGCGGACATTCCGCGGCCATGTCAAGGACGACCGTAAGGGCAAGCGCCGCTAGGCGCCTGCACTTACGTCAAAGACGAGAGAAGGAAAGCAATGGAAGCCAAGGCAATTGCGCGCCACATCCGCGTAACGCCTATGAAGGCCCGGCGCGTCGTCAACCTTGTTCGTGGTAAGCAAGCGAACGAGGCTCTGGCAATTCTGAAGTTTGCCCCCCAGGCAGCTTCGGAGCCGGTATTCAAGGTAGTTCAGTCGGCAATCTCCAACGCCCGGGTCCTCGCGGACCGCGACGGTGTTGCGTTTGACGAAGGTGACCTCATCATCAGCGAAGCGTTTGTTGATGAAGGCCCGACCATGAAGCGGTTCCAGCCGCGTGCTCAGGGTCGTGCATTTCAGATCAAGAAGCGCACGAGCCACATCACCGTGGTAGTCGCTACCCCGGAGAAAGAGGAGGCTCGCTAAGTGGGACAGAAAGTAAACCCGCACGGGTTCCGACTCGGCATCACCACCGATCACGTATCGCACTGGTTCGCTGACAGCACCAAGTCCGGCCAGCGGTACAAGGACTTCGTTCGCGAAGACATCCGTATCCGCCAGCTCATGTCCACGGGCATGGAGCGCGCCGGCATCGCCAAGGTTGAGATCGAGCGCACCCGCGACCGTGTCCGCGTGGACATCCACACGGCACGTCCGGGCATCGTCATCGGCCGCCGCGGCGCCGAGGCAGACCGCATCCGTGGCGAGCTCGAAAAGCTCACCGGCAAGCAGGTCCAGCTGAACATCCTCGAGGTCAAGAACCCCGAGATGGAAGCCCAGCTTGTTGCCCAGGGTGTTGCAGAGCAGCTGACTTCCCGCGTGGCATTCCGCCGTGCGATGAAGAAGGCCATGCAGTCCGCACAGCGTGCCGGTGCCAAGGGTATCCGTATCGCTTGCTCGGGCCGTCTGGGTGGCGCAGAAATGTCCCGCTCGGAGTTCTACCGCGAAGGCCGTGTGCCGCTGCACACCCTCCGCGCGAACATCGACTATGGCTTCTACGAAGCCAAGACCACCTTCGGCCGCATCGGCGTGAAGGTCTGGATCTACAAGGGCGACGTCACCTCCAAGGAACTGGCTCAGCAGGCAGCTGCTGCTCCGTCCCGCGGCCGCTCCGGCGACCGTCCGGGCCGCCCGGGTGGCGCTGACCGTGGTGACCGCCGTCGTCGTAACGACCGTCCGGCAGCCGACGCAGCACCTGCTGCTGCAGCTCCGGCAGCCGAGGCAGCAGCTCCGGCACAGGCAGCAGAAGGAGGACAGGCTTAAATGCTTATCCCACGTCGAGTCAAGCACCGTAAGCAGCACCACCCGGGTCGTTCCGGCGCTGCCACGGGCGGTACCAAGGTCTCCTTCGGTGAGTACGGCATCCAGGCCCTGAGCCCGGCATACGTCACGAACCGTCAGATCGAATCTGCCCGTATCGCGATGACCCGCCACATCAAGCGTGGCGGTAAGGTCTGGATCAACATCTACCCGGACCGTCCGCTGACCAAGAAGCCTGCCGAAACCCGCATGGGTTCCGGTAAGGGTTCGCCGGAATGGTGGGTCGCCAACGTCAAGCCGGGCCGGGTTCTCTTTGAACTCTCCGGTGTCAGTGATGAGGTAGCTCGCGAGGCCCTGCGCCTGGCGATCCACAAGCTCCCGTTGAAGGCACGCATTGTGCGTCGCGAAGGTGGTGAATAGAAATGGCAGTTGGGTCAAAGGATCTTGCACCCGCACAGCTGGACGGTTTCGACAACGAGCGTCTCGTTGAGGAACTCCGCAAGTCCAAGGAAGAGCTGTTCAACCTGCGTTTCCAGTCCGCCACCGGACAGCTGGAGAACCACGGTCGTCTGCGCGCGGTAAAGAAGGACATCGCACGCATCTACACCGTTCTCCGTGAGCGCGAGCTGGGCATTCGTGCCGAGGTTGCCGCACCGGTTGTGGAAGCCAAGGAAGAAAAGAAGTCCAAGAAGTCTGCAGCTAAGAAGGCGGAAACGCCGGCCGAGGCTGAGACTGAGGAGGACGCCAAGTGAGTGAAAAGGACGAGAACGTGACGGAAACTGCTACGGCAGCTACGGCTGAGCAGCGCGGTTACCGTAAGACGCGTCGCGGCTACGTGGTCTCTGACAAGATGGACAAGACCATCGTTGTTCAGGTTGAAGACCGCGTGAAGCACGCCCTGTACGGCAAGGTCATCCGCCGCACCTCCAAGGTCAAGGCACACGACGAGCAGAACACCGCCGGCATCGGCGACCTGGTTGTCATCGCCGAGACCCGGCCGCTGTCCGCCACCAAGAACTGGCGGCTCGTGGAAATCCTCGAAAAGGCCAAGTAACATCCGCAGCTTTGCTGCATGGAAACCCCCGTTCCCTTTGGGAGCGGGGGTTTCCCCATTAAGCGGGGGATCGTCCGTCACGCGGCGCAGGTTTTGGGGACGCGTACGACGGCGGCGGCCCGGGTTTGCGGGGGCGTGTCACCGCCGGTGGGCCAAAAGGCCGCCCTGCGTGACGCCGTCGTACGTTGCGGGGGAGTGGCCGCAGGTGATATGGAGCCTGGCCCAAACTATGCTAAGATTTTGAGTTTGTATGGCGCCTGTTGTGCGCCGACAGCAAACCTCGTAAACAATCGTGCCACGGCATAGTGCCCCCTTGCGCCTCCACGGGCTTGGGAAGCAACTGTTTGTGGCACGGGCGTTTAGGCCTGGTCTGGCAAAATCCAGTCAGGTCAAGAGACACCCCGATCAACCGTTCCGCAAGGCTCATTCCGTAGAAAGATTTTCGGTCTGAGAACCGGCGCGACGCAAGGAGTAAATAGTGATTCAGCAGGAGTCGCGACTCAAGGTCGCCGACAACACGGGTGCTAAGGAAATCCTTACCATTCGCGTTCTCGGTGGATCTGGCCGTCGCTACGCAGGCATTGGCGACGTAATCGTCGCAACCGTCAAGGATGCAATTCCGGGCGGCAACGTAAAGAAGGGCGACGTCGTCAAGGCTGTCATCGTCCGTACCAAGAAGGAACGCCGCCGTGCGGATGGTTCCTACATCAAGTTTGACGAGAACGCAGCCGTCATCCTGAAGAACGACGGCGACCCCCGCGGTACCCGTATCTTCGGACCGGTTGGTCGTGAACTCCGTGACAAGAAGTTCATGAAGATCGTTTCTCTGGCTCCGGAGGTGCTCTAGTCCATGGCTAAGATCAAGAAGGGTGACCTGGTTCAGGTCATCACTGGCGCCAAGGCTGAGCGCGGCGGCGACCGTGGCAAGCAGGGCAAGGTTCTGCGCGTGTTCCCGGACACCAACCGCGTGCTGGTTGAGGGTATCAACCGCGTAACCAAGCACACCAAGGTCGGCCAGTCGCAGCGCGGCACCAAGACCGGCGGCATCGAGGTTGTCGAGGCTCCGATCCACGTTTCCAACGTGGCTCTCGTTGACCCGTCCACCAAGAAGCCGACCCGCGTTGGTTTCCGCCTCGACACCGTTGAGAAGGACGGCGTCAAGAAGACCGTCCGCATCCGCGTGGCCAAGAGCTCCGGGAAGGACATCTAATGACTGAGACTCTCGAGACTCCGGCAACGAAGATCGTTCCTCGTCTGAAGACCAAGTACGCCGATTCCATCAAGAGCTCGCTTCTTGAGGAATTCAAGTACGAGAACGTGAACCAGGTTCCCCGTCTGGTCAAGGTTGTAGTGAACATGGGTGTTGGAGATGCCGCCAAGGACTCCAAACTGATCGACGGCGCTGTCCGCGACCTCACCCTGATCACCGGCCAGAAGCCGCAGGTCACCAAGGCCCGCAAGTCGATCGCCCAGTTCAAGCTGCGCGAAGGCATGCCCATTGGTGCACACGCAACCCTGCGCGGCGACCGCATGTGGGAATTCGTGGACCGTCTGGTCACGCTGGCCCTGCCCCGTATCCGCGACTTCCGCGGCCTCAGCGGCAAGCAGTTTGATGGCAACGGCAACTACACCTTCGGTCTGACCGAGCAGGTTATGTTCCACGAGATCGACCAGGACTCCATCGACCGCACCCGCGGTATGGACATCACGGTTGTGACCACCGCCAAGACCGACGACGAAGGCCGCGCGCTGCTCAAGGCGCTTGGTTTCCCGTTCAAAACCGAAGCTTAATTAACTACGTAAAAGGTCCGGCCGCTCTGGTTCCACTGGGACAGAACGGCGGAAACCGTTACGAGGAAGGGCAAGTGCCCAAATGACTATGACAGATCCTGTCGCAGATATGCTTACGCGCCTGCGTAACGCAAACTCGGCATACCACGATTCAGTCTCCATGCCTTACAGCAAGCTCAAGGCTCGTGTTGCTGACATCCTCAAGGCCGAAGGTTTTATCGCCGGCTGGAAGGAAGAGGACGCTGAAGTCGGCAAGAAGCTGACCATCGACCTCAAGTTCGGTCCGAACCGCGAGCGTTCAATCGCGGGTGTCCGTCGCATCTCCAAGCCGGGTCTCCGCGTTTACGCGAAGTCCACCAACCTGCCGCACGTGCTGGGTGGCCTGGGTATCGCAATTCTGTCCACCTCTTCCGGCCTCCTGACTGACAAGCAGGCCGGCAAGAAGGGCGTGGGCGGCGAAGTCCTCGCTTACGTCTGGTAACGGGAAAGGAAGAGAATAATGTCACGTATTGGACGTCTCCCCATCACCGTTCCTGCCGGCGTTGAGGTCAAGGTTGACGGCTCTGTCGTCAGCGTCAAGGGTTCCAAGGGCGAGCTGACCCACACTGTGGCCAGCCCGATCGAGGTTGCGCTGGAAGACAGCACCCTGACCGTCACCCGCCCGAACGACGAGCGGGCCTCCCGTTCGCTCCACGGCCTGACCCGCACCCTGATCGCCAACATGATCCAGGGCGTCACCGCAGGCTACGAGAAGAAGCTCGAAATCGTCGGTACCGGTTACCGCGTTCAGGCCAAGGGTTCTGACCTTGAGTTCGCTCTGGGCTACAGCCACCCGGTCAACGTTGCGGCTCCGGCTGGCATCACCTTTGCAGTAGAGGGTCCGACCAAGCTCTCTGTCTCAGGCATCAACAAGCAGCAGGTCGGCGAGGTTGCTGCCAACATTCGCAAGCTGCGCAAGCCTGACCCGTACAAGGGCAAGGGCATCCGCTACGCGGGCGAAGTCATCCGCCGCAAGGTCGGAAAGGCTGGTAAGTAACCATGGCCATCGCCATTAACAAGAAGCGTACGAACAAGAGCAAGTCTGCTTCGCGCAGCCGCCGCCAACTTCGTATCCGCAAGCGCATTTCCGGAACGGCTGTACGTCCTCGCCTGGTCGTCAACCGCTCCGCACGCCACGTATTTGTCCAGGTTGTCGACGACACCATTGGCCAGACCGTAGCGAGCGCGTCCACTCTGGAAGCTGACCTTCGTGCATTCGACGGTGACAAGACCGCCAAGGCCAAGCGCGTTGGCGAGCTCGTCGCCGAGCGTGCCAAGGCTGCCGGCGTCGAAGCCGTCGTTTTCGACCGTGGTGGTAACAAGTACCACGGCCGGATCGCCGCCGTCGCTGACGGTGCACGCGAAGGTGGGCTGTCACTGTGACCGAAGCAAACAAGGAAAAGGACACTGTGTCTGCAGAAGAGAAGGCGACCGAAGCCGCAGCTGCTGAGACCACTGCTCCCGCAACCGAGGACCGCCGTGGTGGCGCCCGTCGCGGCGAGCGTGGCCAGGGCCGCGGCGACCGCGGTGGCCGTGGCGGCCGCGATGGCGGACGTGAAGCCGAGAAGAACCAGTTCATCGAGCGCGTTGTAACCATCAACCGCGTTTCCAAGGTCGTCAAGGGTGGTCGTCGCTTCAGCTTCACCGCACTCGTCGTCGTTGGTGACGGTAACGGTCTGGTCGGCGTCGGTTACGGCAAGGCCAAGGAAGTTCCCGCGGCTATCGCCAAGGGCGTTGAAGAGGCCAAGAAGTCCTTCTTCCGCGTTCCCCGCGTTGGCAACTCCATCCCTCACCGCGTTCAGGGTGAAGCGGCTGCAGGCGTCGTAATGCTGCGTCCGGCTTCCGCCGGTACCGGTGTTATCGCCGGTGGTCCGGTCCGTGCAGTACTGGAGTGCGTGGGCATCCACGACATCCTCTCCAAGTCGCTCGGTTCCTCCAACGCCATCAACATCGTTCACGCGACCGTTGATGCCCTGAAGCGCCTCGAAGAGCCGGCAGCCGTGGCAGCACGCCGTGGCCTGCCGCTTGACGAGATCGCTCCGCCGGCACTGGTGAAGGCTCTGATGAACCAGAAGGCAGGGGTCTAAGTCATGGCTAAGAACCTGATTCCCTCCGACGCCAAGTTGGAGATCACCCAGATTAAGGGCGTCATTGGCGCCAAGCAGAACCAGCGCGACACCCTGCGGTCCCTCGGCCTGAAGCGGATCGGACACACCGTTGTCCGCACCGCCGACGCCGTGACCGTGGGAATGCTCAACACGGTTCCGCACCTCGTGAATGTTGAGGAGGCGAAGTAATGGCAGAGAAGAACACGTCCGAGACCGCAGCTGCTGAGAAGCAGAGCGCTCTGAAGGTTCACCACCTGCGTCCCGCCCCGGGTGCCAAGACCGCCAAGACCCGTGTTGGTCGTGGTGAAGGCTCCAAGGGTAAGACCGCCGGTCGCGGTACCAAGGGTACGAAGGCCCGCTACCAGGTAAAGGCTGGCTTTGCTGGCGGCCAGCTGCCGCTGCACATGCGCCTGCCGAAGCTGCGCGGCTTCAAGAACCCGTTCCGGGTTGAGTTCCAGGTTGTGAACCTGGAGAAGCTCAACGAGCTGTTCCCGGAAGGTGGCACCGTCACCGTGGAGAACCTGGTCGAAAAGGGTGCCGTTCGCAAGAACCAGCCCGTGAAGGTGCTTGGCACCGGCGACATCACCGTCAAGGTTGACGTCACCGTCCACGCATTCTCGGCCAGCGCCGCTGAAAAGATCGCTGCCGCCGGCGGAAGCACCACCGCGCTCTAAGGGATTCTGTCCCGGAGCCGGTGGGCATTAGCCTGCTGCGCAAACTCCCGGCACGGGGGCCGAGGCCCCTGTGCCGGGAGTTTTTTCATACCTATTGGGTCTTCCGGATTGTTCGCATGCCGCAAACACCGGTTAGACTCGGTTGTTGGGTTTATAGACCTGCATCACAAGACTTATTAACAACTGAGGAGGACGCTTGCTAAGCGCATTCGGCCGGGCGTTTCGGACGCCTGATCTGCGACGCAAGTTGTTGTTCACGCTGGGAATCATCACAATCTTCCGCTTGGGAGCCTTTATCCCCTCGCCCGGTGTGAGCTACCAGAATGTCCAGCAATGCTTGTCGAACGGGCAGACCCAGGGCGGGATCTACCAGCTCGTCAATCTTTTCAGCGGTGGTGCACTGCTGCAGGTCTCCATCTTCGCCCTGGGCATCATGCCGTACATTACGGCGAGCATCATTGTGCAGCTGCTGCGCGTGGTCATCCCGCGTTTCCAGCAGCTCTACGAAGAGGGCGCCTCCGGGCAGTCCAAGCTGACGCAGTACACGCGGTACCTGACCATCGCCCTTGGCCTGCTGAACGCCACGACGCTGGTGTCGCTGGCGCGCTCCGGCCAGCTGCTGCCGGGCTGTAACCTGCCCATCATCCCGGACCAGAGCGTCATCACCACGATCCTCATCGTCATCACGCTGACGGCCGGCACCGGCCTCATCATGTGGATGGGTGAGCTCGTGACCGAGAAGGGCGTCGGCAACGGCATGTCGCTGCTGATCTTCACGGCGATCGCTGCCGGCTTCCCCACCTCGCTGGGCGCCATCTGGACCGCACAGGGACCGGGCACGTTCTTCATTGTGCTGGCCATCGGGCTGCTCACGGTTGCCCTGGTGGTTTTCGTGGAGCAGTCCCAGCGCCGCATCCCGGTGCAGTACGCCAAGAGGATGATCGGGCGCCGCACTGTGGGCGGCACCAGTACCTACATCCCCATCAAGGTGAACATGGCCGGCGTCATTCCCGTCATCTTCGCTTCCTCGATGCTCTACCTGCCGGCGTTGATCTCGCAGTTCAACCAGCCGAAGGCGGGGGAGTCGATGCAGCCGTGGGTTGAGTGGATCAACAACAACCTGACCCGCGGTGACCACCCCATCTACATGGTGATGTACTTCGCCATGATTGTGTTCTTTACCTACTTCTATGTCGCGATCACCTTCAACCCTGAAGAGGTCAGCGACAACATGAAGAAATACGGCGGCTTCATTCCGGGTATCCGTGCCGGCAAGCCGACCGCGGATTACCTGCAGTACGTCCTGTCGCGCATCACGCTGCCCGGAGCCTTCTACCTTGGCTTCGTGGCACTGATCCCGCTGGTGGCGCTCGTGCTGATCAACGCAAACCAGAACTTCCCGTTCGGTGGCACCTCGATCCTGATCATGGTGGGCGTTGGCCTGGAAACCGTCAAGCAAATTGACGCGCAGCTACAGCAGCGTCACTACGAAGGGCTATTGCGATGACCAGAATGTTGATTATCGGACCACCGGGTTCGGGCAAGGGCACGCAGGCGGAACGCATCTCAGAACGCCTCGGCGTCGTTGCGATCTCCACCGGCGACATCTTCCGCGCCAACGTGAAGGGCGAGACGCCGCTCGGCGTTGAGGCCAAGAAGTACATGGACAACGGCGACTTCGTCCCGGACAGCGTGACCAACAAGATGGTCCGCGACCGTCTCAGCGAAGGCGACGTCGAGGACGGCTTCCTGCTGGACGGCTACCCCCGCACCACCGCCCAGGTTGACTACCTGGACCAGATCCTGGCCGACGGCGACCAGAAGCTGGACGTCGTCCTGCAGCTCACCGCCGATGACGAGGAACTCGTGTCCCGCCTGCTGGGCCGCGCGAAGGAAACCGGACGCAGTGACGACAACGAGGCCGTCATCCGCCACCGCCTGGACCTGTACCACGAGCAGACCGAGGCCGTTGTGGCCAAGTATGCCGAGCGTGGCATCCTGACCCAGGTGGACGGTATCGGCCAGATCGACGAGGTCACCGACCGCGTCATGCAGGCCATCAAAGAGGCGCAGGCCGCCTGAAATTAGTTCCAACGCTGCGAGGCTCCTCCCGGACCATGGGGAGGGGCCTCCGGCATTTAGCCCCGGGCCAGGAAACTTACCGGGCAGGGGCACACTGAGAGGAAACACCGCTGATGGCATTCGGCCAGCCACGCATTGAATACAAGACCAACGCCCAGATGCGCACCATGCATGAGGCCGGGCTCGTCCTGAGCCGCGCCCTGGATGCTGCCGTGGCCGCGGCAGCCCCGGGCGTCACCACCCGCCAGCTGGACGAGGTCTTCGCTGCGGTGCTGCTGGAAGCGGGCGCCAAGTCCAACTTCCTGGGCTACCACGGCTTCCCCGCCACGATCTGCACGTCCGTCAACGAGGAAGTGGTCCACGGCATCCCCGGCGACAAGGTTCTTCAGGACGGCGACATCATCTCGATCGACGGCGGCGCGATCGTCAACGGCTGGCATTCCGACTCGGCCCGGACCGTCATCGTGGGAACGCCGGACCCGGAGGACCAGCGGCTCTCCGACGTCACCGAGACGGCCATGTGGCACGGGATCGCCGCCCTGGCCAAGGGCAAGTTCGTGGGCGACATCGGCGCCGCAGTGGACGACTATGTCTCCTCGGTGCCGGGCAAACCTCTGGGCATCCTCGAGGACTATGTGGGTCACGGCATTGGCTCGGAGATGCACATGGCCCCTGACGTGCTGAACTACCGCACCAGCCACCGGGGCCCGAAGATCCGTCCCGGCCTGTGCCTGGCCATCGAACCGATGCTGGTGCGCGGCGGCATCGAGACGGCCGTGCTGGAGGACGACTGGACCGTGGTCACCACCGACGGCAAGCGTTCGTGCCAGTGGGAGCATTCAGTGGCTGTCCATGAGAAGGGTATCTGGGTGCTGTCGGCGCCCGACGGCGGCGCAGCCCGGCTCGCACCCCTCGGCGTGGTGCCGGTCCCGATCCCCTGAGGGACACGCACCTAGCTGTGCGACGTGCAAAATCCCTGGCGACACCGGAATTCCGGTATCGCCAGGGATTTTGCGCGTCATGGGGAAGTATCTGCGTCGCCATGTCAGCTCCCGGGGCAGAATGGGCGCATGGAACCTCGCGGAAAGATCACCGATGTGCCGGGCGTGCGTGTGGGGCACCAGCAGAAGTCCGACGGCGGGTGGCTGAGCGGGGTGACGGTGGTCCTGCCCCCTGCGGGGACAGTCGGTTCGGTGGACGTCCGCGGGGGAGGACCAGGAACCCATGAGACCGATGCGATGGACCCCACCACGCTGGTGCGCACCGTGGACGCCGTCGTGCTCACCGGCGGCAGTGCCTACGGCCTGGTCACCGCGCATGGTGCGCAGCGCTGGTGTGAGGAGCAGGGCCGCGGCTTCGCCGTGGCGGGCGGAGTAGTGCCGATCGTTCCGGCCGCCGCCATCTTCGACCTCGGCCGCGGCGGCGACTTCACTGCCCGCCCGGACGAGGCCATGGGCTACGCTGCAGCCGCTGCCGCCGGCGCGCAGACGGAAGGGCACGACGTCGAACGCGGCAACGTGGGTGCCGGCACCGGAGCCGTCATCGGGCGCGGGAAATACAAGGGGGGAGTGGGCACAGCGTCGGTCACGCTTGAGAGCGGCGTGGTAGTCGGTGCCCTGGCAGTGGTGAACGCGCTGGGCCTGCCGTTCGGCGAAGCTGTTGGTGACCCTGGCACAGAACCGGACCCCGGCACCCAGCTCAACACCACGCTCGTTGTCGTCGCCACTAATGCAGCGCTGGATGTGGCCGAGTGCAAGCGGACGGCGTCGGCCGCCCATGCGGGGCTGGCACGGGCGCTGAATCCGAGCCACACGCTGGCCGACGGGGACACCGTGTTCTGCCTCGCCACCGGTGGCCAGGAGCTCGACAGGAGTACGGAAGCTGCCCGGCAGATTAGTCTCATAACGCTGCAGAGCGCGGCAGCCGACGTCGTACGTTTGGCCATCCTGGACGGGGTCAGCAGCGCCCGGCCGGTGACAACTCCTGCCGGCGAATTTGGTGCATACCCGGGCAATGTGCGCTAACATGGCTGGATTTAACTTTCCGGTCCTAATGCCGTAGAGTTGCATGTTGGTTGTCTGCCCTGCCACGCCCATTTGCGGCCGGAGGGCGACGGTCAATCAAATCAAAAACGTCCGCAGTCATGCCCGGCGCCAGCCGGAGGTCTGTGGCAAACAACAGTTAGCGGAGGATATGGCCAAGAAGGACGGGGTCATTGAGATCGAGGGCGTAGTGACTGAGGCGCTGCCCAACGCGATGTTTCGCGTTGAGCTCACCAACAAGCACGTGGTCCTCGCACACATCTCTGGGAAGATGCGCCAGCACTACATCAGGATTCTTCCTGAGGACCGCGTAGTGGTGGAGCTGAGCCCTTATGACCTGACACGTGGTCGTATCGTCTACCGCTACAAGTAAACGTTGGGCGGTCAGGCAATTGCCTACGGCCGCTCCAACGGCCCAACTGCTATCACGCAAAGGAACGCCATGAAGGTCAAGCCGAGCGTCAAGCAGATCTGCGAAAAGTGCAAAGTGATCCGCCGTAACGGCCGGGTCATGGTGATCTGCGAGAACCCGCGCCACAAGCAGCGCCAGGGCTAATTCCCGTCAGGGAATCCCTGGGTTGCTAACCCACGCAAGTAAATAAAGGCAGCACAAGCTGAACTGGGACATTGAGCTAGAAAGAGTCCGGACAGCTGACCCCCGGTCGGAGGCTGGGGCCGCACTGAAAGTGCGGGTGTACTGCCTACGACCTCCGGTTTATTCAAGGAGTACCGCCACTATGGCTCGTCTCGCTGGCGTAGACATTCCCCGCGAAAAGCGGCTGGAAATTGCGCTTACTTACATCTACGGCGTGGGCAAGACCCGTGCACACGAAACCCTGGCTGCCACCGGCATCAGCGCTGACGTTCGGGTCAAGGACCTGACGGACGCGCAGCTGGTAGAGCTGCGTGACTACATTGAAGGCAACTACAAGGTTGAGGGTGACCTTCGCCGCGAAGTAGCAGCAGATATCCGCCGCAAGGTTGAAATCGGCAGCTACGAAGGCCTGCGTCACCGCAAGGGCCTGCCCGTACGCGGTCAGCGTACGAAGACCAACGCTCGTACCCGCAAGGGCCCGAAGCGTACCGTCGCCGGCAAGAAGAAGGCCCGCTAAACCGCATTTGCCTGAGGCAAAATGTGGGATCAGCACGGCCTTCCCCCAAATAACTTTCTGTAGGAGAAGAAATGCCCCCGAAGACTCGTGGCGCGGTTCGCAAGCCGCGTAAGAAGGACAAGAAGAATATCGCGCTTGGCCAGGCGCACATCAAGAGCACGTTCAACAACACCATCGTGTCCATCACGGACCCGACCGGTGCTGTGATCAGCTGGGCTTCCGCCGGTGAGGTTGGATTCAAGGGCTCGCGTAAGTCCACCCCGTTCGCTGCGCAGATGGCTGCCGAAGCCGCCGCCAAGCGTGCACAGGAGCACGGCCTGAAGAAGGTTGACGTGTTCGTCAAGGGACCGGGTTCCGGACGCGAAACCGCCATCCGTTCGCTGCAGGCTGCCGGCCTCGAGGTTGGCTCCATCCAGGACGTCACCCCCGCCGCGCACAACGGCTGCCGTCCGCCGAAGCGCCGCCGCGTCTAAGTACTTTCCGCAGCCGGAGCTTGCCCGGACCCGTTTCGGGTCCGGGCAAGCCCAGCGCGTTAAGTCTCAGACCGATTTTCCACCACCTGTGTTGCGTCATATAGCGGATGCTCGCCGAAAGGAAACCTAAGTGCTCATTGCACAGCGCCCCACCCTCTCCGAAGAGGTCGTCTCCGAAAACCGCTCCCGTTTCATCATTGAACCGCTGGAGCCGGGCTTCGGTTACACCCTCGGAAACTCCCTCCGCCGTACCCTGCTGTCCTCCATCCCCGGTGCCGCTGTAACCAGCATCCGGATCGATGGCGTGCTGCACGAGTTCACGACGGTTCCGGGTGTCAAGGAAGATGTCACCGAGATCATCCTCAACATCAAGAACCTGTCCGTGTCCTCCGAGCACGACGAGCCGGTTGTTGCTTACCTGCGCAAGCAGGGCCCCGGAGTCGTCACCGCCGCGGACATCGCTCCGCCGGCCGGCGTCGAGTTCCACAACCCGGATCTGCACATTGCCACGCTGAACTCGAAGGGCAAGTTCGAACTCGAACTGACCATCGAGCGCGGCCGCGGCTACGTTTCGGCAGCTCAGAACAAGTCCGGCGACGCAGAGATCGGCCGTATTCCGGTTGACTCCATCTACTCGCCGGTGCTGAAGGTTACTTTCCGCGTGGAAGCCACCCGTGTTGAGCAGCGCACCGACTTCGACAAGCTCATTGTCGACGTCGAGACCAAGCAGGCCATCGCCCCGCGCGATGCCGTTGCTTCCGCAGGCACCACCCTGGTGGAACTGTTCGGTCTGGCCCGCGAGCTGAACACCGCAGCTGAGGGTATCGAGATTGGCCCGTCGCCGACGGATGCTGCCCTGGCAGCAGACATGGCTCTGCCGATCGAGGATCTGGACCTCACGGTCCGTTCCTACAACTGCCTCAAGCGTGAGGGCATCCACACCGTGGGTGAACTCGTTGCCCGCTCCGAGGCTGACCTGATGGACATCCGTAACTTCGGTGCGAAGTCCATTGATGAGGTCAAGGCAAAGCTGGTTGAACTGGGTCTGTCCCTGAAGGACTCGCCTCCCGGTTTCGACCTGGCAGCCCGCGCCGCAGCCATCGAAGAGGACGACGCCGCGTTCAGCGACGACGAGCTCTAACAAGCAGATCTTGGCCGAGGGGCTGGCCCGCACCGCGTTGTGCGCAGCCCCCGGCTTCCATATGAGGAGAAACAATTATGCCTACCCCCACTAAGGGTCCGCGCCTCGGAGGCGGCCCGGCTCACGAGCGTCTCATGCTCGCGAACCTGGCTGCCGCACTGTTCGAGCACAAGCGGATCACCACCACGGTCACCAAGGCCAAGCGCCTGAAGCCGTACGCAGAGCGCCTGGTCACGTTCGCCAAGCGTGGCGACCTCGCTTCCCGCCGCCGCGTTCTCGGCCTGATCAGCAACAAGGGCGTCGTCCACGAGCTGTTCACCGACATCGCCCAGGCTGTGGAGAACCGCAACGGCGGCTACACCCGCATCACCAAGATCGGCAACCGCAAGGGCGACAACGCTCCCATGGCTGTCATCGAGCTGGTTCTGGATCCGGTTTCCGCCAAGCAGGCTGTTGTAGCCGAGGCTACCCAGGCTGCCGCTGCTGCTGCTCCGGCCGCTGAGGAAGCTCCTGAAGCAGAGGTCGTTGAGACCGAAGCTGCAACCGAAGAGGCTCCGGCCGCTGAGGAAGCTGCCGCTGAGGAAGCTCCGGCTGAAGAAGCTGCTGCTGACGAGGCTCCGGCCGAGGAAGCTGCTGCTGCCGACGAGAAGGACGCGAAGTAATTCGCTAAATCCTTCGCATAGACTTAAGTCTATGAACCACCAAAAACCCGCGGCCCCCGTTTTGGGGGGCGGCGGGTTTTTGCGTATCCGGATCGATTTGGCGTACGACGGCGGCCCGTTCAGCGGGTGGGCAGTGCAGCCCGGCCGGCGTACCGTTCAGGGAGTTCTGGAGGGGGCGCTGGAGCTGCTGCTCCGCCGCCCCGTGCGCGTGACCGTCGCCGGGCGTACAGATGCGGGCGTGCATGCCCGCGGCCAGGTGGTACACCTCGACCTGACGGAAGCCGAGTGGCTGGGACTGAACCGCGGCGCGGATGTTGATCCCGCCGTCGCCCTCCTCCGGCGCCTCCGCGGGGCGCTCAGCCGGGGACTGGGGGACCAGACCGGCGCTATTATGGTGCACCACGCCGCCGTTGCCCCTGAAGGCTTTGACGCCCGGTTCTCGGCACTGTGGCGCCGCTACAGCTACCGGATCGCGGACGGCCCGGAGAAATGGGATCCGCTCAGCCGGTACGACACGCTCTGGCACAAGACGCCCCTCGACGTGGACCTGCTGAACGAAGGCGCGGCGAAGCTGCTGGGCCTGCACAACTTCCTCGCTTTCTGTAAGCCACGCGAGGGTTCCACCACCGTCCGGGAGCTGCAGCGGTTCGAGTTTTCCCGCGGGCAGGACGGCGTCATCGTCGCTACCGTCCAGGCCGACGCCTTCTGCCACAACATGGTGCGCGCCCTGGTGGGCTCGGCGCTGTACGTGGGGGAGGGCCAAGAGCCCCCGGAATGGCTGCACGAGCGGCTGCTCGCACGGAAGCGGGACGCACGATCCGTCCTGGCCGCGCCGCACCCTCTGGTGTTCGAGGAAGTGGCCTACCCCTCCGACGGCGAACTGCTCGCCCGGGCAGAGCTCACGCGGGCACTGCGGGAGTAATACCCTGCCGGGGTTTTCGCCCCGTGGCTAGTAGGCTGAGAAGCAGTCTTAGTAATTCGGTCCTTACAGGGGGTAAGGGATGGATGATCGTCGCGTCGTTGTGGTCATCGAGAGGGATGAGGAAGTCCGGTCCCTCTTGCGTGCGACCCTCGCGGAAGCCGGTTTTGACGTGCATTGCGCTGCCACCGGTGAGTCCGGGCTTGCGTTGGTGCAGGCCAGGCACCCGGACACCGTCACACTGGACCTGGTGCTTCCTGACATGGACGGCTACGAGGTGCTTCAGCGCATCCGCGAATTCAGCGACACCTACATCCTGATCGTCACAGCTCGAAGCGCCCTTCGCGCCACTTTGAAGGCCTTCGACGCCGGGGCCGACGACTACATGGTCAAGCCCATTCGGCCACGGGAGCTCCGGGCGCGCGTTGACGGCATGCTGCGCCGGCCCCGTCAACTGACTGTCCCGCGAATCGTGACGCCCCGGGAAGCGCCGCTGGTGTCACCGCGGCTGCGGGCCTCTGTCGCGCCGGTGCGCAGCCTGCGGCCGGCCGAAACACGCGCGGTGGCGCAGGGCCCGCCAGCCGCCCCGCCACTCGCCGCAGCCCGCGGCTACGAGCACAAGGGGCTGGAGCTCGACAGCGCAACGCGGGCGGCCACCCTCGGAGGGCGCGCCCTGCAGCTGACCCGCACCGAGTTCGACCTCCTGCACATCCTGCTGCAGCGTGGCAGCGGTGTGGTCACCAAGACGGAACTCGTCGGGCTGCTGGGCCTCGTGAAGTGGGAGGCAGGCCCGGGAGGCCGCACAGCCGGCACGCGAGACCCCGGCCGGATCATCGAAACCCACATCGGCAACCTGCGCCGGAAGCTGGGGGACGACGCGAGGAAACCACGCTGGCTGAAGACGGTCCGCGGATCCGGCTACACCCTCGCGTAGCGGCAGGAGCGCACACCCCTGATGCGCCCCTGCAAACGGGGGACACGCCGAAAAGTTACAAGAAAATAACAAGGCGCCAGGCGCACAGTTGGAACATGAAATCACTAACAAGCGACGACGTTGTCGCAGTCCGTGGCGTTCTCACCGATACGCATCCGGTTGATTTCTATGCGCTTGGCGTCGCGGGGGCGATTGACCGTTTGGCCCTCCCGCTGCGCGAGCGTGGGATCACCGTGCACCTTGAGGCGCCCCACCATGGAATGGAAGTGGACAGGAAGTCCGCCACGCTGCTCTACCGGGCGGCGCAGGAGCTCCTGAGCAACATCCATAAATATGCCGACGCGTCGTCCGTGACCGTCCGGCTGTGCTGCGTCTGCCGCTCCGGGGACAACCATGCCATTCAGCTCCGCGTAACCGACGACGGCGGCGGCTTCGATGTTGACGCCGCCACCCACGGCAGGCACTCAGGAATGGGCCTGCGGCTCATGCGCCTGGCTGTGACTTCCGCGGGCGGCCAGATGGCGGTCACGTCGTCAGCCTCGACGGGAACGTCCGTCACGGTGACCCTCCCGCTGGATTAGGTCCCGTTGCGCAGCAGTTGGCCGTACTCAGGTGCAGGCAAACCTGTCCTTGGAGCCTTTGGTGCTTATGGTCAAAGTCTGAGCGGCCGGTTCACGGTGTCCTTTCGGCGGTGCCAGTTTGGTCCTTTATGGGGCAGCATCTGCTGAGGAGTAGCTGAGAAGGCGGAGCCGGGCTTTGTTTCTATCCGCTGGTGGCGGCATCCTAAGAGGCATGGATACCGTCCGGATGCCTGGTGCGCGGGCCCTGCCCCGGACCCGCTGGGGTGTGCGGAAGCGCGCAACGGCCACGGCAGTCGTGGTGGTGGCTGCGGGGCTGCTCGTTGGGGGGCTGATCCTGCTGGTGCTGCTGCAGACCTCGCTCGTCGCCGCTGCGGAGGCCGCCGCGCGGGGCGAGGCCGAGGAGGTCGCCGGTCAGGTGTCCGCTCACGGGGTCGATGAGGGGCGCCGCTTCATTGAGTCCGCTGCGCACTCGGGCCAGTACGTCCAGATCCTGGATCCGCAGGGATCCGTCCTGGCATCCTCGGTGCCGGCCGTTGCTGCAACTTCGCTGACGGGACTACGGCCGGAGGCCGGTCAAACCCTGACCCAGGACGTGCCCGGGCTGCCCAGCATCGGCGATGATGACGAGTTCCTGATTGTGGCGCTCGGAGTCCGGGACAAGGGGGTCCTTCATACCGTGGCCGTGGCAGCCACGATCCAGGTTGAGGCCGACACCCTCGCCACCGTGGCATGGTTTGCGCTCGGGGCAATGCCGCTGCTCTTGGTGCTGGTCGGTGCCGCCGTCTGGACGCTGGTGGGCAGGTCACTGCGCCAGGTGGACACAATCCGGGGCCAGGTGGCCATGATCAGTGCCCGCCGGCTGGACGGGCGGGTCGAAGTCCCTCCCACAGCCGATGAGATTCAAGCGCTGGCGCAGACCATGAACCAAATGCTGGACCGGCTTGAGGCCGCAGATGTTGAACAGCGGCGCTTCATATCCGACGCCAGCCATGAGCTCCGCAGCCCGCTCACCACACTGAGTGCAGGACTGGAAATCGCGGCAGCCGATCCGACCGGCCGTACGTGGGAGGAAATGAAACCGGTTCTAGCCGGCGAAACGGCCAGGATGCGGTATCTCGTTGAGGATCTCCTCACCCTGGCCAAGACCAACGACGGAGCGCTTCACCTCAAGATGACTGACGTGGACCTGGACGACGTCCTCCATGACGAAATCACCCGCCTTCGCTCCACGAGCCGGCACCGGATTGAGGCCCGGCTGGAACCGGCCCGGGTGACCGGTGATGCGCACCGGCTTGCCCAGGTCATCCGGAATGTCCTTGACAACGCGGACCGGCACGCGGAGTCGCGTATCACCGTCCAGGTTCAAAGTTCCGAGGTTCAGGCCACGATAAGCATCGATAACGACGGGCCGCCGGTTCCGGTTCTTGACCGGAAGCGGATTTTCGAACGGTTTGTCCGGCTCGATGAGAGCCGTTCCCGTGAACGCGGCGGAACCGGCCTGGGCCTGGCCATCGCTGCGGCGCTCATGGCAGCCCACCATGGATCGATCGGGGCATCAGTAGCGCCGGACGGTGGCTGCCGTTTCGAACTGGTTTTTCGTCGTGCCGCGAATGCGGTCCGGACGCCGACTGGCAAGGACATCGCACGCTAACTCCATCCCGTGCGTTCCCCGCCGGAGCTACTTCGTGATCTTCCTGTCGGCAGTCAGCTGGTAGCCCATGCCCCGGACTGTCACCAAGGTCTGCACCCCGAAGGGGGCATCGATTTTCCGGCGGAGATAACCAACGTAAACCTCCACAACGTTCTCGCCACCAGCAAAGGCCGAATCCCACACGTTATCCAGAATCTCAGCCTTGGAAACTACCTGACCGGGCCGGCGCATCAGATACTGCAGCAGGGCGTACTCCTTGGCGGTTAGCACGACTGACTCCTCCCCGCGCCGCACCTGACGGCTCGCCGGGTCAAGGCTCAACGACCCCAACTCCATGACTGGCGGCCGCTCCGGCGCACCGCGGCGCACCAGCGCCCGGATCCGGGCAACCAGGACAACGAAACTGAATGGTTTCGTCAGGTAGTCATCGGCGCCCAGATCGAACGCGTCGGCCTGGTCGTACTCGCCGTCCTTCGCCGTCAGCATCAGAATGGGCGTCCAGATCCTGCGGCCACGGATGTCCTTGAGAACGTCATAGCCGTTCTTCAACGGCAGCATCAGATCCAGAAGAATCACATCGTAAGGATTTTCAGTGGCTGCCCACACCGCAGCCACCCCGTCGTGGACGACGTCCACCACAAATCCTTCACCGGAAAGCCCGCGGCGGACGGTGTCGGCCAGCAGCCTCTCATCCTCCACTATCAAAATTCTCATGCCGGCACCACACCCATAGTCGAAGTATCCCTGGCCCCACAGCAAACCGCCCGGAGCGCCGCAGTGCTTCTCAGCTTCCTCTCAGTTCGGCTGCACGATCCTGAAGAGGAGCCCACAGCAGCATGACACGAAAGAGTTTCCGGACGGCACCGAGGCGACCCGGCACCGGAGACCATACATCAGGAACCGAAGCGGCATAACCCGAGGAAGAGAACATCAGTGGCAAACGTACGATGGCACCGTGTTCCGAACCAGGAGTGGGTGCGGCTGTATAGACGGGGCCTCACCCGCGGGCAAATTTCGGCCCGGACCGGGGCGCCCATTTCAACGGTGGGCTACCATCTGGCTGCCGCGCGGGCCACAGATCCCACGCTTCGCGGGCAGCACTTCGCCGCCGGCAACGGCAACCCCGCCAAGGCGACCCGACGAAGCGTCCGACGCATGAACGACCTCGTTACGATGGTGCAGCAGACAGGACGTTACCCCGCAGCGAACGCTTCCGATCCGTCTGAGCGCAACCTTGCCGCCTGGCTGCGGCGCCGCCGCCGGGATGCTGCCGCGGGATCCCTCATCCGCATCCTCGACGAGGGCCTAAGCGTCCTGCCGGACTGGCAGACCCGTAAAGAGCGCCGAATGGAGTCGGGTCAGCAGTTGGGTGAGTCGAATTCGTAGGCGCCTGAATCGGCGTCTGCCGTTCCTCGGCAGTCCCCGTTCTGGGGGACCGCGCTTCCGTCGAGGTCTGTCAGTGAGCTGCTGACGCCGGCGCGGTCAATTGCGGGGCTGGTGGCGGTCAGATGCAAGTCCGTGGGGGCGTTGACGAAGCCTGCGGAGGCGGTTGTGGATGTGCTGTTCGGTGTGAAGTTCCTGGGTCCGTTGAGGACGTTCTGGCGTTCGGTCCAGCCAGAGCCGTTGATCCACAGTGAGTTCTTGACGCCGACCAGGATATTGCCGCGGATCACAGTGGAGGCCGGGCACGAGGCGTGGCAGACCATGGCTTGGGAGTCCGGGCCGTTCAGGTAGACGGTGTTGTACTCAAAGACTGTGCCGTTGGTGGGTCCAAACGATGTGGTGGCCCCGCGGGCGATGAAGCCTTTGGCCTGTGCGCAGTTGGTGCCGCACGTGGATCGGACGAGGTTGTAGCGGTAGGTGTTGTTGTCCGCGGTTCCCGCCGAGGAGCGGCCCAGTTCGGAAAACGTGTTGTTATCCACGGCAATGTTGTGGTGAATGCTATTACGGTTGCCGTTGAAGATTTCGATGGCCCCGCCGTCGAGCTTGAAGTCGAACGATGCCGCCGCGGAACCGGAAATAGTATTGCCGGAGATTTCATTGTCGTTGCCGTTGATCAGGATGCCAAAGGCGCCGGAATCGTCGCTGCAGTTAACCGCTTGCGGAGTTCCACAGTTGGTGCCGGGGGTGTTCACATTCTCAATGTTGTTGTTCGTCAGGGAGTTGCCTGTGTAGGTGCCGAAATCGGAGCCGGTGCTGATTTTCAGTCCCGCCGCGTTGCTGGACGCGCTGGAATTCCGGACACTGTCGTGGTCACCGACGACGCTGAAGCCTGCATAGCCGCAGGAGACCGCACGCAGGCCGTCCACAATGGTGAAGTCGCCGTTGATGCGGAAACAGTTGCCGGATTTGCCGCCGGTCACCGCCGCCGGGTTCCCGGTGCCGTAGTTGTTCAGTGTGATCGGCGACGCCGACGTGCCGCTTTGGGCGGTTACGACGCCTCCGGTAAACGTGTCTCCGCGGCGCAAGCTGACTGTGTCTCCGGGCTTAAGGATGGCTTGGTTGAGCTTCGTGAGGGACTTCCACGGGGTTGCCGCGGATGTTCCTGTGTTGGTGTCGCTTCCGGCGGCGCTGACGAAGTAGGTGGTGCCGGCGGCGGAGGCCGGTGAGGCTGCGGCGATCATTCCGCTGGCCAGGAGGGAGGTCATGAGTACGGCTGCGTACAGGGGATTGGCTTTCATGTGACACCTAGTGGATTTTGGGCCTGGGCTCCCGCGCCGTCGCCAATGACGCACGCGGGGAACCTTCTCAGCGTTGGATGTGCGGACGTGGGGTTGGGGCGGGTAGCGGGACACCTCCTAGGGGCGGGCGTTCAGAACGGCGGCGAGGAAGCTGTCCAGTCCGGGCGCGGCGGCGTAACCCAGCCGTGGCAGGGCGAACAGGTCCTCGATGCTGGCCAGAAGGCTGAAGTGGTTGAAGACGGTGTCCGAGGCGGTGCCGGCCTTGGTGAAGGGCGAGAGGACCAGCGCGCCTACTCTGCCGCCGTCGGTTCCCCCGGGGATCTGTCCGGGGCCTGTCGAATCGCCGTCGGCCTCGTCGAAAGTGATGACCAGCAGGCCGTCTTTCCTGAAGGCTGGGGAGTCAAGGATGGGCGGTATCTGTTTTTGGAGCCAGGAGTCTGCGCTTGCCAGGCCGCCGGGCTGGCCGTCCACGCAGGGGCTGTCATGGCCGTCGTTGCAGAGATTGGGGGTGATGTAGGACAGGTTCGGTGTTGTTCCGACGGATCTGAGATCTTCGTGGAGGCGGCTGAAGTCCACCACCCGGGCGGCGCAGTCCGGCGAGGAAGTGATGGACTGGAAGTACACGAATGGGTTGTGGCGCGTCGCGTACTGGTCGCCGTCCTTGGCTTTTTGGTCCCTGTCCTCTTCCCCGAGTGCTGGGTGGCGGCAGGGTTTTCCCATGTCTTCCATGTAGCCCTTCCATGTCTTTCCGGCCGCCTGGAGTTGGCCGGGCAGGGTCGGAACGGATGCCGGATAAACGCAGCCGGAACCCAGGATCTGGCCCGGATCCGCTGTTCCCTCGAGTTTCAGTGGCTCGTACGTCGGGCAATCGTCCCTGTTTGCCGGGTTGGAGGCCTGCCCGGAAATTTGGGCGATGTAATCAGGGGCGGAATGGTGCGCCGTTCCGTAGTACTGGGTCAGCAAGAGCCCCTGACCCCGAAGCGTTCCGGACAAGTACGGTGCTTCCGAACCGGGTCCCCATACAGCGTCGTAATCTTTGTTTTCCAGGTTGATGACGAACACATGCTGCGGCTTGGTGGACGACGGGTGGCCGTGGCTCCCAGTTCCGGGTGCGGCGGCTGAATCCTGAGGGGTTCCCGGTGTGGAGGGCGTCGATGAGGGCACAGTACTTGGCCGCGGGGGCTCGACAGTAGCGGGAGGGCTAAGACCGCTTTGTTGTGCGCCAGGGATGGACGGAGCAGCCTGGCAGCCGGCGAGGCCGGAGGCGGCGGCAACGAAAAGGGTCAAGGCCACTCGGGGCACAAGAGTCCGCAGGGTGGTCCCGCCAGTGCGTGCCCGTACGTAGGTGTCCATGGCCAACGCCTTCCGCGTGGGTGGCAGTGGCCGCTGCCCCGAGCCTGCCGCAACGCCGCGTGCTCTCGGAAGACATCCTGCCCTTGTTGTAGCGTCCGTGGACTAAAACAAGCACCTTCCCGCCCAGGTGGTCAACGCACAGGGGCGGGGCGCTTCTCAGCTCATTCTCAGGCAGGCACCCCGCTTTGGCTCGGCACGTCGAGGCCGCCGTCTGGCCTAGACGGTCGAAGCGCCCTCGGCCGGCAGCGTGAGGGTGAAGGTGGTGCCGGCGCCGGGCTTGCTGTCGCAGGAGATGGTACCGCCATGCCGCTCCACGATGGTCTTGGTGATGGACAGTCCAAGTCCCACGCCGGGAATGGCCGCCTGGCGTGCGGCCTGGCTGCGGAAGAACCGGGTGAAGACGCGCGAAGTTTCCTCTTCGCTGATGCCCATGCCCGTGTCCTGGACCTTCAGCTGTACCCAGGAGTCGCTGCGCCGCGCACTCACGGTGACTGTGCCGCCGTCGGGAGAGTATTTGATGGCGTTGGAGACAAGATTGTCCAGGGCCTGGCCGATGCGCAGCGGGTCGGCGTGCGCCCACAGCGGCGCCGGGACGTCGGTGGTGAGGGAGACGTTGCTGGCGTCCGCCTGGGCCTGGACGGAGCCGATGCTGTTCTCGATCAGGCCCGCGAGGTCCGTCCGGCGGGGATGCACAGCGAGGACGGCGGACGCCGACACCAGCAGCTCCGAGACCAGGGAGAGCAGGCGTTCGGCATTGCGCTGCACAACCTCCAGGCGGTGCACTGAGCCGGGCGACAGGCCGTCCGCTTCATCCAGCACCAGGTCCACGTTGCCCACGACAGACATGAGCGGGCTGCGGAATTCATGGGAGACGTTGGAGATCAGCTCCTCCTTGGCAGAGAGCGCCTCAACCAGCCCCGTGACGTCACTGTAGACGATGACCGCGCCGCTGAACCCGCCGTCGTCGTTCTTGATGATCCGCGCACCAGTGGCGACCGCCCGCTGCGCGGGCCCCTCGCCCAGCCAGACCAAGTAGTCGGCGAACGTCTCGCCGGCAACGGCGCGGCGGATGGGGCGCTTGTCCAGCGGAAGCGGGGTCACCCGATCCTGACCGAACATAAGCTGCTCGGCTTCCAGCGGCTGCTCCATGCCGGCAGGGGCTGCCGCCTGCCTGAAGGTTTTCTGCTGGTCGTTGACCAGCACCTTCTCGCCGCCGGCATCCACGGCCACAATGCCCACATCCGTGGTGTCCAGAATCGTTTTGAGCAGCCGTTCGCGGTTCCTGCTCTCCACGAGCAGTTCGCGGAGCTCGGCGTCCTTCTTCTGCAGCCTCTGGCGCTGCAGACGCACATTGGCGCCGGCGAACCTGATGGCCACCGAGACGGCCACCATCATGAGCGGCAGCAGAATTGCCGTGGCAATGTCCGAAGGTGAAATGTTGGGAAACTTTTTCACGAGAGACGGAATGCCGATGAGGAGCGGGCCGAAAAAGCTCAGGAATACAGTGGTGCGCGGGAAGTCTTCGGAGCTGGAAAGCCAGATCACCGGAAATATCGCCAAAACTCCAAGCCCGGCCACGGCGGGGACGGCACCGTTGCGGGCCAGCCCGATGACCACCATGTCGAGTATCGGAATTAGCAGGTAGGCGTTGGGCGGCAGCCGTTCCCAGGGAACCAGAAAGCACCCAATAAACGTGGTCACCATCATGATGATGGCGGCGATAAATACGCCGCTCTCGATCAGCGTGGGCCACACCGCGGGGGCGGCGATCGCCAGCGCGGCGAGGAGAACCGTTACTGGGAGCTGGCAGAGCGCCACCTGGACGCGGGGCCGCAGCCGGCGGAAGAATCGGTCCGTGTCGAGGACCAGCACCTGCTCACCCAATGCGGCTGCGCCCGGTACTCGCCTGCTCTGCCGAATTTCCGGGCCACTGGTGGTTAAACGAAGACATGAAGCCCATTATGCACACCTATTCTTCGGTAATTGGAGGGGGAAGCGCTACAACCGGGTGGTGCGGCTAAAACATATGGGCAATTTAGGGTCTTTCGGCCTGTCTACGTTGTAGCGTAGGTAATCTGGTAGCGCTTACCGCATTGCGCTGGGCTGTGCGGTGGTTTTACCTGGATTGAGGTAGTGGTGGGCGATCTTGGTGTTGCCGTTGTTATCGAGGATGACGTTGATGTCAGGAACCTCCTTGACGCGGTTTTGCAGCAGGCTGGTTTTGAGGTGCACTCCGCGGGGAACGGCCGTGACGGGGTTGACGTGGCGAGGCAGCGCCAGGCAAATGTCATAACGCTCGACGTCGGTCTGCCGGACATTGATGGTTTCGAGGTCCTTCGCCGCATCCGGCAGTTCAGCGACGCCTATATCGTGATGCTCACCGGCCGCGGGGAAGAGCTGGACACCATCACGGCACTTCAGGGCGGCGCGGACGACTACATCGTCAAGCCCTTCCGGCCGCGCGAGCTGCGGGCCCGCATCACGGCCATGCTGCGCCGGCCCAGGGTTGCGTCCGGTGCTTCCGACCAAGCCGACGCAACTTCCACTGCTGGGGCAGGTGCGTCCGGTTCACGCCGCGGCACTGTCTTGCAGCACAACGGGCTGGCACTCGATACCGAAACCCGGACCGTGGCCCTGCGCGGCACGCCCCTGGGACTGACCCGGAGCGAATTCGACCTGCTGCACGAGCTGCTGAAGGGAACGGGCGCGGTGCGCACCCGGTCTGATCTGGTGCGCGTGGTGCGGGGCGAGTACTACGGCGAGGACACCTACATCAGTGAAGCCGATGAGCGGGCCGTGGAGGTCCATATCGGCAACCTGCGCCGCAAGCTGCGGGAGGACCCGCAGGATCCGCGGTGGCTGGTCACCGTGCGGGGCGTCGGTTACCGGCTGGCGCCGAAGAGGGCGGAGTAGGTTCGCGTAACCTGGCCTACCGCGGGCTCAGGACTCCGGGGGAAGGTAGCCCAGCCTGAGGCCGCTGACGGTCTCGTCGCCGGTGAGCGCTACGCAGGGCAGCAGCTCCCGAGCTGCTGACAGGTCACCGCGCTTGACGAGCCGCTCCAGGTCCACGGCCAGCTGCGCCAGCCGCGCGGCCCCCACCATGGTGGCGGAATTCTTCACACTGAGCACGGCGTCCATCGCTGCCTCGGTGTCGTTGTCCTCCACGGACTTTTCGAGGTAGCTCCGGCGCTTATTCCAGATGCTGATGTAATCCCTGGCGAAGTTCTGCGCCACACTTGTGCTGCCCATGTCTTCTTCAAGTTCGTGAAGTACATCCAGGTCGAGGACGGGCAAAGTGGCACTCTCCGATTCATTGTGAGCCCTGCCATTCGGGACGCCGGACACCGGGACGCAGACGCCGTTGGCGCTGCTGTCGGGTGCTCCGGAACCTGAAATGGACATGACTTAAGGCTACTTTCTGAGGTTGGGAAAACCCTGATTGAGCTTGGATCCTGTGGAAACCCTGCGGGTACCTTGTGGTGGGGAAAATCCTGCGGAAGTCCCCACCTTACTGGTTGGCGAAGGTCTCGATGGTGTTGATGACGGCCGGGCCCAAGATGGCAATGAAGAGGACCGGGAAGATGAAGAAAAGCAACGGAAACAGGATCATGACCGGCAGCTTCATGGCCTTCTCCTCCGCACGCTGGCGGCGCTTCACCCGCATCACCTTGGCCTGCACGCGCAGAACGCGGCTGATGGCGATGCCGTACGTGTCCGCCTGTACCACAGCCTGCACGAAGCTGCGCAGCTCCGGAATGTTTGTGCGTTCGGCCAGCGCTATGTACGACTCGCGACGACTCCGGCCCACCTGCATGTCCTGCAGAGTCCGGACCAGTTCGTCGGCCAGCGGACCCTTGCCGTTTTCGCCGGCCCGAGCCATAGCGCCCTCGAAGCCGAGGCCAGCCTCAACCGAAATCAGCATCTGGTCCAGGGTGTTGGCCAGCTCCAACTGCATGGCCTTCTGCCGTTCCTGACCCTTGCTGTAAAGCATCAGGTCCGGGATGAAGTACCCCAGAAACAGGACGAAGATCCCCACGAGCTTCATGATGGGTGTAGATCCGATGGAGCTGATGTACAACCCCAGAAGACCACCTATCAAGCCGAGCGTCGGCTTGGCGGCCAAGACACGGCCTAAGGGCATGGACGCCGGGCGCCCGGCAAGGGCAAGCAGCCGGTCGAGCTTTTGCACATAGCCCCCGGGGGTGAGACGAAAGCCGATCTTATCGACCAGACCGTTGTTGGGCTTCTTCTCGGCTTCGGTCCGATGGACGCCCCTGGACAGTAGGGCACGGGCTTTCACCAGCCCCTTCCGGTCGACGGATAGCAGGGTCCACACCAGGTAGGCGAGCGGCAGGCAGATCAGGAGCAGTGCAAGGAGAATCAAAGGTTCCATGTCTGCCTCAGAACTTCAGGTCGATGATCTTGCGCATCCACAGGCCGCCGACGGTCATGAGGATGATAGAGGCCACAATCATGATCCATCCCAGCGGGTTGGTAAACATCTTGTTCATGTACCCGGGATTTACCGTCGCGAGCATCACCACAATACCTATAGGAAGCGCCATGAGGATGTAGGCGGAGAACTTGCCTTCCGCGGCTAGGGCTTTGATGTGGCCTTTGATCTCGCTACGCTCGCGAATGGTCTCATTCACCTGGTCCAGAACTTCCGCCAGATTTCCACCCACTTCCCGGTTGATTTGGATGGCCTGGGATATCCATACAAAGTCCTCGTTCTTCATGCGGTCGGCGGTGTCGTTGAGGGACACGAGCAGGTCGCGTCCCAGGCTGGTCTCGGAGACGATGCGGCGCATTTCTTCCGACGTTGGGGCTTGGGATTCGTTGGCGGCGGCATCGATCGCCCGCAGAATGCTGTGGCCTGCCCGCAGACTTCCGGACAGCAGCTGGAGCGTGTCGCCCAGTTGCTCATCGAATTTAGAGCGCCTCTTGCCGGCGAGGAAGCCAAGCACCAAGCGTCCGACAAAGGGGGCCGCGATTACGAGGAGGATCGCCAGCAGGGGTCCGGCGACCACAAGCCCGATAAGGGCGCCTACGAACCCGCCCACCAGGATCAGCAGGATGAACTCGGCTTGGCTGAGCCGGAGGCCGGCGTTCTCAAGGCTTTCACGGTTGAAGTAGCGGACGTTCCTCCTGGCGAAGACGCGGTCGATGGACTGGACGGCGCTGCCGGCGAACCTGGTGAGTTGAGAGTCCGCCTCAGCACGGAAAGGCCGACGACGTTCAAGCGGTACTGTAGGCGTGCGCGGGATGAGCACCGCCACGCCGCCCAGCAGTGCCGAAGCGATCACGAGGACGACACCGAGTGTGACGATCATGAAGTCAGTGCCTTTCCGGAGAGACTATGGGCGCTCCGAAGACCCCGGCGGATACATGAATTCCGAGGTCCTCAAAGCGGTCGATAAAGCGCGGGCGGATGCCCGTGGGTACAGGCTTGCCGAGGAACTTGCCGTGCTGGTCCACCCCGGCGGAGTAGTCGAAGACGAAGGCGTCCTGAAGCGTGACGATATCGCCTTCCATCCCCTGCACCTCCGTCACATGCGTAATGCGCCGGGAGCCGTCGCGGAGGCGTGAGATCTGGACTATGAGGTTAACCGCGGAAGCGATCTGCTCGCGGATCGCCCGCAGCGGTAGGTCCATGCCCGCCATGAGGACCAGTGTCTCCAGACGGGCGATGGCATCACGTGGTGAGTTGGAGTGCACCGTTGACAGCGACCCGTCGTGACCAGTGTTCATGGCCTGGAGCATGTCCAAGGATTCTCCGCCACGGACCTCACCCACCACAATCCGGTCCGGACGCATACGAAGGGAGTTCCGGAGCAGTTCGCGGATGGTAACTTCGCCCTTACCTTCTGTATTCGGCGGGCGGCTTTCCAACCGGACCACGTGCTCCTGCTGGATCTGGAGTTCCACCGCGTCCTCGATGGTCACGATGCGCTCATCGGCCGGGAGGAAAGAGGACAGGACGTTGAGCAAGGTGGTCTTGCCTGTACCCGTACCGCCGGAAACGATGATGTTGAGTTTGGCCTTGACGCACGCGTTCAGAAGCTCCGCCATTTCCGGGGTGAGGGTCCCGAAATCGATGAGGTTCTGGACAGTAAGGGGCACCTTGCTGAACTTACGGATGGTTAGCGAGGAACCGCCGACGGCCAGGGGAGGGATCACCGCATTAACGCGGGAACCGTCCTCCAAGCGTGCGTCCACCAGCGGCGAGGATTCGTCGATGCGCCGGCCCACCTTGGACACGATGCGCTCAATGACCTTCCGCAGATGCTCTTCCGAGCTGAATCGTGAATCCGTGAGAGTCAGATTTCCCTTGCGCTCCACATAGATCTGGTCCATCCGGTTCACCATGATTTCGGTGACGGCATCATCATCCAAAAGCCGTTGCAGTGGCCCGTAGCCGAGCACGTCATCAGCTACGTCTGCCACCAGACGCGTCCGCTCGTCCGAAGTCAGCGGCACCTGCTCGGCATCGATGATACGGATGAGCTCTTCGCGGGCGGTCCGGCGAAGTTCCTGCTCCGTGAGGGTTGAATCGTTGAATCGCGCCCCCATGCGTTCAAACAGTGCCGTTGCGGCACGCTGCTTGAGGGCAGCAAAAACATCCACCGGCTGCTGGGTCTTCGGCTTGAAGGACTCGGCCTGCGCTGCGACGGGCGGCTTTACCGCTGCCGATGCAGCCGCCGCTTGCCGGCGGCCCAGGATCGACGGCGGGGGAGTCGTAGGTGCCGACCGAACATGTTCCGCCCCAGTGACAGGAGCCGGCTCGGTAGTAGCCACAGGCGAAGCTGCGGGAGACTGGGCGGCTTGCGCCTCTGCAGCCGCAGCCTCTGCCTCTGCTGCGCGCCGCGCCGCACGCGTCTGGTACGTGGACACACCAGAAATCAGCCTTGGTGCAGTGTTCACGGACGATGCGATTGCTGGCTGAATCTGCACTGGGGCAGGAGGCAGCGGCGAAGTATGCATCACGGCAGCCGGAGAATGCTGCGGTGTAGGCGAGACGTGCAGTGGGGCACCCGGAACCTCGGACTTGTGCTGCGCTGCCTGGATGCGTTCCGAAAGCTTCACCTAGACCACGACCCGTCGGTGGGCGCTCCGCTGCCCCTTAGCACCGGAGGTTGGGCTCAAGCGGTCCACTAGCTGAGCGAGGCCTTTGGCGGCTGGGTCCTTCTTGGCATCCAGAAGGACAGGCATGCCGCGGTTGGTCGACAAAGCCACGACCCTGGAACGGGGGACGCTGACATCCACAGGAGCTCCAATGGTCGATTCGATGTCCTGCACGGTGAGACCGCACTTTGAGTCGGCCATGTTCAGGACCACATGCCGCCCTTCTGGCAAGATCTCCAACTGACGCAGGATGTCCATGCCAGAACGGAGCCCGCGGACGCTCGGTATGTCCATCGCGCTGACCCACACCACATCGGTGCAGGCTTCCATGGCGGCCAGACCGATTTCGGGCAGGCCGGGCGCAGTATCAACCACGACGTACTGGAACTCTTCTGCCAGCTGTTCGAGGAGACGTGTGATCTGCTCCGGCGTGATGTAGTCAGCCTCCACAGGGCTGAGGGGCGCACACAATGCATAGATGCTGGCAGGGTGAACGGTGAGGAAGGCCTTGAGCACCAGGGTGTCCTGGGCCGCGGCGGGCGAGACCGCGTCCGTGACAGTGTGCTCCGGATTTAGATAGAGGCCAGAGGCGACGTCGCCGAACTGCAGATCAAGGTCTACGAGCACTACACTCATGGGCGTCAGCTTGCCCAGCCCGACAGCGAGGTTGGTGGCAATAGTCGTCTTACCTACGCCGCCCTTGGGTGAGAAGACCCCGATAACTGTGCCCCTATGATGTTCGGCCGGGCCTTGGTGCTCGGTCCGGTGCCGGTTGGCGAAGGACTGGCAGGCGCGTTCCAGAAGCACCCTTAGCAGAGCGGGATCGGCAGAGGGGCTCAGAACGTCCCGAACGCCGGCTCGCATGGCCTGCAGGACCAGCGTAGGGTCCGGTTCACTGACCAGGAGCACCATCAGGTTTGGAACCTGCACGTCGAGCACCATGGCCAGGCGAAGTGCCTCTTCGACGGGCAGATCCGGGCCGAGGATAAGAACCTCCGGCTGTTCCTGGTTCAGCTGGGCGAACAGGTCATAAGGGCCAGCAGGCAGGATGTTCGTGAGGAAGGTCTGCACGCCGCCCTGGAGGCCACCGGCCACGGCTTGCCGCAGGCGGCCGTCAAAGTCTGCGTTGGGTGTGATCAGGACGAAGCGGCTCACTTGTACACCTCACTTCGCTGGATGATCCGGGGGCCGCTGTCCTTGGCGTTGGTGGGCTCCTTGCTGAGCCAGATTTTTCCAAACTCGGCGGCGAAAACGATCTTGGCCGCGTCAACGTCGCTGACGGCGACGGTGAGCATGAGGGAACCGGTAGGGAGCATGGTGTCCTGAGGGTCGGCCGCGTTGGGATCCGCGCTCGCGGACGGGGTGGGTTGGGCTGTGGCGGCCGGCTCAGGCGCGCGCTGGACAGCTGTCACCAGCGCCTTGCGAACGGTCAGTTTGGTGGTTTCAGCATCAGTCTTTTGCTCTAGGCCGCCGTTCTCAAGGTTGACGAAGACGCCCACGTGGTCGCCGGGGGCGAGTCGTCCCCCGACCACCCGGTCCGGCTCGAGCTTGAAAGAGACCTCTTGGAGCCCAACCGGGATCTGTACGGATCCGGTCGCCTTGACATCTTCGGGAGCCACGAGACGCTCGGAAACCAGCTGCTCGCCGGGAACCAGGTCCACAGCCGCGACCTTGCCTTTAGAAGAATCCAGCGACTTCAGCGATGATTCAGTTACGGCCGATGCCGGCAACTGTTGTGTGGCTACAGAAGCAGTCATGGATTCAACAGGTGTGCCGGCAGGAATAGCAGCTTTGACGACGAGCACGTCAACAGGCTCAAGGTTCTTGACGGCACGCTGGTCGGCCCCTTGGGCGTATGAGATAACCAGCATGGCGCCCACGAGGGCAAGGACTACTGCTGCCGCTCCTGCCAACAACCGAGACTTCACGAACTGCTCCTGAGACTTGTATCAACGAACTGCAGAACTGCTGCGCTGCAGAGGACTAACTGGTCAGTTCGACGACGGTGGCGCCATCAGGGCTGACCGGCCCCAGCTTGTATCCGTCGGCCAGAGAGACGTACTTGACGAACGAGCCGATGATTCCGCGGCAGTTGCCCTGGCATTTCAGGCTCGCAGTTGACGAGTTGTTGTAGACCAAGGGCAGCTTGTCCGACCCGCTGAAAGCCCAGCCCTTAACACTGAAGGCAGCAAAACTGTTCAGGTGGTAGCTGGCCCCCGAACCCGTCCCGGTCACGTCGTCGTAGACCGGCAACAAGACGATGACCGGGCGTCCGGCGGCAATTTCACTGGCCCAGCCGTTCAAGATGCCATCACAGTTGGATGGGCCATCGTTGCCGGTGGCGCTGCCACTCTGGTTGATGGCCAGGTTGACCAGGCCACCGCATTGGCCTGTGTTTTGGGAGGTCCAGCCGAACCCCCCGGGGACGGTCTTGCCGGCTGGTCCAAGCGGACAGTCAGCGTTCGCATCAGCCGAATGGTTCTGAAGCAGTTGCGCGGCGCCATCGACCATGCCCGAGACCTGGCAGATGGAGAAAGCCAATGGAAAGACTATGGTGCCTTCCACCGGGCTGCCCCACCTCACACTGGAACTGGCATTTACTTCAGCATTAGGAATCCCCAGAACGTTCGCGAAGAAGAGGGACACCTGGTTGGGTGCACCTCCGGCTTCCTTGGCCCCAGCAGTTACCGTCACGGTGCGATTGGTTTTGTCCAAGGCGATGGATTTTACGTTGCTCAATCCGTCGATGGCGTTTTTGTTGACGAGGTCCGCAGCCAAGGGAGAAGTAGCAGAGCATTCGGTGTCGGTGTCATTCTTGGCGCATTTTTGGGCCATCATGAGTGCGGCGGCGTCGGAACCGTTCTGCAGCTGCGACCGTTCTGCGTATAGTTTGGCAACGTCGATGGCTAGCGCGGCAAACCCGAGCATCACCACCATGAGAAAAGCGACTATTACCGCAATTGCTCCGCGCTCTCCGCTGGAAGTAACCTTTAGCCGCCGCACAGCATGGTTCCTTTTCCTGTCATGGCAAACGGGCCGGCGATACCGGTCAATGTGCTTAGGTTGTAGCTCACGGTGACTGTCATCTGCGTACCGACCGTGCAATCGGTGGCGCTGAATGTGATATTGGCGTCAGCCAAGGCTGGGCTCAGTTGAGTTGCGGCGTTTTTGGCCGCAGTTCTTGCGCTAGTCTGGCTGTTGTTGATGGCCATGGACCGGACGCTTTCGCGGGCGGCGTTAGTCAGCGTGGTCTGCACGTTGTAAGCGCGGCCGAATTCCGTGATTCCCAGTAGAATCATGACCAGGACGGGTGCCAGGATTGCGAACTCGACGGCAACGGCCCCGCGCTCGGATTTCCTGGACAATTCTGGTCACCCCTCCGTGTGGCATGATTTGTAAGTCGGCAGGGACGGGTCGGGCGGCGACGCAAGTAGCACCGCCGCCCGTACCTCACGCGCGGCTACTTGGTGCAGGATTCTGCAACCGCGGCAGTGCCAGCAGCAGCGTCGGCGGCTTTGGCCGCGGTGTAGGCGCCGCCCTTTACGTTGCACGCGACACTGCTGAATGTAGTCGTCAGATTGCCGCCAATCAGTCCCACGGCGACGATGATGACAACTGCGATGAGGGCGACCATGATGCCGTATTCGACGGCGGTAGCGCCCTTTTCGTCATGGCGGACGCGGGCTGTAGCGTTGGAGAAAATAGCGATCACTTGATAACTCCTGACCGAGCGCAGGGCAGTAGCCCTACATGCGAATGGTTGGGTTTTCGCGAAGCGCGAGCTACTTGGAGCAAACGGGCGTCGCGGCGGTGGACATCGTGCCACCCTTGGCGGCGCAAGCGACGCTGTTAAAGGTGGTGGTCAGGTTGCCACCGATAAGCCCAACGGCGACGATGATGACAACGGCGATGAGAGCGACCATGATGCCGTATTCAACGGCGGTAGCGCCCTTTTCGTCGCGACGGACACGGGCAGCAGCGTTAGAGAAGAAAGCAAGCATTTTGAACTCCTGAGCGAGTGTTGGAAAGCTGGTCCATCACCAGCTCTATAAAAAAGCTAGCAACGGAAATTCGCCTCAACTAGGTTCTTTGCGAACTCCTGAGCCAACCTTTAGCGGCCTGCGCATTTCCTGCGCTTGCCTTGCGCAAACCTTGAATCTTGAAGCTTCTCGATGCCGGAAACCGGGAGGGCGCTGCCGGATCTCGGCACATGGAAGGACCCCTCGGAAGGGGGGGTAATCCGAGGGGTCCAGTCCTAAGGGGCGGTGTTGGCGCAAAAGCCGGGAACCGCCGTCGTTCATTCAGTTGTCGCATTCAATAAAGCCAGCCAGCAGACCCAGCCAAAGAACCTACCCCGTGAACAGCGAGATGATGCTCATCACCGTCGGCCCCAGGACCACGATGAACAGGGTGGGCAGGATGAAGAAAATCAGCGGGAACAGCATTTTCACCGGAATCTTCATGGCGTGCTCCTCGGCGCGCTGCTTCCGTTTGATCCGCATGTCCTCCGCCTGCGTTTTCAGTACGCCGGCAATGGCCACGCCGTAAGCGTCGGCCTGGACCACTGCCCGGATGAAGCTGCGCACATCGGGTACGTCCACTCGCTCCGCCATGGCGAGGTAGGCCTCCTTCCGCGACCGGCCCACCTGGATGTCCTGAAGCGTGCGGATCAGCTCCTCGGCCATGGGACCGTGGCCGTTGGTGCCGGCGCGACCCATAGCCGCTTCGAAGCCGAGGCCGGCTTGGACGGAGATCAGCATGTGGTCCAGGGCAACAGGCAGTTCCAGCCGAATGGCTCCCCGCCGCTTTTGCGCACGGTTGCGCACCAGCAGGTCGGGCGTGAAGTAGCAGAGCGCCGTAAGCCCCACCATGATAAGGAAACGCTGGGCCGACGGGCTGCCCGCAAAGAACAGGTACCCGGCAACCGCGCCAAAGAAGGCGAGCAGCGGCTTGACCATGATGAGCCGGGCCAGCGGCCAGTCCTTGGGCCGGCCCGCGCCTGCGAGCTGCCGGTCCAGCCAGCCGGCGTAGCCCTTCGGCATGATGCGCTGGCTGGCCAGCATGAGCTTCTCGTTGACGCTGAGCGCCGGGCCCTTGGTCTTGGCGACCCGGCCCAGATTCGCCTGGATATTCCGGAGCCCCGCCCGGTCGCCGGTGAAGACGAACCACGTCATGACCGTCACGGGTGCGATCACTGCCAGGATCGCCGCATAAGCCACAGGTTGCATGATGACCACCTTCTTCCTAGAACTTGGGTTTGACGATCCGGCTGAGCCAGAAGCCGCCGGCGGTGAGCAGGACGACTGCCGCGGCGATCATGAGGTAGCCGGGCAGGGTGCTGGTGAAGGTGCGGGCGTACATCTCGTTGAAGAACGTCAGTCCGATGAACATCAGCACCGGCAGGGCCATGAGGACGATCGCCGACATCCGGCCCTCTGCGCTCAGGGCCCGGATCTGCCCGCGCACCTGGTTGCGGTCCCGGACGGTGTCGCCCAGGTGGTCCAGCACCTCCGCCAGGTCACCGCCCACCTCGCGGTGGATCTCGATGGCCTGCGAGATGGAGAGGAAATCCTCGCTCTGGGTCCGCCTGGCCACGTCCGCCAGGGCTTCGCCGAGGTCCCGGCCGATCCTGGTCTCGTTGACAATCCGACCCAGCTCCTCGGACATCGGCGGCTGGCTTTCCTGTCCCGCCGCGTCCACGGCGCGGAGCAGGCTGTGGCCGGCCCGCAGGCCGCCGGAGAACATCTGCAGCGTGTCCGGCACCTGCTGGTCAAACTGCCGACGGCGGCGCGCGGCCAGGATGTTCAGCAGCACATGCAGTCCCAGCGGGGCCAGGAGGGCCAGAAGGATAGCGGCGAAGAGGCCGGCCAGGAAAAACCCGACGACGGCGGCGGTCAGGGTGATCACGCCCGCCATGATCAGGTAGTCGCCCGGTTCCTTCTTGAGCCCGCACTCATCCAGCCGGTCCTGGGTAAGCAGGCCCGTTCCGCGCTTCCTGAGGCCCTTGTTGAGCGCGCCCACGGCCTGGTCGGTCAGCCGGGTCAGCGGCGAGGACTGGGTGGGGACATCGGGCCGGCGGCGGGACATTGGAAGACCTGAATTTGGCCTAAGGGCCACGCCGAAGACCAGGAAGATTGCGAGGTACAGCAGCACCAGTGCCAGCACGAAGACGCCGGAGTCGCCGGTCATGGTCACCGCCCCCTTGGCGCGGCTGCATTGGACGAAGACAGGCCGGCCGGCGCCATACCAATCAGAGATGCCCCGAACACTGCCGGCGAGACCTCGATGCCGAGTTCGGCGAAGCGCTCGGTGAACCTCGGCCTGACGCCCGTAGGCACCGGCTTCCCGAGGAAACGGCCGTTGGCGTCCATGCCGGCCGAGTAGTCAAACACGAAGGCGTCCTGGAGAGTGACGATATCGCCCTCCATGCCCTGCACCTCGGTGATGTGCGTGACCCGGCGCGAGCCGTCCCGCATCCTGGTGATGTGCACGATCAGGTTCACGGCCGAGGCCAACTGTTCGCGGACTGCCCGGAGCGGAATGTCCATTCCTGCCATCAGCACCAGCGTCTCGAGCCGGGCGATGGCGTCCCGCGGCGAATTGGCGTGCACCGTGGAGATGGATCCGTCGTGACCGGTGTTCATGGCCTGCAGCATGTCGAGGCATTCGCCGCCGCGGACCTCACCCACCACAATCCGGTCCGGCCGCATTCGGAGCGAGTTCCGGACCAGGTCCCGGATGGAGACCTCACCTCTGCCCTCGATGTTCTGCGGACGGCTTTCGAGTCGGATGACGTGCTCCTGCTGGAGTTGGAGTTCGACGGCGTCCTCGATGGTTACGATCCTGTCTTCCTGCGGGATGAACCCTGACAGCACATTCAGAAGGGTGGTCTTGCCGGTACCCGTGCCGCCGGAAACGATGATGTTCATCCGGGCCACGACGCAGGCGTGCAGGAGTTCCGCCATCTCGGGGGAGAGGCTGCCCAAGGTGACGAGGTCATGGACCGTCAGGGCTTCCCGGCCGAACTTCCTGATGGTCAGCGCAGGCCCGTTAACGGCCAGCGGGGGAATGATGGCGTTCACGCGCGAGCCATCCGCGAGCCGGGCGTCCACCAGCGGGGAGGACTCATCGATCCGGCGGCCCACCTTGGACACGATCCGGTCGATCACCCGGCGCAGCGCGTCATCGGAGCTGAACTTTGTGTCGGTGGGGAAGATGCGGCCCTGCCGTTCCACGTAGACCTGGTCGAAGCGGTTCACCATGACCTCGGTGATGGACGGGTCATCGAGGAAGCGCTGGATGGGACCGTGGCCCAGGACGTCGTCAATGATGTCCCGGATCAGCCGCTGCCGCTCGGGGGCGGACAGCGGGACCTGCTCCTCATCGACGACGATCTTCAGTTCGTCCCGGACGAACTGGTGCAGTTCCTCGTCGTCGAGGGTGGAGTCTGTGAGCCGCGAGCCCAGCCGTTCATAGAGGGTCTGGGTGGCCCGTTCCTTCAGGGCATTCAGTGCCTCGCTGGCCACTGAAGCGACGGCGGGCGTCTCCAGTGCTGCCGTGGCGCTCGCCGCGGAGCCCGCCGCCTGCTCCTCATGCTTCTTGCCAAGGGTGGCGGCAGCCGGTTTGGGTTTGAAGACGTCAGCCGGCTGTGGCTTTTCGGGGTTAGGCTTGGGCTCGCCCCGGAGGTTCTGGAACCGGTCTGTGAGGTTCACTGGACTACCGCCCTTCTGTGCAGCTTCTTGTGGGGTCTTTCTTCCCAGTTCGGTTTGAACCGCTCCACCAGCTGGCGGAGCCCCTTTGCGGCGGAGTCCCGGCTGCCGTCCTGCAGAATGGGCACTCCCTTGTTCGTGGAATACGGCAGCGTTTTGGAGCGGGGGAGCGCAACGTCAACGGGGGAGCCGATGGTGGCTTCGATGTCCTGCAGCGTGAGGCCTGCCCGGCGGTCCGTCATGTTCAGCACCACGTGCCGTTTTTCCGGGACGAGGCCGAGTTCGGCGAGGATCTGGAAGCCCGTCCTGAGGCCCCTGATGCTGGGAATGTCCATGCCGCAGATCCAGACGGCATCAGTGGCCTGCTCCAGCGTGGCCAGGACGTGTTCGCCCAGACCGGGTGCCGTGTCCACCACGATGTAGTGGAACTCCTCGCGCAGCTGGCTGAGGAGCCGGCTCACCTGCTCGCCGGAAATCCTGTCCATCTCGACAGGGTTTCGCGGCGCGCAGAGGGCATAGATCCCGGCGGGGTGGACGGTGAGGTACGCCTTGAGAACCATGGAGTCCTGGCTCGCGGCGCCCACCACGGCGTCCGTGATGGTGTGTTCCGGGTCCAGCATCAGGCCGCTGGCAACATCGCCGAACTGCAGGTCCAGGTCCACCACCACCACACTCATGGGGGCAGCCTTCCCAAGCCCGACGGCGAGATTGGTTGCCACCGTGGTCTTGCCCACCCCGCCTTTGGGGGACATGACGGCGATGACCCGGCCGCCTTCGCCGTGGTCGGCGTGCTCGGAGGCGCCGGGGGCCAAACCACGACGGCGGCCCGCGGCCGCGAGGCTGGCCCGCTCCAGCAGGACGCGGATGGAGTCCGGATCCGCGGCCGGGTCGAGCAGGTCCCGGACGCCCGAACGCATTGCCTGGAGGACTACTTCCTTGGTTTCAGGCACCACCAGGACAACGCTTATTTCCGGGTACTGCAGGTCCATGACCGACGCCAGTTTCAATGAGCCGTCAACAGGGAGGCCCGGTCCGAGGATCAGCACCTCGGGCGGCTCGCCTACGAGCTGCCGGAGGAAGTCCTGCGGGCTTTCCGGCAAATAGTCCGCCTGGAACACCCGTAGCGAACCGTGCATGCCCGAGGCGGCCAGCTGGATGCGCCGTTCGAAGTCGGCGTTGGGGGTGATGAGGACGAAGCGGCTCATCGGAACAGCCTTCCGGTGTTCACGACGCCGGACGTACCTTCCACTGCGTTGGCCGGCTCCTTGGAGAGATAGACGGTTCCGAACTCGGTGGCGAAGATGATCCTTTCAGCATCGGCGGAGTTGCGGGCCAAGGTGATGAGGTAGGTGTCATTCGAAGCAGCCGCCTTCTTCGAGTTCAGGGCCCCCTTCGAGGTGTCCTCCGCCGCCACCGCCTCCGGCGACTTCGCGATACTGCCGTCACTGAACTGTGCCGCCGTGACCAGGACCTTGTGGAAGGTCAGCTGCGTGTTGCCCGTCTTCGCCGTGGAGTCCTCCACGGAGAGGAAGACGCCAACGGTGTCGCCCGCCGCGAGGGTGCCGCCCACCACGCGTTCGATGGGAAGTTTGAGGGTGATCTCCTGCATTCCGGTGGGAACCTGGACGCGGGAGGGTCCGAGGATGGCGTCGGCGTCCACCATGCGGGTGGTGAGGAGCTGCTCACCCGGCATCAGGTCTACGGCGGCCACCTTCTGTCCAACCTGGTTCAGGTCCGTCACGGCGCCGGCAGCAACTGCCAGTTTTGGTACTTCTTTAAGAACGACGGCGCCTGCCACCTTGTCTATTCCCGTACCGGCTGTGACGGTCTTTTCTACGACGTACACGGACTCGGTTTCCGTGTCAGCCATGGCACGCTTGTCAGCGTTTTGCACGTACGAGACCAGCAACACGGTTCCGATGATTGCCACAAGCAGCGCGGCAATGCCTCCCAGTAGGCGAGTTTTCACTGTTTTCCCCTTAAGAATTTTTGTTGTTGTTTATTTATGTGCGAGCCCTTAGTCGATGAGCTTGATAATTACCGTTCCCAAATTCGCCCCTCCGCCCGACCCTCCGGTAAAGGAGTCAATCGACTCGAATTTGATGAATTGGCCAATGACACAGCGATTATTGCCTCCGGAGCAGGCGAGGGCGCTGGTCATTCCCGGAGAGGTGGAAGTATTGCGAAATTCGTAAACACCGTTGTTGCCGAACTTCCAACCCCAGATCTTGAATGTCGCATAACCAATAATGTGGAACTGGCCGTTTTGTCCCTGGTTGGTGGCATTGTCGAAGATGGGAAAGGCTACATTGACGTCCCCGCCGGCAAGGATGGTTGCCTTCCATCCGGCAAGGATGTTTTGGCAGTCAGTAGGAGGATTGTTTCCCGGGTCCGAGCCGATCTGGTTGTTGCCGTTTTGGGTGGTGGCCACGCACGGAGAGCTGCGGTCCAGCCAGCCCCAACCGCCTGGAATTGCGTGGCCTGAGGGGTTGGTGCATGTTCCACCCGGTTTGTAGGAGATTTTCTGGACCTCTCCGGTGGCAAGCGCTGCGGAGAGGTTGTAACAGTGGTTTGAAATCGCCAGGGGAAATCCCGAACCGCGGGTGGGGAACTCCAGGGCAGCGGTTGCGTGGGCTCCCACGGCTGCCGGCGGCGCATTGACGGCTGAACTGAACATCTGCCGCAGGAAGCCCGCCCCGCTTGTACCGTCACGGGTAGTTGTTCTGACGGTGACCTGGTTGGCTACCGACATATCTACCTGGAGCACTTTGGACGAAGCGTCGTTTGAATTGCTGTTGGCCAAGTCCTGGGCGATGGCTTCCGCCTGGGACTGGGTACACCCCGTTGCATGGCAAGCCTGGGCGATGGCGATCGCGCCGGCATCCGCAGCGTTTTGCAGTTGCGCCCGTTCGGCGTAGATCTGGCCGACGTCCACTGCCAGTGCGCCAGCGCCCATGAGCACCAGCATCAGGATGGCCACCAGGACAGCCGCCGCGCCACGTTCCTGTTCCTTCCGGGCATTCTTTAGCCGCCGCATCGCATGGCTCCCACTCCGGTGACTGTGACAGTGCTGCCGAAGATGCCCGTCAGGGTGGCGGCAGGGTAGGTGATGGTGACAGTCATGTTCTGGCCTGCGGTGCAGGCCCCGGGGGAGAAGGCATACTGAAAAGCTGCACCATTGAGTCCGGGTGCACCGGCGGTGGCGGCCTGGGCCGCTGCGCCCTGATCGTCCTCGATGGCCATTTCCCTGGCTGCCTCCCGGGCGGCCTGGGTGACCGAAATCTGCAGGTTGTAGGCGTGCGAGAACTCGACGATGCCTGCCACCAGTGCCAGAAGGACGGGCGCGACCAAGGCGAACTCGACGGCGACTGCGCCCCGGTCTCTCCGGGCGCGCTTCCCCCTGATGGAGCGTGAATTCATGCGATTCACTGGACCCTCCGCGAGTAGGTACAGCTGAAGTGGGACGGTGCGCCGCGGCCGGCTCAGCGAACGCGGCGCACCGGTGTGGGAGGTGTTAGCGCCTTAGTTCGACCAGCCGGCCACTGTGGTGCCGAGGTCCTTAAACCAGCCGTTGAGGCCGGTGCCAAAGGCTGTGACGCCGACGATGATGCCGAAGGCGATGAACGCCACGAGCAGCGAGTACTCGGTTGCGGTGGCGCCCTTTTCGGATTCCAGCCGATCCTTGATTCCGGACACGAAAGCAAGAACCGAGACCATGAGAGCAGTCATTGTAATTTCCTTAAATTCGATGGAATAAATGCGATCGAATTCCAGCCTCCCCCATACCGCGAAAGGGCTGGTGCTTCGATAGCAAAAGAATCCACCCGGGGCGCCGCCGGCAACAATGCGTAGTTCTACTCGACTTTTTGAGGGGGCCCATAAGTACTCCTGCAAAGGAGTACTCACATCAGGAAATCATAGGTTTTGGACTACTTGGTTTGCTCAAGAATGGATCAAGAAAGCATGTGTGCAGAAAGCCTGCATCTAACGTTTCACCAGAAATCGGTCTTTAGGATGCCAGTAATGTCGTGCCCAAGGCTGCGGCCAGCATTGAGGGGCCAAAAGCTATTTCGGAGCTCAAATTGGCGCGTTTTAGCCTAATCAAAACGGCGGACAAAATCCCGCCCAGCACGAAGCCGAGTGCTCCGCCGTAGAACAGCTGGCTCCACCCCAAGTAACCCAGGTAAAGGCCCACCGGGGCGGCAAGTTTGACGTCCCCCATGCCGATGCCGTTTGGCGAGATCAGGGCCAAAACCAGGAAAACAACGAACAGGATGGCAGCCCCGGCCGCCGCGCGGAGCAGTTCGGCCCACTCTGCCGCGGCGGAGCTGCCCAGGACGAGGAGTGCCAGGCCGGCCACCAGCAGCGTCAGCACGAGTGGATTCGGCAGCAAATGATGGGCCAGGTCAACGCGCCCCAACTGCACGCCGAGGATGGCCAACAGCAGAAAGGCCGGCAGGGACCACTCCGTACCGAACCGCAGCGCAAGGGCTGCGCACAGCAGGCCGGTGAGTGCCGCCGTCGTAATTCTTGTCCGTGCGCCCGGCAGTCCGCCCAGGCGGGGGAGGGTGCGTGCGATGAGGAGTTCAGCAAGCGGGCTCAGTAAAATACCAAGGAGTCCCATGGCCACTGCAAAAGGGGCCGCGGCAAAGAGCGGCCCGGCGCTGGCGGCGATACCTGCTGACGGCACGTGGACTCCTGGATGGTAGGGCCCGGCGCTGGCGCAGGACTCCAAGCCCCCGCCACCGGATACCCCATTTTGACCCGGGCCTCCGGTTGGCGCTATTCTTGGTAGTCGTTGTGCGTGTCCTTTCTCGATGATGCGTGCCCGCTAGGGGATCCAGTTGCAGGGTCGCTACCCGACGGGCATTTTCGGGACTAGGGGATAACTGGTCCATAGAGCCCTCACCTCTGTTCCGGTCGCGCATAGATAGTAGGCGCACCCCGTGTGACGCCTAAAACAAGAACGCCAGAACAAGAACGAGGCAAACACCGTGCGTACGTACACCCCGAAGCCCGGCGATATCAACCGCCAGTGGCACGTCATTGACGCCACCGACGTTGTCCTGGGTCGTCTTGCCAGCCAGACCGCAACACTGCTGCGCGGAAAGCACAAGCCGACCTTTGCGTCCCACATGGACATGGGCGACTTCGTCATCATCATCAACGCTGAAAAGGTTGCCCTCACCGGCGCCAAGCTGGAGCAGAAGCGCGCATACCGCCACTCCGGTTACCCGGGCGGCCTGACCTCCGTCAACTACGCGGAACTCCTGGAGTCCAACCCGGTCCGCGCCGTTGAGAAGGCCATCAAGGGCATGCTCCCCAAGAACTCCCTCGCTGCCCAGCAGCTGGGCAAGCTGAAGGTCTACCGTGGCGCCGAGCACCCCCACGCAGCCCAGCAGCCCAAGACTTTCGAAATCACCCAGGTCGCCCAGTAGTCCTGGCCACCAACACTTTTATCTACAAGGAGAACCGTGGCTCAGAACGATGAACTGACCACCGAAGCCGTTGAGGCTGAGGAAAACCTGACCAGCTACACCTCGGAAAGCGGCGCTGCTGAAGCTGCCCCGAAGAAGGAGCGCCCGGCACTGACCGTTGCCGGCGCAGCTGTTGGCCGCCGCAAGGAAGCCGTTGCACGCGTTCGCGTTGTGCCGGGCTCCGGCAAGTGGACCATCAACGGCCGCGAGCTGGATAACTACTTCCCGAACAAGCTGCACCAGCAGGACGTCAACGAGCCCTTCAAGATCCTAGATCTCGAAGGCGCCTACGACGTCATCGCCCGCATCCACGGCGGTGGCCCCTCCGGCCAGGCCGGTGCACTGCGCCTCGGCATCGCCCGTTCGCTGAACGAGATCGACGTCGAGAACAACCGCGCCACCCTGAAGAAGGCCGGCTACCTCACCCGTGACGCCCGCGTCATCGAGCGTAAGAAGGCCGGTCTCAAGAAGGCACGCAAGGCCCAGCAGTACTCCAAGCGCTAAATCCGCTTGCTGGGCGCCGTCAGGCGCTCCCTCAGAAGCCCGTTCCGCCATTTGGCGGGGCGGGCTTCTGCCGTTAACCCCGGTTACCCGGCTGGCAACGCGGTGAGCAGGGGAAACGTCCGTAACGCCCTTCATGGACGCCGTGCAGCGCGGGTTCAGGGCGGGGACGGGCACCTGAATCGTCTAAACTTGACCCGATGTCTACATTATTTGGAACAGACGGTGTCCGGGGCCTGGCGAATGGCCTGCTGACTGCCGAGCTCGCATTGCAGCTGGCCCAGGCCGCCGCCGTCGTGCTTGGCCATGAACGCACCAGCGAAGGTGCGCGGCCGCGCGCCGTGGTGGCGAGGGATCCCCGCGCAAGCGGTGAGTTCATCGCAGCGGCGGTGGAAGCCGGGCTTTCCAGCTCCGGGATCGACGTGTACGACGCCGGCGTCCTGCCCACCCCCGCCGCCGCCTACCTCGTGGCAGACCTGAACGCTGACTTCGGCGTCATGATCTCCGCCTCGCACAATCCGGCCCCGGACAACGGGATCAAGTTCTTCGCCCGCGGCGGGCAGAAACTCCCCGACGAGGTGGAGGACGCCATCGAGGCCCAGATGGGCAAGGAGCCCTTCCGCCCGGTGGGTGGCGAGGTTGGCCGCATCCAGCGCTTCTCCGACGCCGAGGACCGCTACATCGTCCACCTCCTGGGCACCCTGCCGCACAACCTCGACGGCCTCAAGGTGGTCCTCGACTGCGCGCACGGCGCCGCCAGCGGCTGTTCCCCCCAGGTCTTCAAGGACGCCGGCGCTGACGTAGTTGTCATCGGCGCCGAACCGGACGGCCTGAACATCAACGAGGGCGTGGGCTCCACCCACCTCGGCCCGCTCAAGGCGGCCGTGGTGCAGCACGGCGCCGACCTCGGCATTGCCCACGACGGCGACGCCGACCGCTGCCTTGCCGTGGACCACGAGGGCAACGAGGTGGACGGCGACCAGATCATGGCGATCATTGCCGTCGCCCTCAAGAAGGCCGGCAAGCTCACCGACAACGTCCTCGTCGCCACCGTGATGAGCAACCTCGGCCTCAAGATCGCCCTCCGCGACGCAGGAATCTCCATCCGCGAGACGGGCGTGGGGGACCGGTACGTCCTCGAGGAAATGCGCGACGGCGGCTACAACCTGGGCGGCGAACAGTCCGGCCACGTGATCCTCGCCGACTACGCCACCACCGGCGACGGCGTGCTGACCGGCCTGCAGCTGGCGGCCCAGGTGGCCCTGACCGGCCGGCCGCTCAAGGAGCTCGCAACGATCATGACCAAGCTGCCCCAGGTTCTCATCAACGTGAAGGACGTGGACCGGAGCCGCGTCGGCGGGGACGAGACCCTGGCCGCAGCCGTCACGGCAGCCGAAGCCGAACTGGGCGACACCGGCCGGGTGCTCCTGCGCCCCTCCGGCACGGAGCCCGTGGTGCGCGTCATGGTGGAGGCCGCAGACCAGCAGACCGCCCAGGCGATTGCCGAACGCCTCGCCCAGGTTGTGAAGACCCAGCTGGCGCTGGAACTCGTCGACTGAGTTTCGCCTTAAAGGCATAAAGCAGCCCGCATCCTGACTGACTGGTTCAGGCGGAGGCGGGCTGCTTTTTTGTATTCAGTTACTTGGCGGCCTGGTTCTGGTTCTGGGTCTGCAGGGCGTCGCGGATCTCCTTCAACAGCGCGATCTGCGGATCCTCGGCTGCTTCCTGCTTGGTGTCCTGCCCGATTCCGAGCTTGCGGTTGCGGTGTTCGATCAGCTTGTTCATCGGGGCGACGATGACGAAGTAGAGCGCTGAGGCGACCAGCAGGAAGTTGACCACAGCGGTCAGCAGCACGCCGAACCGCACGTCCCCGAATGCCAGGAAATTATCAAAGTTTGGCTCGCCGACCAGCAGCGAGATCAGTGGCATCAGGACGCTCTTGACCAGTGCATCGACCACGGCGCTGAAGGCTGATCCGATGACCACCGCCACGGCCAGGTCGATGACGTTTCCCTTGAGAATGAACTTCTTGAATCCACTAAGCATGCCAACCAAACTACCGCACCCCGTTTACGGGGCCGTTACCGGGACCTTGCTGGGAGGAGCCGGGCGTCAGCGGTAGCCGGGTGCGGCGTCCAGGCCGAAATACTGCTCCAGGGTGGCGATGCCGCGCCTCTGCATGTCCGTGGCCGCCTCCACGCCGATGTACCGCAGGTGCCACGATTCGTAGAAGTACCCGGTGATGGCGTGCTGCATCCACGGGTACCGCACCACGAAGCCGAAGCGGTGCGCGTTGGCCTTGGCCCAAACGGCGGCCGGCTGCTCGGCGAAGCACGGCTGGAAGCTGCAGGCGCCGCCGCCGTCGCCAATGTCGAACGACCAGCCTGTCTGGTGCTCGGAATAACCCGGCCGCGCCGAGGCGGTGTCCGCCGCGGCCCGCCCCTGCGAGCTCACCCAGCCGTTGTATGTGACGGTCTGCGTCGCGTAGGAGCGGTAGCCGCTGGCCAGCGTCATGGTCACGCCGTCCGCCGCAGCCGCGGCGAACATCCGTTCTGCGGCAGCCGCCGTCGTGCTGTTCAGCTGCGCCGCCTCGCCGGCGACGGCAAGGGCCACGCTCGGCTGGACCAGATCGGCCGGAACGTAGTTGGCCGGCTTGAGTGGGCGGTGCTTGTTAACGATCACCCAGGGGCTGGCGGGGGCAGTCAGCGAGTACTGCCTGGGCAGCCGTGAAGCGGCCGACGGCGGGGCTGCCGCCGCCGTCGTTGTTGGTGCGGTTGCGGACGGCGACTTTGCGGCCGGGGATAAGGCTGACGCTGCGGGGGAAGCGGTGACGGACGCCGTGGCAGAGCCGCCGGCCGACGCGGTGGCGGACCCCGACGGGACCGGCGACGTCTTGCCGGAAGCGCCGAGGGATGCCGTGCCCGAGGCCGTCGAAGTGGTTCCTGAAGCCTCCGGTGCAGGGCCGGGGGTGCAGGCGGCGAGGGCCGACAGGCCGGCACCCGTCATCAGCAGCCGGGCCACCGCGCGGCGGGTGGGGCGTGATCCGGGCTGGGACCCGGGGGAGGGCTCTTTGCCGGCGGAAGGATCTGGGGAGCAGTTGCAGCACATCCGTGCTAGACCTTCCTCAGCAGCATCCTGCGGACGGAATGGTCCGCTTCCTTGGTCAGCACCAGCTGCGCCCGCCCCCGGGTGGGCAGCACGTTCTCTTCCAGGTTCGGTTCGTTGATGCGCTTCCAGATGTCGCGGGCCGTCGCTTCGGCCTCGGTATCGGACAGCGTGGCATAGCGGTGGAAGTACGACTCCGGCTGCGCGAAGGCGGTGGAACGGAGTTTGCGGAACCGGTCCACGTACCACTCCTCGATGTGCGACGTCTTGGCATCCACGTAGATGGAAAAGTCGAAGAAGTCGCTCAGCGCCAGCCCCTGGCGGCCGTCGTGCCGCGGCCGGGCGGGGGCCAGCACGTTCAGGCCCTCGACAATGAGTACGTCCGGGCGGCGGACCACCACTTCCTTGCCGGGGACGATGTCATAGGTGACGTGCGAGTACCAGGGGGCCCGCACCTCCTCGGCGCCGCCCTTGATCTCGCTCACAAACCGCAGCAGCGCGCGGCGGTCGTAGGACTCCGGGAATCCCTTGCGGTCCAGCAGCTGCCGGCGCTTGAGTTCAGCCAGCGGATACAGGAAGCCGTCGGTGGTGATGAGCTCGACGTTTGGTGTGCCCGGCCAGCGCCTCAGCATCTCGCGGAGAACACGCGCGATGGTGGACTTGCCCACAGCCACGGAGCCGGCGACGCCGATCACGAACGGGGTGCGCTGGGTCTGTTCACCGAGGAAGGTTGTGGTGGCCGCGTGCAGCTGGCCGGCCGCTTCGACATACAGGTGCAGCAGCCGTGACAGCGGCAGATAGACCTCGCGCACCTCGCTGATGTCCAGGGGGTCACCGAGACCGCGAAGGCGCAGCACGTCCTCTTCATTAAGGGGCTGCTCCATCTGGGCCGAGAGCCGGGACCACGTCTGCCGGTCCAGCTCCACGAACGGGGAAACACCCTCCCCGTTCGCTTCGTTGCGTTGCAAAGTCACCCTAGAGATTCTGCCCCTCCCGGCGCCGAGAGCGAAATGCAGCCATTCTTGAGTGAATCTTGACCCTATGCGTTACCCATTCCTGAGCCTGCCGCGGGACTGTTCAGTGAATAGGGAGAACCGACGCAGAATTTGAAGGGTCTCAACATGGGAAAGGCAGTCACGCCGAAGGAACCGCCGCAGCGGACAGGCCGCGACTTTGGCGGCAGGCGCGGCGGTGGAGCGGCCACCCGGATCTTCGAAATCCGCCGCCGGAAGCGGTTCGCCGAGGCGGCGCGCATGGCCAACTTTGCTGTCCTCATGGTCCTCCTCTTTGGCGTCCTGGGACTCGTCGTCATTCCCCAAGCCACCGGGTCACAGACCTACACAGTGCCCACAAACTCCATGGCGCCCACGTATTCCGCCGGCACGTTCCTCGTGGTGAAACCCGCCGCCTTGAGCCAGTTGAAGTACGGGGACGTGGTCACCTACCAGCCCGCCCCTGACAGCCCTGAAGTGCTGACTCACCGGGTCGTGGGCTTTGGGGCCCTGCAGGACGGCGAGAGAACCCTGGTCACAAAGGGTGACAGCGCCAACGCCAACGATCCGGAGCCCGTCCGCGCCCGGCAGATAAAAGGGAAGCCCCTTTATGCGATCCCGCTGGTTGGCTATCTCACCAGCGCCGTCGGCGACGCTGACCGCGAGCTTTGGATGAAGCTGGCGGTGGCTGGACTTATCGGCCAGTGCCTGCTGCTCATCGTGCTGGGCGTCCGCCGCCGGCGACGGGGAGGATGACGTAGCGGGCGGGAGTTCTTCGCAAAGCCAGATAGGCTTATACCCATGTGTGGAATCGTGGGTTATGTTGGCCGTTCGTCGGGCCGGGCTGATGCCGGGCACGGTGCGTTGGATGTTGTTCTTGAGGGGTTGCGCCGTCTGGAGTACCGCGGATATGACTCCGCCGGTGTTGCGGTAGTGGCTGACGGGGAGATTTCCTCGCGGAAGAAGTCCGGGAAGCTGAGCAACCTGCTGGCCGAGCTGGAGGAACGGCCGCTGCCGGAGTCGCTGACCGGTATCGGTCACACGCGCTGGGCCACGCATGGTGGCCCGACGGATCAGAACGCGCACCCGCATCTGTCTGATGGCGGGAAGCTCGCGGTGATCCACAACGGCATCATTGAAAACTTTGCTGAGCTGAAGCAGGAGCTGCTGGCCAAGGGTGTTGTCTTCAAGTCGGAGACCGACACCGAGGTGGCCGCGGCGCTGCTGGGCGACATTTTCCGGAACAAACTGGGCGGGGACGTCTCCGACGGCGGCCTGACCCGGGCCATGGAACTGGCCTGCCAGCGGCTCGAGGGCGCGTTCACGCTGCTCGCGGTGCACGCCGACCAGCCTGACGTCGTCGTCGCGGCGCGCCGGAACTCCCCGCTGGTGGTGGGTTTGGGCGAGGGCGAGAACTTCCTGGGTTCGGACGTGTCCGGGTTCATCGACTACACCCGGCGTGCGGTGGAGCTGGGCCAGGACCAGATCGTGACGATCACCGCGGACACCGTTGAGATCACCGACTTCTTCGGCGCCCCGGCAGAGGGCAAGGAATACCACGTTGACTGGGACCCCGCGTCCGCGGAAAAGGGTGGCTTCAACTCCTTCATGGAGAAGGAAATCCACGACCAGCCCGACGCCGTGGCGCAGACCCTGCTGGGCCGTTCGGACCTGAACGGCAAGCTGACCCTGGATGAGCTGCGCATCGATCCGCAGCTGCTCAAGCAGGTGGACAAGATCATCGTGCTGGCTTGCGGCACGGCCGCGTACGCGGGCCTGGTGGCGAAGTACGCCATCGAGAACTGGTGCCGGATCCCCACCGAGGTGGAGCTCGCCCACGAGTTCCGCTACCGGGACCCGATCGTTGACGCCAACACCCTGGTTGTCTCCATCAGCCAGTCCGGCGAGACGATGGATACGCTGATGGCGGTCCGCTACGCCCGCGAGCAGGGCGCCAAGACCATCTCCATCTGCAACACCAACGGCTCCACGATTCCGCGTGAATCCGACGCCGTGCTGTACACGCACGCCGGCCCGGAAATCGCCGTCGCGTCCACGAAGGCGTTCCTGGCGCAGATCACGGCCGCCTACCTGCTGGGCCTGTACCTGGCGCAGCTGCGCGGGAACATCTTCACCGGCCAGATCAAGGACGTCCTCGCCGACCTGGGCAAGATCCCGGCGAAGATCCAGAAGATCCTGGACTCGGCAGAGGAACTGCGCGAGCTGGCCCGGAGCATGAAGGACGAGAAGTCCGTACTGTTCCTGGGCCGTCACGTGGGCTTCCCCGTTGCCCTGGAAGGTGCGTTGAAGCTCAAGGAAATCGCGTACATCCACGCCGAGGGCTTCGCTGCCGGCGAGCTCAAGCACGGCCCGATCGCGCTGATCGACGACGGCCAGCCGGTCTTCGTGGTGGTGCCGTCCCCGCGCGGGCGGGACTCGCTGCACTCCAAGGTGGTGTCCAACATCCAGGAAGTCCGCGCCCGCGGTGCCCGCACCCTGGTGATCGCCGAGGAAGGCGACGAATCGGTCAAGGACTACGCCGAGCACGTCTTCTACGTCCCGGAAACCCCGACCCTGCTGATGCCGCTGCTCACCACGGTTCCGCTGCAGATTTTTGCTGCCGAACTGGCCGGCGCAAAGGGCTACGACGTGGACCAGCCGCGCAACCTCGCCAAGAGCGTCACAGTAGAGTAAGCCCATGATTGTTGGCATCGGCGTAGACGTAGTGGACATCGAGCGCTTCGGACGGCAACTGGAGCGCACCCCCGGACTCCGGGACCGGCTGTTTGTGCCGGCCGAACGGGAACTGAACACCCGCTCCCTGGCGGCGCGGTTCGCCGCCAAGGAGGCCGTGGCCAAGGTCCTGGGCGCGCCGGCCGGCATGAACTGGCAGGACTGCTGGATCGGCCTCGACCAGAACGGCCCCACCATCCAGGTCAAGGGAACAGTGCTCGCCGTGGCCGACGCCAAGGGCGTCAAACGGTGGCACCTCTCCATGAGCCACGATGGCGGCATCGCCACTGCCACCGTCCTGGCCGAGGGCTGACCCCGGACGGACTGACCACATGATCAGCGCCTATACCGGAACCCAGATCAGGGAAGCTGAAAAGCCCCTGCTGGATTCGGGTTTGGGCGCTGTTCTCATGCAGCGGGCAGCCCGCGGCATGGCAGCCGCCGCCATTGCCGAGCTGCGCCGCCGCGGGCGCCGGCTGTACGGCGCCAGCGCCACTGTCCTGGCCGGCAAGGGCAACAACGGCGGGGACGGCCTCTTCGCCGCCGCGCACCTTGCCGGACGGGGAATGCGGACGACGGCGGTGCTCGCCTCCGCCACTGCCCACCCGGACGGACTGGCCGCCTTCCGGCGCGCCGGCGGCCGGGTGCTGACGCTGACTGACGCGAACGCCGGTGAGCTGGCAGCGCTGGCCGGCAGGGCCGACGTCGTCATTGATGCGCTGCTCGGAACCGGCGCCCAGGGCGGACTCCGGGGAGCCTCGGCGGAACTCGTTTCGCAGCTTGCCGGATCGCGGCTCGCCGGACCGCAGGCCGTTGCGGGGTCCCGTGGCCTCGTGGTGGCATGCGACGTGCCCAGCGGCGTGGACGCCGACACCGGCGAGGCCGCCGGACCCGTGCTGCCCGCCGACATCACCGTCACCTTCGGCGGGGCCAAAGCCGGCCTGCTGACGGACCCCGGAGCAGACTTCGCCGGCCGCGTGGTTGTGGTCCCGATCGGCATAGAAGACTCGCTCCCATGGCCTGCCCTGCGCCGTCTGGAGGCCGCCGACCTGGCCGCCCTGCTCCCGCACCCCGCCAGGCGCGCCCACAAGTACTCGCGGGGCGTCCTCGGCGTGGTGGCCGGATCCCCGGCCTACCCCGGCGCCGCCGTACTCGCCTGCCGCGGGGCACTCTCCGCGGGCGTCGGGATGGTCCGCTACGTCGGGCCGCCGGAGGTGGCCGACCTCATCCGCCACAGCTGCCCCGAGGTGGTCTGCAGTACCGGCACCGTGGCAGAGACCCACGTCCAGGCCTGGCTGGTGGGCTCCGGGATGGACGGATCGGACGAGGAAGAGATGCAGCGTGTCCGCGACGCCGTCGACTCAGGCCTGCCCACCGTGGCCGACGCCGGCGCCCTGCCTGTGCTGCCGGACGTGCTGGCCCCGCAGGTGGTGCTGACGCCGCACGCCGGGGAGCTTGCCACCCTGCTGCAGCGCCTCGGCGCCGACCTGGACCGCGAGGCCGTCGAGGCCTCCACCCTCGCCGCGGTGCGCCGCGCCGCCGGCCTGACCGAGGCCACCGTGCTGCTGAAAGGCGCCAGCACGCTGGTGGCGTCGCCCTACCAGGATTTCTACAGCCAGGCCGAGGGAACGCCCTGGCTGGCCACGGCCGGCAGCGGTGATGTGCTGGCCGGAATCATTGGTGCCCTGCTCGCCCAGGTGGGGGCCGACGTCGGACGGTTCCGGGCGGCAGGCATCGATCCGGACGAACGCTGGGCGGCCATTGGCGCCATGGGGGCGAGCCTGCACGGCCTCGCCGGAGCCGCAGCGGCGGCGGGCGGCCCGCTGACGGCGGGGCGGATATCCGACGCCTTACCCGGTATATGGGGTAAAGTCAGCACGCTTAGTAAGTAGCTGTGGGTCACGTAATAGTCACACCCACCCGCTACGGTAAGACCAAGTTCCGTGCAGGTAGTGCGTGAAGACCTGCCGGACGCAGTGTTGGACGAGGTATAGGAGCACGAATGGAAATCTGGCCCGGATCGGCTTACCCGCTGGGAGCCACGTTTGACGGCACCGGAACCAACTTCGCATTGTTCAGCGAGCACGCAGACAAAGTCGAGCTGTGCCTTTTCGACGACGAGGGGACCGAAACCCGGGTCACGCTCCGCGAGGTCGACGGCTACGTGTGGCACTGCTACCTGCCGCAGATCCAGCCCGGACAGAAGTACGGCTACCGCGTGCACGGCACCTACGACCCCGCCAACGGCCAGCGCTTCAACGCCAACAAGCTGCTGCTTGACCCGTACGCCAAGGCAGTCTCCGGCCAGATCGACTGGGACCCCGCGCTGTTCTCCTACAACATGGGGGACCCGTCATCGATGAACAACGCCGACTCCGCGCCGCACATGATGATGGGCGTGGTCATCAACCCGTTCTTCGACTGGGACAACGACCAGAACCTGCGCATCCCGTACCACAAGTCGGTCATCTACGAGGCGCACGTCCGCGGGCTCACCGAGCTGCACCCGGAAATTCCCGACGAGCAGCGCGGCACGTACGCCGGCGTGGCGCACCCTGCCGTGATCTCGCACCTGCAGAAGCTGGGCGTCACAGCAATCGAGCTCATGCCCGTGCACCAGTTCGTTAACGACGGCACCCTGCAGGAGAAGGGCCTCAGCAACTACTGGGGCTACAACACCATCGGCTTCTTCGCGCCGCAGAACACCTACAGCTCCACCGGCGACACCGGCCAGCAGGTCCAGGACTTCAAGGCGATGGTCCGTTCGCTGCACCGGGCCGGCATCGAGGTCATCCTCGACGTCGTCTACAACCACACCGCAGAGGGCAACCACCTCGGACCCACCTTGAGCTTCAAGGGCATCGACAACGAGGCCTACTACCGCCTGGTGGAAGACGACAAGCAGTACTACATGGACTACACGGGCACCGGCAACACCCTGAACGTCCGCCAGCCGCACTCCCTGCAGCTGCTCATGGACTCGCTGCGCTACTGGGTCACCGAGATGCACGTGGACGGCTTCCGGTTTGACCTCGCCGCCGCGCTGGCTCGCGAGTTTTACGACGTCGACCGGCTCTCCACGTTCTTCGAACTCATCCAGCAGGATCCCGTGGTGTCCCAGGTGAAGCTGATCGCGGAGCCGTGGGACGTCGGGCCCGGCGGGTACCAGGTGGGTAACTTCCCGCCGCAGTGGACCGAGTGGAACGGCAAGTACCGCGACACCGTGCGCGACTTCTGGCGCGGCGAGCCGGCCACGCTGGGCGAGTTCGCCTCGCGCATTACCGGATCCGCTGATCTCTACGAGCACTCCGGCCGCCGCCCGGTCGCCTCGATCAACTTTGTCACCGCACATGACGGCTTCACCCTGCGGGACCTGGTGTCCTACAACGAGAAGCACAACGACGCCAACGGCGAGGACAACAAGGACGGCGAGTCGCACAACCGGTCCTGGAACTGCGGGGCAGAGGGCCCCTCGGACGACCCCAAGGTCCTGGGGCTCCGGGCCCGGCAGCAGCGCAACTTCATAGCCACCATGCTGCTCTCGCAGGGTGTGCCGATGATCCTTCATGGCGACGAGCTCGGCCGCACCCAGCAGGGCAATAACAACGGGTACTGCCAGGACTCCGAGCTGACCTGGGTGAACTGGGACAGCGTGGACCAGCCGCTCATCGAATTCACCGCCGCCGTCAACTCGCTGCGGGCCAAGCACCCCACCTTCCGGCGCAGCCGCTTCTTCGACGGCAGGCCCGTCCGGCGTGGCGAAGGCGAGCGGCTGCCGGACATCGTATGGCTGGATCCCGACGGCAACCTCATGTCGCCGGAGGACTGGGACAGCGGCTTCGGCCGGTCGGTGGGCATGTTCCTCAACGGCGACGGCATCCAGGGCCACGACGACCGTGGACGGCGGATCACCGACGTGAACTTCCTGCTGTACTTCAACGCGCACGACGGCGATGTTGAGTTCACGCTGCCGCCGGACGAGTACGCACCCGCCTGGGACGTCATCATCGACACCGCCGGCGGAGGGGCCGACTCCGATCCGGCGAACGCGGGCAGCATGCTGTCCGTGGCGGCAAAGTCGCTCGTGGTGCTGCGCGCGCACAGTGCACCGGAGGAGGAGCCGGACCATTCCGTTGCTGCTTCGCTGGCCGCACTCACGCAGACCGCCACTGCTGAGACCGCTGCCCTCACCGCGCCCGCCATTCCCGATCCGGCCAAGACAAAGAAGCCGGCAATTGAGCGAGCGAAGGCCGCCTGGGAGCAGCCAGCAGCCGAGCCTGCCGTTGCGCCGGCTGCTGAGCCGGACACTGACCCGGTCCCGGAGCCGGCTGCTGAGCCGGAGCCGGAGCCGGTCCCGGAGCCGGCTGCTGAGCCGGAGCCGGAGCCGGCTGCTGAGCCGGAGCCGGAGCCGGCTGCCAAGACGACACGAAACTCGGCGGGAAAGCGGAACGGGAACTCGAAGGCAGGCAAGCCGGCAGGGGAGGGCGCATGAAAACTCCCGTCTCCACGTACCGGCTGCAGATCAGGAAGGGCTTCACGCTGTTCGACGCAGCCGAAACCGTGCCGTACCTGCACTCGCTCGGTGTCGACTGGGTCTACCTTTCGCCTGTCCTGACTGCCGAGCAGGGGTCCGACCACGGGTACGACGTCACCGATCCCTCCGCCGTCGACCCCGAGCGCGGCGGACCGGAGGGCCTGGCGGCCGTTTCCAAGGCGGCCCGCGCCGCGGGCATGGGCGTGCTGATCGACATTGTGCCCAACCACGTCGGCGTCGCCACGCCGGTGCAGAACCCGTGGTGGTGGTCGCTGCTCAAGGAGGGGCGCCAGTCCCGTTACGCCGAAGCGTTCGACGTCGACTGGGACCTTGCCGGGGGACGCATCCGGCTCCCGGTCCTCGGCAGCGACGATGACCTGGACCAGCTCGAAATCAAGGACGGGGAGCTGCGGTACTACGACCACCGCTTCCCGCTGGCCGACGGCAGCTACACCGAGGGCGAGTCCCCGCGCGACGTCCACGCCCGGCAGCACTACGAACTCATGGGCTGGCGGCGCGCGGACAACGAGCTGAACTACCGCCGCTTCTTCGCGGTAAACACGCTGGCCGGCGTCCGCGTGGAGATCCCCGCCGTTTTCGACGAGGCACACCAGGAAGTGGTGCGCTGGTTCCGGGAGGGGCTCGCGGACGGCCTGCGGATTGACCACCCGGACGGCCTGGCCGACCCCGAGGGGTACCTGAGGCGGCTCCGTCAGGTGACGGGCGGCGCCTACCTGCTGATCGAAAAGATCCTCGAGCCGGGGGAGCAGCTGCCCGCCGGTTTCGACTGCGAGGGCACCACGGGCTACGACGCCCTCGCCGATGTGGACCGGGTTCTCGTGGACCCCACCGGCCAGGAGGCCCTGGACCGGCTGGACGCCTCGCTGCGCGGAGGCCGGCCCGCCGACTATCAGGACATGATCCGGGGAACCAAGCGCCGGATCACCGACGGCATCCTCCATTCGGAGATCCTGCGGCTGGCCCGGCTGGTGCCGGGCGGTGCCGGCCTCCCCGGGGATGCCGCGGCCGACGCGATCGCCGAAATCATCGCCGCCTTCCCGGTCTACCGGACATACCTGCCGGAGGGCGCGGAGGTCCTGAAGGAGGCGTGCGAGCTTGCCGCCCGCCGGCGGCCGGAACTCGACCAGGCCATCCTGGCCTTGCAGCCGCTGCTGCTGGATACGGACCTGGAGCTGGCCCGGCGTTTCCAGCAGACCTCCGGAATGGTGATGGCCAAGGGCGTGGAGGACACCGCGTTCTTCCGCTATAACCGGCTGGGCACGCTCACCGAGGTGGGCGCCGACCCCACCGAGTTCGCCGTGGAGCCGGACGAATTCCATGCCCGGATGGCCCGCCGGCAGGCAGAGCTACCGCTGTCCATGACGACGCTCAGCACGCACGACACCAAACGCAGCGAGGACACCCGGGCACGGATCTCGGTCATCTCCGAGGCGGCCGGCGAATGGGAGAAGGCCCTGGGCCGGCTGCGCTCACTGGCTCCGCTGCCGGACGGCCCGCTGTCCGCGCTGCTGTGGCAGGCCGTTGCCGGCGCCTGGCCCGCCAGCCGGGAACGCCTGCAGTACTACGCGCTGAAGGCTGCACGCGAAGCCGGGAACTCCACCAACTGGACCGATCCGGATCCGGCGTTCGAGGAGAAGCTGGCCGCCGCCGTCGACGCGGTGTTCAGCAACCCTGCGGTCCAGGCCGAGGTGGAGGCCCTCGTGGCACTCCTGGAGCCGCATGGCGCCTCAAACTCTCTCGCGGCCAAGCTCGTGCAGCTGACCATGCCCGGCGTCCCGGACGTGTACCAGGGCACCGAGTTCTGGGACCGGTCGCTGACCGACCCGGACAACCGGCGCCCGTTCAGCTTCGATAACCGCCGCGCCGCGCTGGAGCAGCTGGACGCCGGCGAGCTGCCGCCGTCATTTACGGATGAGCGGACCAAGCTGCTGGTCACCTCGCGCGCGCTGCGGGTGCGTCGTGACCGGCCGGAGCTGTTCACGGGTTACCGACCCGTCAAGGCCAGCGGCCCTGCCGCCGGACACCTGATCGCTTTCGACCGCGGCACCCCGGCAGTGCCGGGTGCATTGACGTTCGCCACCCGGCTCCCCTACGGGCTGGAACAGTCGGGCGGGTGGCGGGACACCGCCGTCGAACTTAATTCCGCCACGAAGGACGAGCTGACCGGTGCCGGCTTCGGGCCGGGGACCGTGAAGATCGCCGACATCTTCCGGACCTACCCCGTGGCGCTGCTGGTGCCGGAGACAGAACTGACGCAGACAGGAGGAGAGTCATGACGCACACAGGCGAGGCGACCTACCCCCTCGAAGCCGCGAAACCCGTGCAGGGCCCGGCGCGCTTCGACGTCTGGGCACCCAAAGCCGAATCCGTGACGCTGCTCGCCGGCGGGGAACGCTACGCCATGCAGCGCCGGCCCGGCGCCGGGCCCGAGGACAAGGGCTGGTGGACCGCCGCCGACGCACCCGCGGACGGTGACCTGGACTACGGGTATCTCCTGGACGGCGACGAAACACCGCTTCCGGATCCGCGGACCCGGCGCCAGCCGAACGGAGTCCACTCCCTCTCGCGTACCTTCGACCCTTCCGCCCACAGCTGGCGGGAGGACGGCTGGCAGGGCAGGGAACTGCAGGGCGCAGTCATCTACGAGCTCCACCTCGGAACGTTTACGCCCGAAGGGACGCTGGACGCGGCCGCCGGCAGGCTGGACTACCTCGCCGGCCTGGGCGTGGACTTCATCGAACTGCTGCCTGTGAACGCGTTCAACGGCACGCACAACTGGGGCTACGACGGCGTGCAGTGGTTCGCCGTCCACGAGGCATACGGCGGCCCGGAAGCGTACCAGCGGTTCGTCGACGCCGCCCACGCGGCAGGCCTCGGCGTGATCCAGGACGTGGTCTACAACCACCTCGGCCCCAGCGGCAACTACCTGCCGCGGTTCGGGCCGTACCTCAAGCAGGGCGAGGGAAACACGTGGGGCGACTCGGTGAACCTGGACGGGCCCGGCTCCGACCATGTGCGCCGGTTCATCCTGGACAACCTGGCCATGTGGCTGCGTGACTACCGCGTTGACGGCCTGCGGCTGGACGCCGTCCACGCCCTGAAGGACGAGCGGGCGGTCCACATCCTCGAGGACTTCGGGGCGCTGGCCGATCAGATCTCCGCTGAGGTGGGACGGCCGCTGACGCTCATCGCCGAGTCCGACCTCAACAACCCGCGGCTGCTGTATCCGCGGGACGTCAACGGGTACGGGCTGGCAGGGCAGTGGAGCGATGACTTCCACCACGCCGTCCACGTCAACGTCACCGGCGAGACCACCGGCTACTACGGCGACTTCGACTCGCTCGCGGCCCTCGCCAAGGTGCTCCGGGACGGATTCTTCCACGACGGCAGCTACTCCAGCTTCCGGGAACGCCACCACGGCCGGCCGATCAGTTTCAGCGCGGTCCACCCGGCCGCCCTGGTGGTCTGCTCGCAGAACCACGACCAGATCGGCAACCGCGCCACCGGGGACAGGCTCTCCCAGACGCTGCCGTACGGAAGCCTGGCGCTGGCCGCCGTGCTCACCCTGACGGGACCTTTCACGCCCATGCTGTTCATGGGCGAGGAGTACGGCGCCACCACGCCGTGGCAGTTCTTCACCTCGCACCCGGAACCCGAGCTCGGCAAGGCCACCGCGGAAGGCAGGATCAGGGAGTTCGAACGCATGGGGTGGGATCCCGCCGTCGTGCCTGATCCGCAGGATCCGGAGACGTTCCGGAGGTCCAAGCTGAACTGGGCGGAAGCCTCCGCCGGCCACCACGCGCGGCTGCTGGAGCTGTACCGTTCGCTCACCGCGCTGCGCCGCTCCACGCCGGACCTCACCAAGCTCGGCTTCGAGGACACGCACGTGGAGTTCGACGAGGACGCCCGCTGGCTGCGGTTCCGGCGCGGCGGCGTGCAGGTACTGCTCAACTTCTCCGGGCAGCCGGTGAGCCTGGCGGGTGCGGGGCCGGCCCTGCTGCTGGCCACCGACGACGCCGTGCGGCTGGAAGGGGAACGTGTGGAGCTCGGGCCGCTGAGTGCCGCCGTCGTCAGCGACTGACTGCCTTTCCCGACGCGTTCCGGGGCGGCGTCCACCATCGGTGACCGGATGGTGGACGCCCGCCCCGCTGCAGGGGCGCGGCTGGCAGGATGGAACGTATGACTTATGTGGCCTCGGACACCCGCTATGACACCATGCCGTACCGCCGCGTCGGACGCAGCGGCCTGAAACTGCCCGCCATCTCGCTGGGCCTGTGGCACAACTTCGGCGACGACAAGCGCTTCGACGAACAGCGCGCCATCCTGCGCCGCGCCTTTGACCTTGGCGTCAACCACTTCGACCTGGCCAACAACTACGGCCCGCCGGACGGCTCCGCGGAGACCAACTTCGGCCGGCACCTGCAGGACGACTTCAAGCCGTACCGCGACGAGCTGGTCATCTCCACCAAGGCCGGCTACTACATGTGGCCCGGCCCGTACGGCGAGTGGGGCTCCCGGAAGTACCTGATTTCCAGCCTGGACCAGTCGCTGCAGCGGATGGGCCTGGACTACGTGGACATCTTCTACAGCCACCGCCCGGACCCGGAGACGCCGCTGGAGGAGACCATGGGCGCGCTCGATTACGCGGTCCGCTCCGGCAAGGCCCTGTACGCGGGCATCTCCTCCTACACCCCGGAGCAGACACTCGAGGCAGCCCGCATCCTGAAGGAACTCGGCACGCCCCTGCTCATCCACCAGCCCAGTTACTCCATGCTGAACCGCTGGACCGAGAACGGCTCGCCCAACCTCTACGAGGCGCTGGAGCAGGTGGGCGCCGGCTCCATCGCGTTCTCCCCGCTGGCCCAGGGCATGCTGACTGACCGCTACCTCAACGGCGTCCCGGCGGATTCCCGCGCCGCCAAGGCGAGGTTCCTGTCCGAATCGGCCCTGACCGAGGACAAGCTGGACAGGGTCCGCGGGCTGAACGCCATCGCCGCTGGCCGCGGACAGTCGCTGGCACAGATGGCCATCGCCTGGATCCTCCGCGACCAGCCCAAGGGCTCCCCGGTGACCTCTGCGCTCGTCGGCGCGTCCAGCGTCAGGCAGCTCGAGGACACCCTTTCCGCCATCAACAACCTGGAGTTCAGCGCCGAGGAGCTGACGGCGATCGACGAGTTCGCCGTCGAATCCGACATCAACCTCTGGGCGCAGCGGGTCTGACACCCCGCTGCAAGACCGACACGCAATCAAGCGGCCGGGGACGGCGGGAACAAAGCAGGCCCCGGCAGCGTTTGGTTAGACTGATAAGCGCGCCGCGTGGCGCGGTGCCCGTCAGACGCCGTCGTACAGCAAGGTACAGACGCGCAGGGCACATGAAGTTTGTTCTCAAAGGAGTTCCGTGTCTTCAAATCCGATTCGTGTAGCTATCGTCGGCGTGGGTAACTGTGCCGCTTCGCTGGTTCAGGGTGTTCATTACTACCGGGATGCCGACCCCAAGGCCACGATTCCGGGTCTGATGCACGTCGAGTTCGGCAAGTACCACGTCAACGACGTCCAGTTCGTGGCCGCTTTCGATGTCGACGGCAAGAAGGTCGGCGTCGACCTCGCCGATGCGATCCTGGCCAGCGAGAACAACACGATCAAGCTCGCCGAGGTCCCGCCGACCGGTGTTACTGTCCAGCGCGGCCACACCCTGGACGGCCTGGGCCGGTACTACCTGGAGACCATCGAACAATCCACCGAGGAACCTGTCGACGTGGTCCAGGCCTTGAAGGACGCCCAGGTGGACGTTATGGTCTGCTACCTGCCGGTGGGGTCCCAGGAAGCCGCAGAGTTCTACGCCCAGGCCGCGATCGACGCGGGCGTGGCCTTCGTGAACGCGCTGCCGGTATTCATCGCCGGCACCAAGGAATGGGCCGACAAGTTCACCGCCGCCGGTGTGCCGATTGTGGGCGATGACATCAAGAGCCAGATCGGCGCCACCATTACCCACCGCGTGATGGCGAAGCTGTTCGAAGACCGCGGCGTCACGCTGGACCGCACGTACCAGCTGAACGTGGGCGGCAACATGGACTTCAAGAACATGCTGGAGCGCGACCGGCTTGAGTCGAAGAAGATCTCCAAAACCCAGGCCGTGACCTCCAACGTGGAGGCCGAGCTCGCCGCGAAGGACGTCCACATCGGCCCGTCCGACTACGTGCAGTGGCTTGACGACCGCAAGTGGGCCTTCGTCCGCCTGGAAGGCCGCAACTTCGGCGACGCGCCGGTGTCCCTCGAATACAAGCTCGAGGTCTGGGACTCGCCGAACTCCGCGGGTGTGATCATCGACGCGATCCGTGCGGCGAAGATCGGCCTGGACCGCGGCACCGGTGGCCCGCTGGTCTCCGCATCCAGCTACTTCATGAAGTCCCCGCCGGAGCAGTTCAACGACGACCTTGCCCGCGAAAAGGTTGAGGCCTTCATCCGCGGCGACCTCGACCGCTAACCCTTCCGGACGCGCTCTCACTTCCTGCGGGTTTGGACCGGACGCTTCCTCACCTCTTGCGGGTTTTAACGCGATCCTTCCTCAGATCCCGTCGGGTTTAGGCGGACGCTTCCTCACGTCTCGTCCGGACTGACGCGATGCTCCCTCACCTTCGAGTGGGGGAGCACCGCTGTTTAAGCGTCCTTTTCGTAGCGCCGAATCGCGTGGCTCGCCTGTGCGAGTGCCAGCAGCTTCAGGACCAGCTGGCTGTGCAGGTGCATGCCCACGGCCGCCGTCATGATCAGCTGGTTGACGTCCTCCGGTGCCGTCGTGGCCGAAATATTCACTGCGGCAATCGCGTCCACCGCCTGGCTGTAGGCGTCGAGCAGTTCGGCTGTGACGGGTACGCCGAGGCTTTCCATCAGGACCAGCTGGGCATTGAGGGCGTTCCTGGCGTCGCTCGGCACGTCCGGCCAGTTCCGGAAACGGACGACGGCGTCACCCGCCGGCGTCCGCAGGTCGCCGTGCGCCGTACTCACGTCGTCGAGGCCCAGGACTGTGCGCTGGACCGCGGCCAAAAGCTCAAGGCGGGGTGCGCCGCCGTCGGCCATTCTGAGCAGGGAACCGATTTGGGCGATTTGCAGGCCGACCACGCGCCGCAGCGCCTGGATCAGTGCCAGCCTGCTCACATGATGCTCGGAATACTCGGCCCGCGTGGCATGAACCGACTGGCCCGCGGGCAGCAACCCTTCGCGGAGGTAGAACTTGATGCTGGCGGGGGAGACTCCCGTCCGCTCGCTGAGCTCCTTCAGCTGCATGCCCGCTCCGTTCCTCGGCGGGGCAGCCCTTTGGATAGCTGCCGCCGCGCTGGCTATCTTGATGTACACGACTGGATAGTGCTCCTATCCTAGATGCATGGAGCCTTGGAATGTACTGCTTGCCAGCCACGTCATTGCCGCACTCTTTGTCCTCGCCATCGGCCCGGTCCAGATCCTTCGCCGCCGGCGGGACCGCACCCACCGCACTATGGGATACCTGTGGGTCGCTGCCATGTACTACGTGTGCTTCAGCAGCTTCTGGATCGTCAGCGACGGGCATTTCAGCTGGCTTCACGGGCTTTCGGCGTTCACGATCGTGACCGTCACGCTCGGGCTCATCAGCGCGGTCCGGCGGAACATCCCGGCGCACCGGGGGAATATGATCGGCAGCTACATTGGTATAGCCGTGGCGTTCGCTTTCGCAGTCTCGGCGCCGGGTCGTGCGATTCCGCGCCTCCTGGCCGCGGACGCTTCGACGGCCGTGTACGTGACCGCATTGGTGGCGCTCAGCGTCGCCGTCGTCTTCTTTTCGCTTCGACGCGGCGAGGGCCGGCGATCCGAGGACCCGAGGCGAAAGCAGGACCAGTCCGTGGCTGCAACTTCCGCAGGACCCGCCGCCGGCCCAAAGTAGAGGCTGACCAACGCTTCCTCACGTCTCGTCGCTTCACCGCTGACGCTTCCTCACGTCTCGTCGCCTCACCGCTGACGCTTCCTCACGTCTCGTCGCCGGATCTCGCTGCCTGTGGATAACTTCTGCGGGGTAGGTCGATTTCGAGCAAGAATGCCGTATGCATATACGAACAGATCTTCCTGCCAGCTTGGTCTCTGCCCCCTTCACGCTGGGGTCTGCGAAGGCTTCCGGAATTCCACCCGACAGGCTGCGACGGGCCGACGTCGCGCATGTAAGTCGTGAACTGTACCGCCCGGCCGGCTGGAGCTTCGAGCTTGAGGCGGCGTCCCGGGCACTGTCTGCGGCATCCCCCGGAGCATGGATATCGCACGTCACAGCCGCACGGATTCGGAGTCAAATCCTGCCGCCGTGGCTGGCGGATTCGACCGAGTTGCATTTGAGCAAACCCCATTCGCTGCCGGAGGTGCGGCGAAGAGGGGTGACCGGGCATTCGGTGTTGGCATTCGAGGATGAGATCGAAACCGTCGGCGCATCCGTGTCAGCACGAGGTCCCGCACCTGGCTCGACATGGCGAGGCGGCTGTCGGAGCGCGAACTGGTCTGCATGGGCGACCAGCTCATCCGCGTTCCCAGGGCAGTTTTCGAAGACCGCACGCTGCCGTTCGACACGCTTGACGGCCTGCGTGCCCTCGTGGGCCGCCATCCGAATCTTCAGGGTGTGGTCCGGGCGCGGGCCGCGATCGAGAGGATGCGGGTGGGAGCTGACTCGGCGCCGGAGTCGCTGCTGCGCCTCGCGATGGAGGACGCAGGCCTACCGGAGCCTCAGCTGCAGGTGCCCCTGAGAGAGCACGACGCCGTCGGGCCGTCTGCAGATCTCGGTTACAGGCAGCGTCGGATTGCCATACAGTACGACGGCGAACACCACCTTCACGAGGGCCAGATCCTCAGCGACAGGCGGCGGAACAAAGCATTCGAGGCTGCTGGATGGGCCGTGGTGGTGTTCGGCAAGAAGGACTTGGCTGACGGCTTCGATCGGGCCATCCGGCAGATCAAGCGGGCGATGCGCACGAACCCGCTGGACCATCCTCAAGCGTCCGGATTTGCCGATGCGGTGTGAGGAAGGGTCGGTGCAAACCCGGCGGGAGGTGAGGAAGGGTTTGGGGTGGGGCGGCGGGAGGTGAGGAAGGGTTTGGGTTGACGCGGCGGGAGGTGAGGAAGGGTCGGTGCAAACCCGGCGGGGGGTGGGGAAGGGGCTAGAAGAGGCCGACGGGATTGCCGTCGTCGTCCACGTCCATCCGCATTGCCGCCGGAACGGCCGGGAGGCCGGGCATGGTCATTACTGCTCCGGTCAGGGCCACGATGAAGCCCGCCCCGGTCTTGGGAATGAGGTCGCGCACATGGATGGTGAACCCCTTGGGCGCCCCCAGCCGCGAGGCGTCGTCCGTGAATGAGTACTGCGTTTTCGCCATACAGACCGGCAGCCCGGACCAGCCGTTCTTCTCGATGTCCGCCAGCCGGCGCAATGCAGGCACAGAAAAGTCCACGCCGTCGGCGCCGTAAATTTCCTGGACGATGGTGCGGATCTTGTCCTCCACCGACATGTCCAGCGGGTAGAGATGCCGGAACGACGACGGCCCGTTCACCACGGCGGCGACCTTGGCAGCCAGCTCATCCCCGCCGTCGCCGCCCCCGCCCCGTCCCCAGATGTCCGCCACCGAGGCCTGGATGCCCTCGCCTGCGCACCAGCCGATCAGCCAGTCGAGCTCCTCCTGGGTGTCGGAGGGAAACTTGTTGATCGCCACCACTGGCGTCACGCCGAACCGCTCCACATTCCGGACATGCCGGCGCAGGTTCACAACGCCCGCCGCCACAGCCTCCACGTTGGGCGCGTTCAGCCGGTCTTTGGGAATCCCGCCCTGCATCTTGAGTGCGCGAACGGTTGCCACCACCACGACGGCGGCCGGCGCCACATCAGCGATCCGCGCCTTAATATCCATGAACTTTTCCGCGCCGAGGTCGGCCCCGAATCCCGCCTCCGTCACCACGATGTCAGCGAGCCTCCGGGCGGTCTGCGTGGCGATTAGCGAGTTGCAGCCGTGGGCAATGTTCGCGAACGGCCCGCCATGGACCAATGCGGGGGTACCGGCGATGGTCTGGACGAGGTTCGGCTTGATCGCGTCCTTAAGCAGCATCGTCAGCGCGCCCTGCACGCCCAGGTCCGCAACGGTAACCGGCGCCCGGTCATAGGTGTAGCCGAAAGTGATCCGGCCCAGCCGGTCCCGCAGGTCGGCGATGTCAGTCGCGAGGCAAAAGACAGCCATGATTTCGGATGCGACGGTGATGTCGAAGCCGTCCTGGCGGGGGACGCCCTGCGTAGGCCCGCCCAGACCAATGACCACCTCGCGGAGGGAGCGGTCATTCATGTCCAGCACCCGCTTGAACGTCATGCGGCGCGGGTCGATGTTCAGTTCGTTGCCCTGGTAGATGTGGTTGTCCACGAGGGCCATCAGGGCATTATTGGCGGATGTCACTGCATGGAAGTCGCCGGTGAAATGCAGGTTGATTTCGTCCATGGGCAGCACCTGGGACAGCCCGCCGCCCGTGGCTCCGCCCTTCATGCCGAGGATGGGGCCGAGCGAGGGCTCGCGCAGCGCGACCATCACCTTATGGCCTGCCCGGGCCAGCGAGTCCGCCAGTCCCACCGTTGTGGTTGATTTTCCTTCCCCGGCCGGCGTTGGCGACATCGCCGAAACCAGGACCACTTTTCCGGCGGGTGCGGGCGCTGACAGCTTGGCGGGGTCGATCTTGGCCTTGTAGCGGCCGTAGAGCTCCACGGCCCCGGCATCGATGCCGGCAGCCGCGGCGATTTCCTCGATGGGCCGCAGCACCGCCCTGCGGGCAATGTCCAGGTCGCTCAGGGGAGTGCTGCTCTGGCCGGTACCGCTCAGGGGAGTGCTGTCAGACATCGGTGTCCTTTCCGGATGGGTTTAGCCCGTGAGCTGTGCCCCGTAGACGGCGGCCATGGGGTGGCTGGAGGCATATTCGTCGACGGCGGCGTGGTAGCTGTCGAGGGTGATGGCGGCCGTCCGTTGCCAGCCGGAGTTTGCTGCGTGGATGGCGGCGGCGGTGCCCATGTTGTGGCGGGTGTCGGGGTCATCGTGGAGTGCTTCGAGTGCGTCGGCCCAGTCGGCGGCGTGGTGTCCGTCCACGAGGAGGCCCGTGCGGCCATGGCTGACGGCACGGGTGAGTCCGCCGACGCGGGTGGCGAGGACGGGGGTGCCGCAGGCTTGGGCCTCAAGGGCGACCAGGCCGAAAGATTCGCTGAAGGAGGGCATGACGACGACGTCGGCGGCCCGGAACCAGCCGGCAAGTTCGGGTGCGCTGACTGGCGGGTGGTGGGTGACGACGTCGTCGAGTCCGGCGGCGCTGACGAGGGTATTGAGGTTGAAGTCCTTGGCGCCGCTCAGCGCTCCGAGGATGGTGAGTTTGAGGTCGATGTCGGGGCGGCGGCGACGAAGCAGGGCGGCGGCCTTGAGTAGGATCTGCGGGCCTTTGAGGCGCTGGATCCGGCCGGCAAAGAGCAGGTGAAAGGTGCCGGGGGCGATGCCGTGGCCGGCGCGGGACAGGGCGCGGAACGCGGGGGTGAAGACCGAGAGGTTCACGCCGGGGGGTGCGACGTCGATGTGGTCGAAGTCGGCGCCGTAGTGGGAGACAAGCTCGGCGGCTTCGGCGGTGGTGTTGGCAATGAGGCGGGTGGCGCCGTCGACGATGTGGTGTTCGCCGTCTTCGCGGCGGCGGGGTTCGGGCTGTTCGCCGGAGTGCAGGAGGAGGTTCTTGACTTTGGCCATGGTGTGCATGGTGTGCACCAGCGGGACGTTCCACAGTGCCGACAGGTCAAGGCCGGCGACGCCGGAGACCCAGTAGTGGGAGTGGATGAGGTCGTAACGGCCGTGGGGCTGCTGGGCGCGGATGCGCTCGATTTCGGCGACCATGCTGTGCAGCAGTTCGGGAAGTTCTTCTTTGGGGAGTCTGCGGGGCGGCCCGGCCATGACGTTGTGCACGCAGACGCCGGGGTCGGGATGTTCGACGGCGGGCTGGCCGGCGGCCGTGGAACGGGTGAAGATCTCCACTTCGATGCCGGTTTCGGCCAGGGCGGAGGCGAGGCCGCGGATGTAGACGTTCATGCCGCCGGCGTCCCCGGAACCGGGCTGTTCCATGGGGGAGGTATGCAGCGACAGGAAAGCCACTCGTTTGATCACGGACATGGCCCTCCCTCCTCTCCGGACTGCTAGAACTGCGTCGGGTAAAACACTACTCCTCAACGGTCAGCGGAACGGTGGTGCTGCAACTGCTGCCGACGTGGCGTCCCACACGCCAAGCGGGGCGTCCACCGGTTTTAGCACGCTCCTGCTAAAACCCGCACGGCCCTGCTAATACCAGCCCCGGCTTGCCTCGCGCCCACGCCCCCTCGCCAGCCTCGTCACCGCCGCCACAGCGCGGCCAGCTCCGGAAACGCGGCCTCGTAGCCCGTAAGCAACGCGCCAGCCAGCTCCGCGGAACCGACCAGCGGGTGTTCGGCGAAGGCCGCCAGTGCCGCATCGCGGTCCCCAGTGGACGCAGCACGGACGGTGAGCCGCTCCACCTTCTTGACCTGCTGCAGGAGGCCCAGCTGCGGTTCGGCGGGCCTGTCCTGCGGGATCGGCACCACCCCGTCAGGCGTGACCGTGCAGGGAACTTCGACGACGGCGTCCGCCGGCAGCCCGGGAATCGCGGCCTGGGAGCCGCCCGCCCCCGCGGGGGACTGGGCGGGGGACTGCCCGGTGGAGTTCGGTGTGTTGAGGATCAGCTCCGCCCCGGCGCCCACACCGTCGACGCCGGCCCCTCCGGCCAGCGCCCGCATCACCGCCAGCGCCACCTGCTCGTAGCCGCCGCCGGCAAGGTCCTCGGGGTTCCGCGCCTCGCCGCCGGCCCTGGCCTCGGCCAGATACCCCTCCTCGCGGGACCGCCGGGCGGCCTCCCACAAGCCGTACGCGTCCCCGCCGGCAGCCGCCAGCCGCGGATACAGCTCAGCCTGCTGGCCGTGGATCGACTCGCCGCGCGTCTTCACCATGGCGCGCATGCCGGCCGCCGCGCGCGCCATCTCGTAGTAGTAGAACAGGTATTCGTTCGGCAGCAGCCCGAGCTCGCGCAGGAAAGCCTGCGGAAACAGCCGGCCCTCCTCAAATCCGGCCAGGGCTCCGGCATCGGCCAGCAGCCCGGGAAGGACATCCCGCCCGCCGCTCTCCAGCCGGTACAGCCAACCGAGGTGGTTCAGCCCGTAGTAGCCCACGCCGTCGAGCTTTCCTCCCGGCAAGTGCACGCCGGCCGCCCTGGCGGCGCGGTGCACCAGGGCGCTCGCGGAGTCACAGATGCCGATCACCTTCCTGCCCAGCACGGGAACCAGCGCCTCGGTGACCATCCCCGCCGGGTTGGTGAAGTTGACCAGCCACGCGTCCGGGCAGTGCGTCCGCATGCTCTCTGCGAGCTCCAACATGGCCGGGATGGACCGCAGCGCGTAGGAGATGCCGCCCGCGCCGGTGGTTTCCTGCCCCAGCAGCCCGACCTCCCGGGCCACCCGTTCGTCGGCAACCCGGCCGGCCGTGCCGCCCGGGCGGATGGCGGCGAACACGACATCGGTGCCATTGAGTGCCTGGGGCAGGGACGTCGTGGACGTCACCGCTGGCGGACGCCCGGAAGAACGTACGACGGCGGAACTTCCGTCCGCCGCACCGCTCACCTCCGAGGACATGGACCGCAGCACGGCCTCGATGGCGGCCAGGCGGCCGCCGTCGACGTCGAACAGCACCACTTCGCTGACCATGCCTGAAGAGGGTCCGGAACACAAGGCACGGTAAACAAGGGGAACCCGGAATCCGCCGCCGCCGGCGATCATGAGCCGCATGGCAGGAGTCTATGCGCAGTAGCCCACGAAGCGGCCGGAATTGCGGCGAGGGAGCCACCCGGACGCGTCCTGACCCCCAGATCGCGGGGTTTCAACGCCAAGGTACAGAGCGTAATGTGCCGAACATGGAGGCGAATCCCGCACGCCGTTTCGACCCGCTCTCGGCCGTCCGCAGACAGTCGGCCGGAGAGTTCGATCTGCTGCTGGCCGGGACCGTTTTTCAGGACATCATCTTCACCGGGCTGCCGCACGCGCCCGAGCCCGGAACGGAAATCTGGAGCGAGGGAATGGGCAGCTGCCCGGGCGGCGTGGCCAACCAGGCCATCGCGGCAGCGCGCCTTGGCTTGCGGACGGGTTTGGCGGCTGCCTTCGGGGACGACGGCTACGGCGACTACAACTGGAAAATTCTGGACCGGCAGGAGCACGTGGACCTCTCCCTGTCCCGCCGGGTCCCGGGCTGGCACTCCCCGGTGACCGTATCCCTGAGCGTGAACCACGACCGCTCGATGGTCACACACGGGCACCCGGCGCCGGTAAGCGCCTCCGAGCTGATCGGGGAGCCGCCCTGCGCGCTGGCTGCCGTGGCGGACCTCGGCCATGAACTGGAGCCGTGGGCGCTCGCGGCGCACAGGGACGGGGTGAAGCTGTTCGGCGACGTCGGCTGGGATCCCACCGGTGAATGGGCGCACGCACGGCTCGCGAACCTGCAGTACTTCCACGCCTTCATGCCCAACCAGCGCGAGGCCATGGCCTTCACCGGCAAGGACGATCCGTGGGCTGCGCTGTACTCCCTGGCGGACCGGGTCCCGGTGGCGGTGGTGACCTTGGGGGCGCAGGGAGCAGTGGCCGTGGACTCGGAAACCGGCGAGGAGGAATGGGTGCCGTCGCTGCCGGTCGCCGCCTACGATCCGACCGGTGCCGGGGACTGCTTCGGGGCCGCATTCATCGTCGGGAGCCTGGCGGGGTGGCCCCTCAGCGACCGCCTTCGTTTCGCCAACCTCTGCGCCGCGCTGGCAGTGCAGGAAGTGGGCGGTTCCCTCGCGGCGCCCGGGTGGGGAGATATTGCCGACTGGTGGAAGCGCGCCAACGCCCGGCCCGAACGCCGCGGCAGCCAGTGGCTGCGCCGCTACTCCTTCCTCGCCGACATCGTCCGCGACGTTCCGCAGGAGGCCCAGCGGCGCGCTGCCGCCACCATCGCGCACCTCTCGGACGCCTGAGCAGGCCCCGGGAGGCAAGGCACCGGCCGCCCGGCCACTGCGACGCGCAATTGGCCCGGCGACGCGCAACCTGCCCTGCGACGCGCAACATGCTCTGCGACGCGTGGCCTGCCCTGCGACGCGCAATTGGCCCGGCGACGCGCACATTCCCGTGTCCTCCGGCCGCATGCGCATCGCCGGGAACTTTCCGCGTCGCCGGAGCGCCCGGGAACACGGCAATTATTCGGCCGGAGGCGCCAGCACTAGAATCAGTAGGGTGATTTATCCAGCAGCAACAGGTGACCGCCCGGCAGTAGCGGGCTCGGCCGGTACGTTCCACGGTTCCGCCCGGACGGCCCATGAGCGTTCCGCAGTGATCGACCTTGAGGCCATCCGGCACAACGTCCGCCGGATCGCCGCGGCCGCGGAGCCGGCCAAGGTCATGGCAGTCGTCAAGGCCGACGCCTACGGACACGGCGCAGTGCCGGTGGCCCGTGCGGCCCTCGAGGCAGGCGCCAGCTGGCTGGGCGTGGCGCACATCTCCGAGGCGCTGGCCCTGCGCGCCGCAGGCATCGAAGTCCCGCTGCTCGCCTGGCTGCACACCCCGGAAAGCAACTTCGGCGCGGCGGTGGCTGCCGGCGTCGATATCGGGTGCTCCGGCTGGGAGCTGGAACAGATCGTGGCCGCCGCCCGGGAACAGGAACGGCCGGCACGTGTTCATCTTAAAGTCGACACCGGACTTGGCCGCAACGGCGCCACCGTCGAGGTGTGGGACCGTCTGGTGGGTGAAGCCGTGGACTACCAGGACCAGGGGCTGCTGCGCGTAGTGGGCATCTTCTCCCACCTTGCCGTGGCCGACGAACCCGAGCGCCCCGAAACCGACGACCAGCTCGCCGCGTTCCGCGAAGTCCTGGCCATTGCCGAGGATGCCGGCGTGGACCCCGAGGTCCGCCATCTGGCCAACACCCCGGCCACGCTGTCCCGGCCCGACACGCACTTCGACCTGGTCCGCGCGGGGCTGGGAATCTACGGCCTCTCGCCCTTCGAGGGGCAGACTTCCGCGGAACTGGGCCTCCGCCCCGCGATGACCCTGCGAACTGTCGTGTCCCACTGCAAGGACGTACATTCCGGCCAGGGCGTTTCCTACGGCTTCAATTACCACACCTCCGGCGAGAGCACGCTGGGGCTTATTCCGCTGGGCTACGCCGACGGCGTTCCCCGCGTCGCCACCGGCGGCCCCGTCCGCGTGGAGGGCGTCACCTACCCCGTGGTGGGACGGATCGCGATGGACCAGATGGTGATCGACCTCGGCCCTCTCGATGTGAGCCGGGGTGGCCGCAGCGTCCTCGGAGCAGAGGCGGTCCTCTTCGGCGACGGAGCCGACGGCGGCCCCACGGCCGATGACTGGGCCCGCGCCGCCGGCACCAACAATTACGAGATCGTCACCCGCATCAGCCCCCGCGTGCCCCGCACCTACATCAACGAGTCGCCGGTCAACGAGTCGCCCGTCGGCGAAGTGCCGGCCAGCGGATCGCCCGTCGCCGAATCGCCGGCGCCGTGAGCGTCCCGGAGGCCGGCAGCGATCCGCTGTGGGTCCAGACCCTGACGGTTACGACGGCGGACCAGACCCACGCGCTCGGCGCGGCTCTGGCGGAGGTGCTCCGGGCGGGGGACCTCCTGGTGCTCACCGGCGAACTGGGCGCCGGCAAGACCACCTTCACCCAAGGCCTGGGCGAGGGCCTGGGTGTCCGCGAGGGCATCATTTCGCCGACCTTCGTGCTGGTGCGCATCCACCCGAACCTCCCCGACGGCCGGCGTCCCGGCGGGCCGGACCTGGTGCACGTGGACGCGTACCGGCTGGGATCGGCGTCGGAAATCGACGATATTGACCTGGAGAACACCCTGGACTCCGCCGTGACCGTGGTGGAGTGGGGCCGGGACCGCGTGGAGCACCTCACCGAGAGCCGGCTCGAGGTGGAACTGCACCGCCAGCTGGGCGGCGCCGGCGTCGTGCCCCATCACGCCGGTCACGGTTCAACCGAACCCGGCACGGCGCCCGGTCCGGCGGCGTCGGGCACTGAAGCGCCGGTCTTGGACTTCGAGTCGGAGGACGACGACGAGCCCCGTACCATCATCATCCGCGGCTTCGGGCCGCGCTGGGCCGAGCAGCCCGTTCTGGCCGCGGAAGGAATCTCCTGATGCTCATACTCGCCATCGACACCTCAGCCGTGGCCAGCGCCGCGCTGGTATCTGACGACGCTCTGGAAGGCGTGGTGGGCAGCTTTTCCACCGAGGACACGAGAAGCCACGCCGAAGTCCTGGCGCCCGGAATCGAGCGGCTGCTGGCAGACGCCGGAGTAACCGGAGCAGACATTGACGCGATCGTTGTGGGCGTTGGTCCCGGTCCGTTCACCGGGCTCCGGTCCGGCATTGCGACGGCGCGTACCCTGGCCTTCGTCTGGAACACGCCGCTGCACGGCATGATGAGCCTCGACGCCGTCGCCCTCGAGGTGGCCGAGTCCACCGAAGCGCCGGCCGAATTCCTTGTGGCCACGGACGCCCGGCGCAAAGAGGTCTACTGGGCGCGCTACACCCTGGCCGCGGGCCAGCTGCCGAAGCTCACGGACGGTCCGCACGTGAGCTTCGCCGCTAACCTTCCCGACCTGCCCGCCTACGGCGCGGGCGCAGGGCTGTACCCCGACGACGTGCGTGCGGATCCGGACTTCAGCACCGAGCAGCCGGACGCACTGTACCTGGGCCAGTTTGCGCTGGCGAGGCTGGCAGCCGGCGGGGAACTCCTTGACTCCACGCCGCTCTACCTCCGCGAATCCGACGCCCAGGTCCCCGGCCCCCGGAAGCGTGCCCTGTGAACCTGCTGCCCGAATCATCCGGCAACCCGGGACCCGGCAACCCCACTCCCGGGATTCAAACACCCGGTGAAGCGCCTGTCCTGCCCCGCCAATTAGCCTCGGGCGTGACCGTCCGTGACATGCTTCCCGGCGACATCCCGGCCGTCCACGAGCTGGAGGTCCGGCTGTTCCCGGTGGACGCGTGGCCGCTGCAGATGTTCCGGGACGAACTGCTTCAGCCGGAAACCCGCAGATACCTAGTGGCTGAAGCACCGGACGGCATCGTCGGCTATGCGGGGCTCATGTGCGTGGAACCGATCGCCGACGTCCAGACCATCGCCGTCGTTCCCGAGTTCGAGGGCAAGGGCATCGGCACGGCGCTCCTCACCGACCTGATCACCGAGGGGCGGCGCCGCGGTGCAGCGGACATCCTCCTCGAGGTCCGTGCCGACAACCCGCGCGCCCAGCAGCTGTACGTCCGCTTTGGCTTCGAGCAGATCCACGTGCGGAAGCGGTACTACCGCGACGGCGTCGACGCCCTGATCATGCGGCTTCAGCTGGAGGACGTGCTCGGTGTGCACACTGACGTCGTGCACAGTGACACCGTGCACGAGGCCTCAGTGCACCCGGACACCCTGCACGACGCCGGTCCCCAGCCCCTGCAGACTGACGAAGCCGGCAGCGCCGGCGAAACCGCGCCGACGGAGGCAGACCAGAAATGAACCGCTCGCAGCCGCTAGTTCTCGGCATTGAGTCATCGTGCGATGAAACGGGTGTCGGCATCGTCCGCGGCACCGACCTCCTGACCAACACGGTGTCCTCCTCCATGGAGGAGCACGTCCGGTTTGGCGGCGTCATCCCGGAAATCGCCTCGCGCGCCCACCTGGATGCCTTCGTTCCTGCCCTGCAGGCGGCCCTGGCTGAGGCGGATGTGACCCTGGACGAGATCGACGCCATTGCAGTGACGTCCGGTCCGGGGCTGGCCGGAGCACTGATGGTCGGCGTGTGCGCCGCGAAGGCGCTCGCCGTTGCCACGGGCAAACCGCTCTATGCCATCAACCACCTGGTGGCCCACGTGGGCGTCGGCCTGCTGAACTCCCGCCCCGGCGTCGGAACGGGCCCCGGCGGCGGCGCGGACAAGCCGGTCCTGCCAGAGAACCCCATCCTGCCCGAGAACCTCGGCGCCCTGCTGGTCTCCGGCGGCCACACCGAGATCCTGCGCATCCGGAGCATTACCGACGACGTCGAGCTGCTCGGCTCCACCATCGACGACGCCGCTGGCGAGGCCTATGACAAGGTCGCCAGGATCCTGGGCCTCGGCTACCCCGGCGGCCCGGCCATTGACCGGCTGGCGCGCGAAGGCAACGCCAAAGCCATCCGGTTCCCGCGCGGACTCACGCAGCCCAAATACATGGGTACCGCGGAGGAGCCCGGCCGGCACCGCTACGACTGGTCCTTCAGCGGACTGAAGACCGCGGTGGCGCGGTGCGTGGAGCAGTTCGAAGCCGCGGGCGAACCGGTGCCGGTGGCGGACATCGCGGCAGCCTTCCAGGAGGCTGTGGTGGATGTCATTACCTCCAAGGCCGTCCTGGCCTGCCGGGAGCGTGGCATCACCGACGTGCTGCTGGGCGGGGGAGTGGCCGCCAATTCGCGGCTGCGGCAACTGACCGAACAGCGCTGCTCAGCCGCCGGCATTACGTTGCACGTTCCGCCGCTGGACCTGTGCACGGACAACGGCGCGATGGTGGCGGCGCTCGGCGCGCAGCTGGTCATGGCGGGCATCGAACCCAGCGGCATAGACTTCGCGCCGGACTCGTCCATGCCGGTGACAACGGTGTCGGCGCCAAGTGGGTCGCAGATCAAGGCGTTCTCGGCGCTGGGAACGCCCTCAACTGCTACTTAGTTGGGCCACGCGCAAACTCAGGCGGTGGGGCCGTTCCGCATCTGCTTCACGAGGTCCAGGACCACGGCCTGCAGGTTGCCGTGGTTCTCGGCGGCCACGCGGCGCTGGCGCTGGTACCCCGCGCCGCGGCTGATGATCTTTTCGACGTCGGCCAGCTCATCCGGGCAGCCCAGCTTCGCGGCGATGGGTTCGAGCCGGTTGAGCGTTTCCAGCAGGTGGTCGGTGACGAGCTGCTCGTTGCCCTCGGCGTCGAGGATGATGATCGCGTCCATGCCGTAGCGGGCGGCCCGCCACTTGTTCTCCTGGACGTGCCACGGCGGCATGGTGGGGATGCTGCCGCCGGCGTCCAGAATGTCGGAGAATTCGTGCACCAGGCACTGCGTCAGGGCCGCCACGGCGCCCACTTCCTCGAGTGTGGCCAGGCCGTCGCAAATGCGCATCTCAATGGTTCCGAGGGCCGGAACCGGGCGGATGTCCCAGCGGATCTCCGAGATCGTGTCGATCACGCCGGTGGTAAACATGTCCTGGACGTAGGACTCGTATTCTTCCCAGCTGGCGAACTGGAAGGGAAGTCCCGCCGTCGGCAGCTGCTGGAACATGAGCGCCCGCTGCGAGGCGTAGCCGGTGTCCTCGCCGCCCCAGAACGGGCTGGACGCGGACAGGGCCTGGAAATGCGGGAAGTAGTTGACCAGGCCGTCCAGCACGGGGAGGACCTTGCTGCGCCGGTCCAGGCCAACGTGGACGTGCACCCCGTAGATCACCATCTGCCGGCCCCACCACTGCGTGCGGTCGATCAGCTTCGCGTAGCGTTCCTTGTCCGTGACCGGCTGCAGCTGCGGCGGGCTGAACGGGTGGCTCCCGGCGCAGAACACTTCAACGCCCATCGGGTCCGTGACTTCACGAACGGCGGCCAGCGAACGGGCGAGGTCTTCCTTGGCTTCCGCGGCGGTCTCGCAGATGCCGGTCACCAGCTCGACGGTATTGAGCAGCAGCTCCTGCTTGATGTGCGGGTGCTCGTCATCCTCGTTCAGCTCGGGATGCCGTGCCACGACCCCGCGCAGCACGTCGTTGGCTACCGACGACAGTTCGCCGGTCTGCGCATCCACCAGCGCGAGTTCCCATTCCACACCAAGAGTTGATTGCCTGGATGAAGCGAAATCAATCTTCATGTGTTCCTCGCTGTGTGCTGGCTGATGCCGAATGGACCGGGTGCCGTCCGTTCCTGACGAACGGCTGGCAGGGGGAACGGTCTTCCAAGTCTAGTGCAGGGGTAGCATCGAGGTGATGGCTTGGCTATACAGGGCGCGTGAGAGTCTTCACAAAACCAGCCGCCCCACTTCCCCGCAAAAACATTCCGGCATTGCGTCCGCGCGGACCGCACCTGTCGCATCTGCGGCAGCGCTTGCGGCGCTGTTCGCCATGGCGTCGTGCACGGTGCCGCCGTCACCTGGGCCGGAACAACGCACGACGACGGCGCCCGCGGCTTCCGCTTCCGGCTCACCGACGGTGCCCCAGACGGATGCATCCAGCCCGGCCCCGTCCGCGGCGAAGCCCGCGCCGAGGGAAACCGCGGCGCTGGGCTGGGGCCCGCAGCAGCGGGACGCCGACGCTGCCGCCGCGGCGGTGGCGAAGATGACCCTCGAGGAGAAGGCCGGGCAGGTGCTCCTGCCCTTCTACACCGGCCTCGACCACGAAGCCCAGGCAGCGACCATCGAACGACTTCACCTTGCCGGTTCGATGATCATGGCCGACAACGTGCCGGGAACCGCCACCGGCCTGGTGGACGTCCCGGGGCTGGCCGGCGTGACGCGCCGGCTGGACAAGGCCGCCCGCTCCGGTGGCCGCACCTGGCCCGGCCTGATCGGCGTCGACCAGGAAGGCGGGGCAGTGAGCCGCGTCGGCGCACCGCTGACGCGCTGGCCCACGCCGATGAGCTACGGCGCGGCCGGCAGCGTGCCCCTGGCCGCCGAGGCCGGCACAGGCCTCGCGGCAGAACTCGCGCCGCTGGGCTTCACCGTGGACTTCGCGCCCGCGGCCGACGTCACGATGGGACCGGCCGATCCCACCATCGGTGCCCGTTCCATGTCAGCTGACGCCCGTGCCGCGGCATCGCTGAGTGCCGGCTTCGCCAGGGGCATGCTGGCAGGCGGCGTGCTGCCCACCGTTAAGCACTTTCCCGGGCACGGCTCGGTGACCGCCGATTCCCACAAGGGCCTCCCGGTCCAGAACGCCAGCCTCGCGCAGCTGAAGGCGCGGGACTGGAAGCCGTTCCAGTCCGCGGTCAAGGCGGGTGCGCCCATGATCATGACCGGACACATCGCCGCGCGGGCACTGGATCCGGGCGTGCCCGCGTCCCTCTCGAAGGCAACCTACAGGGCGCTCCGCGGCCTGGGCTTCAAGGGCGTGGCCGTCACGGACGGGCTGAACATGGGCGCGGTGGCCGGCCGCTACCCCCTCGGTTCAGCGGCGCCCGCCGCGCTGGCGGCCGGCGCGGACCTGCTGCTGATGCCGGCGGACGCAGCCGCCGCCCATGCCGCCGTCGTCCGTGCGGTCACGGAGGGAAAGCTCCCGCCGGCGCGGCTCGAGGACGCGGCCCGCCGGGTGGTCACCATGATGATCTGGCGCGGAAGGACAGCCCAGCCTAAGCCCGCCGCGGCGCCGGGAAGCGGCGAAGCGCTGTCCGCCAGGATTTCGGCCCGCGCCATCACGGTGGTGGCCGGCCTGTGCAAGGGCGCTTCCGTGCGCGGCAGCGTGCGCGTGGAAGGGGGCACGCCCGTGGACCGGGCCCGTTTTGCCGCTGCGGCCAAGGAGGCGGGGATCACCCTGGGCACGACGGGGCCGCTGGTCAGCCTGATCAGCTACGGCGCCGGCCCCACGAAGGGCGACGTTGCGGTGGCCCTGGACGCGCCCTGGCCCCTGGCGCAGTCCGTCGCGCCCACGAAGATCGCCCTCTACGGCCGAACGCCCGGAGCATACAAGGCGCTGCTGGCCGTCCTGGCAGGCAAGGCCACCGCCCCCGGAAAGCTGCCGGCCGCCGTCGGACCCTACCGGCCCGGCACCGGCTGCCGATAGCAGCGGGCTGCACGTAACAAAGGCAGTGCCGCCGTTTAATGGAGGGGTGCCGATTCTGAATAAAGACATGACCCTGTGCATCTCCCTCTCGGCCCGGCCGAGCAACAACGGGACCCGCTTCCACAACCATCTGTACGACCAGCTGGGCCTGAACTGGATCTACAAGGCCTTCGCGCCCACCGACCTGGCCCAGGCGATCGCGGGCGTCCGCGGCCTGGGGATCCGGGGCTGCGCCGTCTCCATGCCCTACAAGGAGGACGTGATCGCCCTGGTGGACGCCATGGACCCGTCCGCCAAGGCGATCGACTCCGTCAACACCATCGTCAACGACGGCGGGCGCCTGACCGCGTACAACACGGACTACACCGCGATCGAGCAGCTGCTGCAGCGGAACGCCGTGCCTGTGGAGTCGTCGGTGCTGCTCAAGGGCGCCGGAGGCATGGCCAAGGCCACCGCCGCAGCCCTGCGCGACGCGGGCTTCAAGGACGTCACCGTCATCGCCCGCAACGAGGCAACCGGCCGGGCGCTCGCCGATCTCTACGGCTTTGCGTGGCGCGCGGAGCTCGGCACCGGCCCGGACGCCACCGCGGACATGATCATCAACGTCACCCCGGTGGGAATGGCCGGCGGACCGGAAGCCGACGCGCTGTCCTTCCCCGCCGAAACCATCGGGGCCGCCAAGATTGTGTTCGACGTCGTGGCGCTGCCCGCTGAAACGCCGCTCATCAAGGCGGGGCGGGACGCCGGCAAGCAGGTCATCACCGGCGCCGAGGTGGCCACCATCCAGGCATTGGAGCAGTTTGTGTTGTATACGGGCATCCGCCCCACGGACCAGCAGGTCCGGGACGCCGAGGCGTTCGTGCGGGCCCAGTAGTTACACGGGCCAGTTACACGGGCTCCACGGAGACAGCCACTCTTTCTTCCCCGATCCGGGTGAGGACCAGGGTGGCTGTCTTCTTGCCCGCCTTGCCTGCGCCCTTGCCCCCGGGGAGCAGCTGCTTGCGCAGCTCCTCCGGGGTGACGGACGTGCCGCGCTTCTTGATGTCCAGCACGCCGATGCCGTTTTCCCGGACCCAGGCTTTGAGGGCCTTGACGTTGTAGGGCATGACCTCCACTACCCGGTAAGCCCTCGCAAACGGAGTGTCCAGCAGCTCCGGGGCACATATGTAGGCGATGTGCTCGTCCACGAGGTGGCCGCCCAGGTCGAGGGCCAGATCGGCCACGAGCCCGGCCCGGATGACGGCGCCGTCCGGCTCGTACAGGAAACCTTCCACCGGGCCCACGGCGGCCACCGGTCCGGCGTCGAACTCCTCCCCGCTGGTGAGTTCCGCCGCGCCCTCCGGCCCGATCACCAAGGCCGCCCGGCGGATCCCGGGACGGGCCACGGCGTTGAACCACAGCGTGACTTCCGTGACGTCGCCGCCCACCGAGACCCATTGGGCCTCGCAGCCGGCGGGCACCGACTCGTGCGGCATGCCCGGCCCCATTTTGACGCCGACGGCGCGCCCCGCGGCAGCCAGCGACTCCACGAAGGACAGCGGGGGAGAGAACGCCTCGGGGTCCCAGATCCGCTTGGTGCCGGACGTGGTGGTGGTGCGCCGGGCAGGGTCCAGCCAGACGCCGGCCCCGTCCTCCAGCGCCACGGACGTCGCATCCGAATGGACCACCCTGGCGTGCGGAAAGGGAATGAGGTTGATCGTGGCGCAGGCGGCGGTGGTCTCGTCCACTTCCACGGCGGTCACGGCGATGTCCAGCGACGCGAGGGCCATGGCGTCCGCGCCGAGGCCGCAGCCCAGGTCGGCAACGTGGCGGACGCCCGCCTGGGCAAAGCGCTGGGCGTGCCGGGCCGCCACGTTGAGCCGGGTGGCCTGCTCCAGGCCGGCCTGGGTGAAGAGCATCTGCCGGGCAAATTCGCCGAACTTGGCCTCTGCCCTGGTCCGGAGCCGCGACTGCGTCAGGACGGCGGACACGAGTTCGGGGGAGTGGCCGGCCTTGCGGAGGCTTGAGCTGAGGGTGAAAGAATCATCCTCGCGGTAGGGTCCGAGCGAGGCCAGCAGCTCCCATCCTTCTTCTGTGAGGAGCGGGGCGATCTGGTCCTGCGGTGCTTCAGACATGGGATCAAGCCTAGTGGAGCGGCCGCCCCAAACTCTTCCCGATAGGGTGGTCTGAATGGAATCCAGCGAAACGCCCAGCTCAGGTCAGTCCGACTCCGGCCAGCCCGAAAGCACCAGCCCTGGTCCGGCGCAGCATAGCCGCCTGGTCCGGTGCGCACGCCCGGCGCTGATCGTCGGAGCGGTGGTCGCGGTCGTCTGCCTGGTCCTGCTGGTGATCATCTTCCTGCTGGACTCCTTCAATGCCACCGTCTACTCGGTGGGCGGCAAGAACATCAGCGACGCCACCGAGGAGGCCCGGCAGATCCGGGACCTCTACCTGGGCGCGCGTGTTGGCGGCGTTGTGGTGCTCATCGTCTCGGCAGTGGCCGCGGCGGCGGCCGCCGTCGTGCTTGTCCGCGAACAGCGGAAGGCGGGGGACGAGGACGCCGACGGCGGCGAGGACCTGGGGTTCGACGACCTCGCCGGGCGCTGAACGAAGGTCCGCGCGGGTTACGGCGGATGAAATTCTGGCACTCACCTTGACCGAGTGCTAACCCCTTACATAGAGTCATCATTAGCACTCTCCCTAGGAGGGTGCTAACACACGAAGAGCTGCCAGCCTGGCTGCTGCCGGCACCGCGACGACGGTCTGCCGCCACGGCGCAACAGTTTTTACTGTCCATGAATTTTGACGAAAAGGAGAGGTCCGAGTGTCGGTCTCTATTAAGCCTCTTGAGGATCGTATTGTTGTCCGCCCGCTCGAAGCCGAGCAGACCACGGCTTCCGGCCTGGTAATCCCGGACTCCGCCCAGGAGAAGCCGCAGGAAGGCGAAGTTGTTGCAGTAGGCCCCGGTCGCTTCGAAGACGGCAACCGCGTACCGGTCGACGTAGCTGTTGGCGACGTCGTCATCTACTCCAAGTACGGCGGAACCGAAGTCAAGACCGGCGGCACCGAGTACCTCGTGCTCTCCGCCCGCGACGTTCTGGCGATCGTCGTAAAGTAACTCTCTTGGACCCCCGTGCCGCTGTCCGCGTCTGAATTCATTCCGACCGGGCGGCTGCACGGGGTTCTGTCTTGAAAGGACAAACCATGGCAAAGCAGCTTGCGTTCAACGACGCTGCCCGCCGGTCGCTCGAAGCCGGCATTGACAAGCTCGCCAACACGGTCAAGGTGACGCTTGGTCCCCGCGGCCGCAACGTCGTGCTGGACAAGAAGTGGGGCGCACCCACCATCACCAACGACGGCGTGACCATCGCCCGGGAAGTCGAGCTCGACGACCCGTACGAGAACCTTGGCGCCCAGCTGGCCAAGGAAGTCGCCACCAAGACGAACGACGTCGCCGGTGACGGTACCACCACCGCAACCGTGCTCGCCCAGGCACTGGTCAAGGAAGGCCTGCGCAACGTTGCTGCCGGCGCCGCCCCGGGCCAGATCAAGCGCGGCATCGAGGTCTCTGTCGAGGCCATCGCAGCCCGCCTGCTGGAGAACGCCCGTCCCGTCGAGGGCAGCCAGGTGGCCAACGTTGCCGCCATCTCCGCCCAGAGCGACGAGGTGGGCGAGCTGCTCGCCGAGGCATTCGGCAAGGTGGGCAAGGATGGTGTGATCACCATCGAGGAATCCTCCACCACGCAGACCGAGTTGGCTCTGACCGAGGGCATGCAGTTCGACAAGGGCTACCTGTCCCCGTACTTCATCACCGACACCGAGCGCCAGGAAGCCGTCCTCGAGGACGCCCTCATCCTGATCAACCAGGGCAAGATCTCCTCGGTGCAGGAATTCCTGCCGCTGCTGGAGAAGGCGCTGCAGAGCTCCAAGCCGCTGTTCATCATCGCCGAGGACGTCGACGGCGAGGCCCTGTCCACGCTGATCGTCAACCGCATCCGCGGCACCCTGAACGTGGTTGCCGTCAAGGCTCCGGGCTTCGGCGACCGCCGCAAGGCCATGCTGCAGGACATCGCGACGCTGACCGGCGCCCAGGTTGTGTCCCCGGAACTGGGCCTGAGCCTGGACTCCGTGGGCCTCGAGGTGCTGGGTACCGCCCGCCGCATCACGGTGACCAAGGACAACACCACCATCGTCGACGGCGCAGGTTCGGCCGAGGACGTATCGGCACGTGTTGCCCAGCTGCGCGCCGAGCTGACCCGCACCGACTCCGACTGGGACAAGGAAAAGCTGCAGGAACGCCTGGCCAAGCTGGCCGGCGGCATCGGCGTGATCAAGGTCGGCGCAGCCACCGAGGTTGAGCTGAAGGAAAAGAAGCACCGCATCGAAGATGCAGTGTCCTCCACCCGCGCCGCCCTCGAAGAAGGCATCGTGGCCGGTGGCGGTTCCGCCCTGATCCACGCGCTGAAGGCACTCGATGAGGACCCGGCTGTCACGGCACTCGAAGGCGACGCGGCTGCTGCCGTCGGCATCGTCCGCCGTGCACTGGTCCAGCCGCTGCGCTGGATCGCCCAGAACGCCGGCCACGACGGCTACGTCGTAGCCGCCCGGGTTGCCGAGCAGGACAACAACCACGGCTTCAACGCCAAGTCCGGCGAATACGAGGACCTGATCGCGGCGGGCGTCATTGACCCCGTCAAGGTCACCCGTGCCGCCCTGCGCAACGCGGCTTCCATCGCCGCGCTGGTGCTCACCACCGAAACCCTCGTGGCTGAAAAGCCCGCCGAGGAAGACGAGCACGCAGGCCACAGCCACTAGGCTGCAGCCCGCCCTCGCGGTGTCACAAGGAGGCCCGTCCAGCTGCTGCTGGCCGGGCCTCCTTTTGCGCTTCCAGAAGCGTTTTCCCAGCTGAGACGCCGGTCACACCCCGTGCGTTGGATTCGTCTGGAATGTCACGAAACGGTAACATGGGTACTTTGTGTTGCCGTTTGAGGGGTTATCTGTGCCAGAAGCGAGATCGACGGACCCGCTGAAAAGCATGCCGCGCGAGGAGCCGGCGGGAAAAGAGAGCCATGAGCCGAGGGCTGCCCGCCTGAAGGCCAAGCCGGGCTACCGGCCCGAGGTCCAGGGCCTTCGCGCCCTGGCGGTGCTCATGGTGGTCACGTACCACGTGTGGCTTGGCCGGGTTTCCGGCGGCGTGGACATCTTCCTCCTCATTTCGGCGTTCCTGCTGACCATGTCCTTCGTCCGCAAGGTGGAGAAGGGCACGCCGCTGCGCCTCGTGAGCCATTGGCTGCACCTCTTCAAGCGGCTGATCCCGGCAGCCGTCGTCGTGATTCTGGGTGTGCTGGCCGGAACCTGGCTGGTGCTGCCGCAGAGCCGCTGGCCCGACGTCCTCAATGAGGCCTGGGCATCCCTCCTCTACGGGCAGAACTGGCTGCTGGCCAACACGGCCGTGGACTACTACGCACAGGACCACTCCGGAGCCAGCCCGCTCCAGCACTTCTGGTCGTTGTCCATCCAGGGGCAGGTCTTCATCCTCTGGCCCCTCATCTTCGCCGGCTCCGCCCTGGTGTGGCGGCTGCTGCGGCGCCGCCGGGAGGTCAGCTACCGGACTGTCCTGATGGTTGCCTTCGGCGGCATCTTCATCGCTTCCCTGGTGTTCTCGATCGACCAGACGTCCAGCAACCAGGCCTATGCCTACTTCGATACGCGGACCCGGCTGTGGGAGTTCGCACTGGGATCGCTGCTGGCACTGGCACTGCCCTACCTGAAACCGGGCAAGGCGCTGCGCGTTGTCCTGGGCTGGGCCGGTCTCGCCGCAATGATCTCCTGCGGCCTGGTGCTCACCGTGGACAGGTCCTTCCCGGGCTTCATCGCGCTGTGGCCCACCCTGGCCGCGGCCGCCATCATCGTCGCGGGGCAAAGCGGCAGCCGATTCGGCGTGGACCGGATCCTGTGCTCAAAGCCGCTGGTGGCCCTGGGCGACAACTCCTATGCCCTGTACCTCTGGCACTGGCCGGTCCTGGTCCTTTCTTTGGCCGCCACCGGTATCGCCAAGCCCAACCTCGTTCAGGGCCTCGTCATCGTGGGCTGCTCCGTGGTGCTGGCCGTCCTGACCACCCGCTTCGTCGAAAAGCCGCTGCGCGAATGGCACTGGCCGCAACTGCGGGCCTGGCGCACCGCCGTCGTGATTGTTGCCTGCGGCGCCCTGCTGGCCGGGCCGGTCGCGGTGTGGCAGACGCGGCTGAACGCCGAAGAGGCCGCAGCGGCGGCGCAGCCGCGCGAGCTGACTCCCGGTGCCGCCGCGCTGGCGCCGGAAAACGCCGGCAAGCCGACGCCGGAAGCCACCGTGATCCCGGCCCCGGCCGCCATGAAAAACGAGTGGGCGGACATCGACGGGCTGTGCACCGACGACAACGTCCCCAGCGACCCGCTGCTCAACGGCTGCCTGCAGAACAGCAAGCCGGACCAGGTCACCAAGCGGATCGTGGTGCTGGGTGACTCCCACGCGCAGCAGTACATGGCCGCGCTCGGCCCCATCGCCCGCGACCACGGCTGGGAGGTGATCACCCTCCTGAAGGGGAACTGCCGGTACGGGGCTGAATCCGCGGAGCGCGACGCCGACTGCAACGCCTTCAACAAGGCCAGCGCCGCATACGTGATGGAGCACAAACCGGACGCGGTGTTCACTGTGGCATCCCTCACGCACAAGGAAGCCCCGTTCGAAACCGAGGTGCCCGGCTACCTGGAGGGCATCAGGCAGTTCACCGACGCCGGGATCGACGTGGTGGGCGTCCGGGACAACCCCCGCTTCGCCATCAACATGCCCGAATGCGTCCAGAAGTACGGCACCGACGCGCCGGAGTGCAACCCGCCGCTGGGTGAAGCCCTCGCCGCCAAATCGCCGCTGGACGCGTACCGGGGCAAGGTGGACGGACTGCACCTGATGGACATGAGCGACTTCATCTGCGCGGGCGGCATCTGCCCGGCCGTGGTGGGCAACGTCTACGTCTACAAGGACGACAACCACCTCACCAAGACCTACGTCCAGTCCATGATTCCGATGTTCGAGAAACGGCTCCTGGCCGCCACGGGGTGGAAGTAACCAGCTCCTGGTAGTGCCCTTGCTCACAATGCCGGCGCGGAATATGGGGATCGCCGCCAAGGTTCTAGTATTAATTCAATTCCTCCAGAAGCACCCCCCGGCCCCGCTTTAACCAGCACAGGGCCAACCCTGCACAGGCCAGTCCCGTAATGACGGGCTGGTCATCGGCTGCAACCCCTACCCGTGAACCTGTAAACCAAGGTAAGAGGCGCACTCATGACCCAGCCCGAGCACGACCCCTTCGGCTTCATCGGCCTGACCTACGACGACGTCCTGCTGCTTCCCGGCCACACCGACGTGATCCCCTCCGAGGCCGACACGTCGTCCCGGATCTCCAAGCGCATCAGCGTGCAGACGCCGCTGCTTTCCGCGGCCATGGACACCGTCACCGAGTCCCGCATGGCCATCGCCATGGCACGCCAGGGCGGCCTAGGCGTCGTCCACCGCAACCTCGCGATCGACGACCAGGCGGACCAGGTGGACCGCGTCAAGCGCAGCGAGTCCGGCATGATCACCAACCCGCTCACCATCGGCCCCGAAGCCACGCTGCAGGAACTCGACGAGCTGTGCGCCCGCTACCGAGTGTCCGGCCTTCCCGTGGTCGACGACGGCAACCGCCTCCTCGGCATCGTCACCAACCGCGATACCCGCTTTGTGCCGGAATCGGACTTCCCGATCCGCCTGGTCAGTGACGTCATGACCAAGATGCCCCTGGTCACCGGCCACGTCGGCATCAGCCGCGAGGAAGCCTCGCACAAGCTGGCCACCAACAAGATCGAAAAGCTCCCGCTGGTGGATGACCAGGGCCGCCTGAAGGGCCTCATCACCACCAAGGACTTCACCAAGGCCGAGCAGTACCCCCTGGCCACCAAGGACGATGAGGGGCGGCTGCGCGTCGGCGCCGCCATCGGCTTCTTCGGTGACGGCTGGGAACGCGCCATGAAGCTGATCGACGCCGGCGTTGACGCCCTCTTCGTCGACACCGCCAACGGCCACTCGCAGGGTGTGCTGGACATGATCCGGCGCCTGAAGTCCGATCCCGTTGCGGCGCACGTGGACATCATCGGCGGCCAGGCCGCCACCCGCGAAGGCGCCCAGGCGCTGATCGACGCCGGTGCCGACGGCATCAAGGTGGGCGTCGGCCCGGGCTCCATCTGCACCACCCGCGTGGTGGCCGGCGTGGGCGTTCCACAGATCACCGCCATCTACGAGTCGGCCAAGGCGGCCATTCCCGCCGGCGTTCCGCTGATCGCCGACGGCGGCCTGCAGTACTCGGGCGACATCGGCAAGGCGCTGGTTGCCGGCGCCGACACCGTGATGCTCGGTTCCCTGCTGGCCGGCTGCGACGAGTCCCCGGGTGAGCTCATCTTCGTCAACGGCAAGCAGTTCAAGAGCTACCGCGGCATGGGCTCCCTCGGCGCCATGCAGTCGCGCGGCAAGAACACGTCCTACTCGAAGGACCGCTACTTCCAGGCCGACGTCTCCGGCGATGACAAGCTCATCCCCGAGGGCATCGAAGGCCGCGTGGCCTACCGCGGCCCGCTGGCATCGGTGGCTTACCAGCTGGTCGGCGGCCTCCGCCAGACCATGTTCTACACCGGTGCCCCGACCGTTGCTGAACTGAAGGCCCGCGGAAAGTTCGTCCGGATCACCCCGGCCGGCCTGAAGGAATCGCACCCGCACGACATCCAGATGACCGTCGAGGCACCGAACTACGGTTCACGCTAGAAGCGGGTCGCGCCGGCGGGCCGCTGGATTTTTCCCGGCGGCCCGCCGTCGTCTCCGGTCACACCTGCGGGATTAGGCTGGAGCCATGTCCCAACCACGCCATCCCGCTGAACTGAGCCCCAAAAGGGAACCCCAGCGGCGGCTGGCACTGAAGCCCTACGCCCGCGCCGTGGCCCAGGTCCTCCGCGTCAGTTTCCGCGCCTCGCCGGGTGCCGTGCTCATGAAGGTGGCCGGCTCCCTGATCTCCGCGGTGTTGCCGCTGGTCACCACCTACTTCGCCGGCCTGACCACCACTGCGCTGGCGGCCGCCTACAGCGGAAACTCCGACGCCGGGCAGAAGGCCATCGTCTACGTCGTCATCACCGCCGCGCTGGGCCTGTTCTGGGGCGCGTTCGGCAGCCTGGACCGCTACATCCAGCAGGTCATGAGCTTCAGGGTGGGGGCCATCGTGGGCGACCTGATGTACGAGCGGTTCCTTGCGCTGGACTTCTGGCGGTACGACGACAAGGAAACGGTAGACCTCTACGATCGCGCCAAGCGGTTCTCCGACTCTTATGCCAGGGTCCTGGACCGGATCGCGGCCATCTTCACGCAGCTGGTCTCGGTGATCCTGGCCATTGGCGCGCTGCTGCTGGTGAGCTGGTGGATCGCCGTGATCGTGCTGGTCGCGATCGTCCCCAGCGTCTACCTGCAGTTCAAGCTGTCCCGCGAGCAGATCGCGCACTGGAACACGCAGGTGGATTCGCGGCGGCAGCGGCGGATGATCGAGACCAACCTGCTCCGCCCGCAGCACATCGCCGAGATGCGCCTGTACGGGATCGTCCGGTACCTCATGGAACTGCGCTCCCGGCTCCGGGACGCCGACGAGAAGCGCCGGCTGGATTTCCAGAAGAGGTACATCCCCAAGCAGCTGGCCGCCGACGCGCTGCAGTATGCCGCCGAGGTTGTCTCGCTCATCTGGGTGGTGGGCCAGATCATCGCCCGCGCCCAGCCGGTTGGACAGTTCCTCTACGTCCAGCAGATCGTCAGCCGCGCATTGTCCACGGCGAACAACCTGGTCTCCTCGCTCAGCTCCATCGACGAGGACCTCGCCAACCTCAAGGACTACGAGCTGTTCATGGCGCTGCCCGTGCATTCCAACCACGCACCGCCGCTGCCCGAGGCCCCCAAGACGGTTGAGCTGCGCGACATCCGCTTCACCTACACAGGCAGTGACATCGAGGTGATCCGTGGCATCAGCATGACGATCCGAGAAGGCCAGCACATCGCCATCGTGGGGGAGAACGGCGCCGGAAAGTCCACGCTGATCCGCATCCTGGCAGGGCTGTACCGCCCGGATTCCGGCCAGGTGATGCTCGACGGCGTGGACCTCGCCGCCGTCGACGTCACCTCCTGGCACCGCCACCTGGCGGTGCTGAGCCAGGAGTTCCTCAAGTACGAGTTCGCCACGGCCGCTGAAAACATCCTGTTCGGCGACGTCGATTCACCCCGCGACGACGAACGGATCGGCCGTGCGGCCTCGGACGCCGAGGCGCTGGAATTCATCAACAAGCTGCCCAACGGCCTGGACAACCACGTCAGCAACTGGATGGAGGATCCGCGGGGCCGGAAGGGGAGCGGACTGAGCGGCGGGCAGTGGCAGCGTCTGGCCATGGCGCGGAACTTCTACCGGAACGCCGCCTTCATGGTCATGGACGAGCCCACCTCCGCCATCGACGCGCTGGCAGAGCACCGCATCTTCACCCGGCTGTTCGCCGAACGCAGCAGCACCATCATCGCCATCAGCCACCGGCTGGCCACGATCGAGAAGGCTGACATCGTGTACATGCTGGAGGACGGCCGCATCGTGGAGCAGGGCACGCACCGGGAACTGGTGGCACTTCGCGGCCGCTACTTCCGGATGTTCGAGTCGCAGCTCAGCGTCGAGGAGGCCGGCGGGATCTGAGCTCCCGTTCCCGGCAGTGCCGGACGTCCGGGCTCCCGGGCTGGCAACGGCGGCCGGCGGGCTGACGGCAGCCAGTCAACGGGTGTGCACGGCAAGCGGCCGGGGCACCGTCCGCAGGAGTGCGCCCAGGAGGGCCCTGCCGCCGGTGGCTGCCCGGATCACCAGTGGACCGGCGTCGACCGTCAACGATTTTCCTGCCGCCACGGCGGACACCTCCACGAAGCGGACCTCCTCGAAGCGGTAGGTGGTGGCAATGAACGACTCCTGCCAGATCCCCACCACGGCGCGCAGCCCGGAAGCGGTTCCGATGCCTGCGATGTGCCCGTCGAAGACCCAGCGTTTGCCCATCCGGCCACTGTAGTCAACGCCTCTGTCGCCGGGGCATGCCTCCCGGTGTCCCGGTCCTCAGACAGGTGTTCGGCTGGGATAACCTAGAGCAGTGACTTACGAGATTGAGATTGGCCGTGGCAAGCGTGGGCGTCGTGCCTACTCCCTGGATGACATTGCGATCGTCCCCAACCGTCGCACCCGTGACCCCAAGGACGTCTCCGTCTCGTGGCAGATCGATGCCTACAAGTTCGACATGCCGGTCATCGCGGCTCCCATGGACTCGGCCATGTCGCCGGCGACGGCCATCGCTCTCGGCAAGCTCGGAGGCCTGGGCGTCCTGGACCTCGAGGGACTCTGGACCCGGTACGAGGACCCGCAGCCCGTGCTGGACGAGATCGGCGCGCTTGCGGACGAAACCAACAGCCCGGCCGTCACGCGCAGGATGCAGGAGCTCTACCAGGCACCCATCCAGCCCGAGCTGATCACGTCCCGGTTGGCCGAAATCCGCGCCGCCGGCATCACCGTGGCCGGCTCGCTGACCCCGCAGCGCACCCAGGAACACTACAAGACCGTGGTGGCTGCCGGCGTCGATATCTTTGTGATCCGGGGAACCACGGTTTCTGCCGAGCACGTCTCGAAGGACCACGAACCGCTCAACCTCAAGCAGTTCATCTACGAGCTCGACGTTCCGGTCATCGTGGGCGGCGCCGCGGGCTACACGCCCGCCCTGCACCTGATGCGCACCGGCGCGGCCGGCGTCCTGGTCGGTTTCGGCGGCGGTGCCACCACCACCACGCGCCGGGCACTGGGCATCCATTCGCCCATGGCCTCCGCCATCTCCGACGTCGCCGCTGCCCGCCGCGACTACATGGACGAGTCCGGCGGACGCTACGTCCACGTGATCGCCGACGGCGGGATGGGCACCTCGGGTGACATCGTCAAGGCCATCGCCATGGGCGCGGACGCCGTCATGCTCGGCACCGCCCTCGCCCGGGCGGAGGAAGCCCCCGGAAAGGGCTGGCACTGGGGCCAGGAAGCCCACCACCTGGAGCTGCCCCGCGGCGACAGGGTGAACATCGGAACTGTTGGTCCGCTCGAAGAGGTGCTCTTCGGGCCGGGCCACCACACCAACGGGACCTCCAACCTGATCGGCGCACTCCGCCGCTCCATGGCCACCACCGGGTACTCGGACCTCAAGGAGTTCCAGCGCGTCGACGTCGTGGTTTCGCCCTACGCCGGAAACTGAGCTGCGGCGCCGGCAACGCAGTCCGCACCCTGCCCATCGGCAGACGATCGAAGTACTCTGGTGAACTACAACGTTCGATGAGGATGGAGGCCTGTCATGACCGGTTTCGGTGATCGTCCGGCGGCGACCAGGGGCGCGTTGGGGCCCGAGGCGAGGGAGGCCGCGCTTGCGGCGCTGAAGGCTTCGGCGGAGCCGGGCAAGGAACTGGACATCCTCATAGTCGGCGGCGGCATCGTCGGCACCGGCGTGGCCCTGGACGCGGTGACCCGCGGCCTGAGCGTCGGCATCGTGGAAGCCAGCGACTGGGCCGCCGGGACGTCGTCGAGGTCCTCCAAGCTCATCCACGGCGGCCTCCGTTACCTGGAAATGCTCGACTTCGCACTCGTGAAGGAAGCGCTCCAGGAACGGGGGCTGCTGCTTTCCGAGCTGGCGCCGCACCTTGCCCGGCCGGTGCCGTTCCTGTACCCGCTGAACAAACGCTTCGTCGAGCGGCCGTACATCGGCGCGGGCATCGCGCTGTATGACGTCATGTCCATTTCCGGCGGCCACAAGCGCGGCGTGCCGTTCCACAAGCACCTCTCGCGCCGGGGCACCCTGCGCGCCGCCCCGAGCCTAAAGGACGACGCCTTCGTCGGCTCGATCCGCTATTACGACGGCCAGGTGGACGACGCGAAGTATGTGGCCAACCTGGTCCGCACCGCCGCCTACTACGGTGCACACGCGGTCAACCAGACCGCCGTCGTCGACTTCCTGCGCGAGGGCGAGCGGGTGGTGGGCGCCAAAGTGGTCAACCGCGAGGACAACTCCAGCTTCAACATCCGCGCCAAGCAGGTCATCAACGCCACAGGGGTCTGGACCGACGAGACCCAGGCCATGGTCACCGAGCGCGGCCAGCTGAAGGTGCGCGCATCCAAGGGCATCCACCTGGTGGTGCCGCGGGACCGCTTCCAGTCAACAGTCGGGCTGATCCTGCGGACCGAGAAGTCCGTGCTGTTCGTCATCCCGTGGGGGCGGCACTGGATCATCGGCACCACGGACACCGACTGGCACCTGGACAAGGCACACCCCGCGGCGTCCAGCAAGGACATCGACTACCTCCTGGAACACGTCAACAAGGTCCTGAAACGGCCCCTTACCCGGGAAGACGTGGAGGGTGTGTATGCCGGGCTCCGGCCGCTGCTGGCCGGGGAAAGCGACTCCACAGCCAAGCTCTCCCGCGAGCACGTTGTGGCCCATCCGGTGCCCGGACTCGTTGTGGTGGCAGGCGGCAAGTGGACCACCTACCGCGTCATGGCCAAGGACGCCGTGGACGAGGCCGTCCGCAGCATGGACGAGCGGGTGCCGCCGAGCTGCACCGAGACCATCCCGCTGCTGGGGGCCAGCGGGTTCAAGGCTGCCTGGAACCGCCGCAACCGGACAGCCGAGGAATCCGGAGTGCACGTGGCGCGCGTGGAGCACCTGCTGAACCGCTACGGATCCATGACCTCGGAGGTGCTGGCAATCATCCAGGACCGGCCCGAACTGGCCGAGCCGCTGCCCGGCGCCGACGACTACCTGCAGGCCGAAGCGGTCTACGCCGCAACCCATGAGGGCGCCCGGCACGTGCACGACGTCCTGACCCGGCGCACCCGGATTTCCATCGAGGCGTGGGACCGCGGTGTGTCTGCCGTCCCGGTAGTCGCTAAGCTTATGGGAGAAATTCTTGGCTGGAGCGATGCGCAGCGGGAAAGCGAAATCAAGCATTACCTTGCGCGGGTGGAAGCCGAACGGCTGAGCCAGCAGCAGCCCGATGACGAGTCGGCGGATGCTGCCCGGCTGGGTGCGGAGGATATCGTCCCGCTGCGCTGAGCTCGCGACCTGCCGCCGGACAGGCCCCGGCACCACTGAAGGGACACCACTTGGCGGAACCACTGGACCGTTACGACGCGGAACTCACCACACCGGACATGGTGATCCTTGAAATGGATGCCGAGGACAAGGTGGACGCGGCCAGCCAGCTGGCCCGGACGCTGTTCGACGCCGGCCGCGTCTCAGACCTCGAGGGCTTCCTGGGGCACGTCAACGCCCGGGAACACCAGCTGGCCACCGGCCTGCCCGGGGGAGTGGGACTGCCGCACGCCCGCAGCGAATTCGTCTCCGAGACCTCAATCGCCGTCGGGATTACCAAGTACGGCAAGGCCCTCGACTTTGGCGCCGCCGACGGTCCTGCCACCGTGGTGCTGCTGATCGCCACGCCCGCGAGCTCGTTCTCCGACCACCTTGAAGTGCTTGCCACCCTGGCGCGGTCCCTGTCCAAGGAGTCCTTCCGGGAATCGCTGCGCCGGGCCTACGATGCCGAGGTCATCGCCGAGCTCATCAATTCCAGCCTGGTGTTCTTCGACCACTGAGCGCGAACGTACAGTTGAGGCCCTTCGAATCGCGCGAACGTACAGTTGAGCCCCGTCGCCGGGGGCCTCAACTGTACGTTCGCGCTACCCGCGGTTCGTTGTTCTACACGCGGACGAAGTAACGTTAAGGGGTGTGGAAAACAGCCCTCCAGCCCCGATGGATCGCAGGCCTGGTCTTTGCGATCGCCGTTTCGGGTGTCTTTGTGCTCCTGAGTCAATGGCAGTTCGGCCGTTCCACGCAGCCTGAAGTGCCCGTCAACCCCACCACGGAGCAGGTCCAGGCCCTGACGAAAACCCTGCAACCCGGAGACTTCTTCCGTGGCTCGGTGGCGGACCAGATGGTCACGGCGTCCGGCACCTACGATCCGGCCAGGCAGGTCCTGATCCCGGGCCGTCTCAAGGACGGCAAGAGCGGCTACTGGGTGGTCACGGCCTTCGCCGTGTCCGATGCCCCAGTGCTCCAAGGCGCGGCAGCCTCACCCAAAACCTACATACCGGTGGCCCGCGGCTGGATCGCTGCTCCCGCCGACGCCAGCGCCCCGCCGTCGGGCATCATCCGGCTGACCGGACGGCTGCTGCCGTCCGAGGCCCCAGTTCCCAACACGGCCCCCGAACCGGGACAGGCGACGGCCGTCTCGGTGGCCGAACTCATCAACGACTGGAACGTCAGCAGCTACCCGGCCTTCGTTTCCGCCACGGCGGAAAAATCAGGAACGGCCGACGTCGGTGCTGCCGCCGGCAGCGGACTCGAGCCGCTCAGCATTGCCGCGCAGCCGCCGGCCGCGAAGGTCAACTGGCTGAACCTGTTCTACTCCGTGGAGTGGATCGTTTTCGCCGGCTTCGCGCTCTTCATCTGGTGGCGGCTGGTCAAGGACGACTACCGCAGAAGCCTCGAGGACGCCGAGGATTACGACGGACCAGAACCTACCCAACCCAACGAGATCCAACAAAAGGTACAGCCATGATCGAACCCAAGCCGGCCATCCAGCCCTCCAACCCGACCGGGGCGGCAAAGAAGCGACGCTTTGGCGGCACCGAGGCGCAGATCCGCTCTGCCCTGAAGTTCTATAAGGTCATGGCTTACCTCACGGGTGCCATGCTGCTGCTGCTGTGCGCGGAGCTGGTTGCCCGCTACGGCTTCGGCCAGTACCTCTTCGCCGGCGGAACGGACGCCCTGACCGGCCAGCCGTTCGGCTTCGGATTCGCCCAGGCGGAACCGAAAGGTGTCCTCGGCGGGTTCAACGTGTCCGTCACCGTGCTCATCGTCCACGGCTGGATGTACGTGGTGTACCTGATGTCCAACTTCCGGCTGTGGACGCTGATGCGCTGGCCGTTCGCCAAGATGATCCTGCTGGCACTCGGCGGCGTGGTGCCGTTCCTGTCCTTCATTGTGGAGAAGAAGTTCCACGCCGAGGTGGAGTCCGAGCTTGCGGCCAACCCGCAGGCCGCCAGCCGCTACTGATTTGCGTTCCGTGCATCACAGCGGGGCCGCTCAAGATGCGTCGGGGCAAGCCTGCAAAGTAGGCTAGTACGGTGACTACTCCCACTGCATCCCAAACTTCCCAGAAGCCGGTGCTGGTTGTTGACTACGGTGCCCAGTACGCGCAGCTGATTGCCCGCCGCGTCCGGGAAGCGAATGTGTATTCGGAAGTGGTTCCGCATACCTACAGCACTGAGCAGCTCCTGGCCAAGAACCCTGCCGCCATCATCCTGTCCGGCGGACCCGCCAGCGTCTACGCCGACGGCGCCCCGAGCGTCGGTGCCGACCTTTTCGAGGCCGGCGTTCCGGTCTTCGGCATCTGCTACGGCTTCCAGGCCATGGCCAACGCCCTCGGCGGCAAGGTGGACAAGACCGGCCTGCGGGAGTACGGCTCCACGCAGACCACCATCCTCGGCGAAGGCCGCTCCGTCCTCGAGGGAATGCCGCAGCACCAGAACACCTGGATGAGCCACGGTGACTCCGTCCACGCGGCTCCCGAGGGCTTCGAGGTGCTGGCCACCACTGCCGGCGCTGAGGTTGCCGCGTTCGCCAACGAGGAGAAGAGCCTGTACGGCGTGCAGTGGCACCCCGAGGTGAAGCACTCGGCCTACGGCCAGCAGGTGCTGGAGAACTTCCTGTTCAAGGGCGCCAAGCTGGAACAGAACTGGACCACAGGCAACATCCTTGAAGAGCAGGTGGAGCGCATCCGCCAGCAGATCGGCGATGCCCGGGTCATCTGTGGCCTCTCCGGCGGCGTGGATTCGGCCGTTGCGGCAGCGCTCGTCCAGCGCGCCGTCGGCGACCAGCTGACCTGTGTCTTCGTCGACCACGGGCTGCTGCGCGAAGGCGAGGCCGAGCAGGTGGAGCGCGACTTCGTCGCCGCCACCGGCGTGAACCTTTACGTGGCCAACGAGCAGGAGCGCTTCCAGGCCGCGCTGACCGGCGTCAGCGATCCCGAAACCAAGCGCAAGATCATCGGCCGCGAATTCATCCGGGCCTTCGAGGAGGCCGAGCGCGCCATCATCGCCGACGCCGCCGCACACGGCGAAAAGATCAAGTTCCTCGTGCAGGGCACCCTGTACCCGGACGTCGTCGAATCCGGCGGCGGCGAGGGCGCAGCGAACATCAAGAGCCACCACAACGTGGGCGGCCTGCCGGAGGACCTGGAGTTCGAGCTCGTCGAACCCCTGCGCGCCCTGTTCAAGGACGAGGTGCGTGCCGTGGGCGCCCAGCTCGGCCTGCCCCAGGAGATCGTCGGCCGCCAGCCGTTCCCCGGCCCCGGCCTCGGAATCCGCATCGTCGGTGAAGTCACCAAGGAACGCCTGGACCTGCTGCGCAAGGCAGACGCCATCGCCCGCGCCGAACTGACCGCTGCCGGACTCGACAACGACGTCTGGCAGATGCCCGTGGTGCTGCTAGCGGACGTCCGGAGCGTCGGCGTCCAGGGCGACGGCCGCACCTACGGCCACCCGATTGTGCTGCGCCCCGTCTCCTCCGAGGACGCCATGACGGCCGACTGGTCACGGCTTCCCTACGACCTGCTGGCCCGGATTTCCAACCGGATCACCAACGAGGTCGACGGCGTCAACCGCGTGGTGCTCGACGTCACCAGCAAGCCGCCGGGAACCATCGAGTGGGAATAGCGTTGTAAGAATGGCCGGTCTCCGCAGGGAGGCCGGCCATTTTGCATTCCCGGGTATCGCATCCGGCATGGCGGGCAACGGTGCGAAATGCGCCGCAACTTGGGCCGACCCAGTGTTGCGGTCTCTCAACCGCGGCGGTTTCCGGCTACGCTCGAAACTATGCCCGTATGGTCCAAGGCGTCACGCGCAAGCGCAGAAAAGAAGGCAGTAGTGTCAGTAGGTCAGGTCGACTCCGAGGGTTCGGAGGAGCTCAGGAAGTGGCTGTCCGGGCTCAAGCCCGTTACAGGGGCAGACACCATGCTGCGCTTCACCAAGACGCCCGAGGGTTCCATCGACCTCACGCACGCGCACCCTTCGGGCCTGGCGCAGCTCATGGCCGGGCGCCGGACTCGGCTCTCCACGCTGATCCGTGACCAGCAGCAGTACGTCGTGGCCGCCCGGGCCTGCCGGAACCTGCGCTCGAAGATTTTCGAACTGGCCAATGACCGCGGCATCGAGGCCGGGTACTTTTCGGCCGGCACCGTGGTGTGGACCTCCGCCGTCGGCGGCAAACCGCAGCGCGTCTCGGCCCCGGTGATGCTGACTGCCATGTCGCTCACGATCCGCCCCGGCGAAGACGACTACGAACTCCAGCTCACGGAGCAGGCGCGCATCAACCCCGCCCTGATCCGTCACCTCAAGACCGTGCACGGGATCGTGTTCGACGTCAACGCGGTGACACGGATGGCGTACAGCACCGCGCGGTTCGACCCCCTGCCCGTGCTGGACCGGATCAGCACCCTGGTCAAGCCGATCCACGGCGCCGACGTGGAGCACAACCTGCTGGTCTCGAGCTTCGCGGACCTTTCCGGGAACCTCGACGATCCGTGGATTAATGGTCGGAACACACTGGTGGCCTCGCTGGCCAAGGCCGCATCGGGTGAAGTCATCGACGTGCCCGCGCTCGAGCCCGGACGTTTTCCCAGTGTTGACGAGCGGGACCCGGCCGAAGAGCTGCTCCTCCTCGACGCCGACGCCGACCAGCAGTATGTGGTCGACGCCGTCCGTGCCGGGGACTCGCTGGTGGTAAGCAGCCCGCCCGGCACGGGCCAGACACAGACGGCCATCAACACCATCGGTGCGCTCGTGGACGAAGGCAAGACCGTCCTGGTGGTGGGGGACCGGCGTGCCAGCCTCAACGAAGTGGCCGGACGCCTCGAAAACCTGGGCCTGGACTCCATCCTTTTCCAGCTGTCCGGAAACGCAACGCCACAGCAGCTCAAGGGCCAGCTGGTGCGCGCCATCGTGCGCAACGAGAAGGCCCAGGAACCGCAGCTCGGCAGCCTGCACAAGACCCTCACCGAGCACCGCCATGCGCTTCTGGACCACGTTGCGTCGCTGCACAACGTGCGGCAGCGGTGGGGCTGCTCGCCGTACCAGGCCATGCAGTCGCTCGCGGAGCTGACGTCCATCCAGCCCGCCCCGGCCACCACCGTCCGCCTGAAGCGCAGCGTCCTGGACAGCATCCGGGACCGCGAGGAACTCGCCGGCCGGCTGAAGCGCGCGGCCGAACTCGGTGCGTTCAGCAGGGCATCGACCACCAGCCCCTGGCACGGCGCGCGGCTGGTGACGCGCAAGGAAACCGAGGAAGCCCAGGAGCTGGCACGTGCGGTGGCGAAGAAGCTGCCGCTGCTGCAGGAGCGGATGAACGAGGTGGCCAGCCACGCCGAAATTCGCCTGGGCACCACGTTTGCCGAATGGGGCTCCCAGCTCAAGCTCCTGGTGGCCGTCCGCGAAAGCCTGGACAAGTTCACCCCGGACATTTTCGACCGGCCCGTGACTGACCTGATTTCCGCGACGGCGTCCTCGTCCTGGCGCAGGGAGCGCGGCATCGACATGGCCTCCATGCAGCGGTCCCGCCTGCGCCGGGTGGCCAAAGAGTACGTCCGTCCGGGCGTGCACATTGCCGATCTTCACAGTTCGCTGGTGCTGGTTCAGGAACAGCGTGCCCAGTGGGCCGGGTACGCCACCACACAGCGGCACCCGGCGGTGCCGTCCGGCCTGGCGGAGATCAGCATCATGCACCGCGGACTGACCCGCGAGATGAAGATGCTGGGCGAGGCACTGCGGCATACGGCTGCAGGCGGCTCGCTCGAAAACATTCCGTACCCGGAGCTCATGGAGCGCCTGGAACGGCTGGTCTCGGACACGCAGACGCTGCAGACCCTGCCCGAGCGCACGCTTCTCATCGAGAACATGCGCGAGCACGGGCTGGGGGAGCTGCTGGCGGACCTCTCGGAGCGCGAGGTCGGTGCCGGGTCCGTCGCCGCCGAGCTTGACCTGGCCTGGTGGCAGTCGGCGCTCGAAGCGATGATCAGCGGTGACGACTACCTGGCCATGTCCGACGGCGACGCGCTGCGCCAGCTGGAGGCGGAGTACCGGCTCGCCGACAACGCCCATATCGCCAGCGGCGGCGGGCGGCTGCGGTGGAAGCTGGCCGAGCGCTGGCGCGCGGGCATTGAGGAGCATGCCCGCCAGGCGGACCTGCTCCGGAGCCTGCTCAAGGACGGGCGGGTCACACTGGCCGCGCTGACGGCGCAGGCACCCGGGCTCGTCCCCATGCTGGTGCCTGTCTGGTCGGTCAGTCCGTACCTCATGACCGGACTCCTGCCTGCCGAGCAGAAGTTCGACGCCGTGGTGATCCTCGACGCGGAGGCGACGTCGCTGCAGGCGGTCCTCCCCGCCGTCGCCCGTGCCCGGCAGGTGATCGCCTTCGGCGACGACAAGATCGCCAGCCCGCGCACCTTTACCGTTGCGGTGGAGCGGCTCGCTGCCGGCGAGCAGTCGCACCAGAGCGTCGAAAGCGCGTTCACGGCACTTTCTGCGGTACTGCCGACAGCGCCGCTGCGCTCCGTTTACCGCGCGGTGGACGAGGACCTGGTGCTGCAGCTGAGCAAGAACTTCTACGACGGCGGCCTCCGCCGCCTCCCCGAGGGCCAGTCGGCCACGGGGCTGGATCGTGCGCTGACGGTGGAGTACCTGCCCGACGGCACGGGCCTGCCCAGCGCGGACCACGAGGGCGTCGAATCGGTGGTGGCCGAGGTGAACCGGGTGGTTGAACTCGTGTTCGAACACGCCCGGCTCCGGCCCCGGACCTCGCTGGCGGTGGTGACTGCCAGCCTCCGGCACGCGGCACGCATCGGCGAGTCCATCCGGCTGCAGCTGCCCAACCATCCGTCGCTCTCCGGATTCTTCACGGCAGGTGATGAATCCTTCCGGGTGGTGGACCTGGAGCGTGCCCAGGGGCTGGTCCGCGACCGCGTGATCTTCTCGCCGGGTTACGGGCGGACACCGCACGGCCGCGCCCTGCACAGCTTCGGCCCGCTGTCCGCCGAAGGCGGCCGGGCCAAGTTTGCCCTGGCCATGACCCGGGCCCGGCAGTCGCTGCATGTCCTGACGTGTTTCAAACCGGAGGACCTTGACCGGACGCGGCTGGCCCACGGTGCCGTCGACCTTTTCGAACTTCTGGACCGGGAGATCTCCGGCAACACCGACCTGGGGACCCCAGCTTCGCGGGCAGCGGCAAGCGAACAGGCGCTGGGAGCCGATCCGCTGGTGGCCGACCTCGGCGACCGGCTGCGTGCCCGCGGTGCCCGCGTCTGGCACCAGTACGACGGTGCCATCGACGTGGTGGCCGCAGCCGATCCGCTCAGCACCATGGGCCAGGACGAAGCCGACATTCCACGGCCGGTCGCCATTGAATCTGACGGCACCGAGCAATACCGCCAGATGACAGTCCGGGAACGCAGCCGGCTGCGCCCCCAGTTGCTTGAGCGGCTCGGCTGGCGGTACATGCCGCTGTGGACCATCGAGGTGTTCACCGATCCCTCGGCCTGCGCCGACAGGATTGGCGGATACCTGGGGCTTGAGAAGCCTGCTCCGCCGGGGCGCTCCGGTGGGTCGCCGGGATTCTTCCTGGATGACGACGTCAGCACCCTCGCGGTGGACGACTTCGAGTCCGAACCGGGGGACGAAGCCGGGTACGGGAACCTGGATGACCTCTTCGGTGACGACCCGGGCGTGGACGGCGCCGAGAGCGGCCGGGACGCATCTCGCCGGGACGCAGCGGAGGCGGTCCCGGAGCACCAGGTCTCGTTGGATGCGGACAAAACCGACATCCATCAGACAGAGGCTGGCCAGCGGGACACTGATCAGGCAGAGGCGGATCAGGAGGACACCGATCAGGGAGACACTGATCGGGCATACCCTGGCCGAACGGACCAGGGGGCCTCTGGTTCCGGCGCGCCCGACGCCGGCGGAGGCTTCGGATCTGAGGCTGGCGCGGACGGGCTGGCCACGGAACGGAAGGAGGGCCCGCTGTGACATCAGACGGCGGGGCCGAACGCGAAGACGGGGCCGAACGCGAAGCCGAGGCCGAACGCAAAAACGTGCAGGCAGCGGCACCGGGGAAGTCCGCAAAGGGCCGCCGCGCCAAAGCCGGCGGGCAGGAGCGGACAGGGGTGGTCCCCAAGACGGCGGCCGAGGACGACCCGCGCACCTGGGGCGACGCAGAATCCGGCAACGACCACGACGCGTGGCTGAAGGAGCAGAGGCCCCCGCACTGGGGCTGAGCAGCCCGGCAAACACGCCGAGGATCCGCAAAGGCCAGAGGATTGGCAAAGCCCCGAGGATTGGCAAAGCGCAGGGGATTCGCAGAGCCCCGAGGATTGGCAAAGCGCAGGGGATTCGCAGAGCCCCGAGGACTTGCCCGGGGCACGGAACCCGCACGGGCTCGCTCACCGGGCACCGGATCCCACCAGGACGAAAAACAGTTTTCCCTGGGTTGACGCGCCCGCCAAGGCACTGGCCTGCGCAGGAGTGGCGGCCACTACCAGCAGCCCGTCCGAGTCCCCGGCAGCAAGCCACTGGCCGCCCTGGCCTTCCTGGCCGGAGGTCCACAGGACAGGCACGGACTTGGCCAGTACCTTCGACGCTGACGCCTGCTCATAGCCGTTGCCGCTTGTCATGACCACGTTCACAAGTTGTCCGGGGGATACCAGTTGGATGGATGACGGATCCGCCATCCGCAGCGGCACCGCAGCGGATCCGGGCGGCGCTCCCGTCAGCAGGCCTGGCCCCACCAGTTGCGCATCGGTGAGGAGTTGGCCCTGGCGAAGCGGCCCTGCCAGTTGCTTGCCGTCCACTCCGCTGCTGTCGTCAAAACTCCCGTCCGGCACCATGGCGGGCGGGACGCTGACGGTCCTGACATCGCTGCCCGTCAGGTTCGCCCCGGCCGGAAGGTCCCGGGCAGCGGCCAGGACACCCACGGTCTGGGCGGGGGCAGGAGTCAGCTGGTGGACGGCGATCCCCGCGGCCGCGCAAAGGAGGAGTGCCACGGCAAGGCGGCGGTTACGGTTCAGCCACCCCGCGAAGCGCCGTCCGCGCGGGCGCGGACGGACGGCAGAACCGGGCAATGCGTTGCGGCGCCCGGGACGAGCGGCCGGGCGGGATGCCCTTGCGGGGAAGATTCCGGTAGCTGGCATGCCGCCACGCTACGGGCCGTCCGTTGGGCCGCGACAGGTGCGGGCAGCCGTATGTGGAAAAAGTAGCGCCTCCACAGCCCGCCGGGAGACTGGCCCGAGCGCGAACAGAGAGTTAGGCACCTGCACGCACGAAGGGACACGCAAGCCCCGGGTTACCCGACTAAAGCAAAGAGCCCGGCCCGGTAAACCCGGCCGGACTCTTTTGAGTTTGAAGGCGGCAGGTGCCGCGGGAACCCGATTAGCTCGCGGCTGCAGCTGCCGGGGCAGCGGATGAAGCAGAGGATGCGGGAGCGGCCGGGGCTGACGCAGCGGGGGAGGGCGAGACGGCGCTTCCCTTGGAATCGCGCGAATCCGTCCGGTAGAAACCGGAACCCTTGAAGACCACGCCCACGCTGTTGAACTTCTTGCGCAGCGTGCCCTGGCACTCGGGGCAGGACGTCAGAGTGCTGTCGGTGAACGACTGCACGATGTCAAAGGCATGGCTGCAATCCTTGCAGGCATAGGCATACGTGGGCACTGTAGATCCTCCTCTTGGACAAACGACAGGTCCCGTGCTGCCTGGCTTCGTTTCCCGGTTTCTCCTTGACGGATCACCGCGGCGGAAATGACTCCATTAGCAGTCGCAGGGCCTGAGTGCCAATTCTAGCACCCCGCCCCGGGCGAGGTCACGCGAAGGCTACCAGCCCGGAGGGCATGAGCACTGCCTCGACGGGGCGGTCGAAGTCTTCAGCCGGGATGGTCTGGGCTGGCAGGAGTTCGGTGTCGTAGATGATGGCTGCCTTCGGAAGGTGCAGGCCGCCGGCGTTGGCCGCGGCCAGGAACTTGTCGTAGTAGCCGCCGCCCTGTCCGATTCGGTTGCCGCTGCGGTCAACGGCCGTTGCCGGCATGAACATCCCGGCCGCAGTCCGCACCGCGTCCAGTCCGTGTCGCTCACCGTCCGGTTCCTGAATGGGCGCGTACCTGCTGCGGATGAACTCGCTCTCCGGGGTCCAGAAGACCCAGCTGAGCTCCCGGTCCGGTTCGCACACCGGGAGCAGGATGCTGTGACCCGCCTCATGCAGCGCGTGCAGCAGCGGGAGGGTTGGCGGTTCGAAGTCAACGCCGAGGTAAGCGGTGAACGTGGCCCGTTTGCCGGCAGCGATGGCCTCGGCCCAGGGCAGGCCATGGGTTGCGATGCCGTCGCCGGCATTTGCGAGGTCCGTTGCTGTCATCGTGGCCCGGATTTGCCGGTGCCGCGAACGGATCCCGTCCTTCGACGGCATGGTCCCTGTTGGCATGGATGTCATCCTTTGTCGCAGCGGCAGGCGGGCGGGCCGCTGCCGGAAGCATTTACCGTATGAATGTTCCCTCGGATAGATTAGACCAGTGACTTCCACTAATTGTTCAGTCCGCAAGGCCGTAATCCCCGCTGCTGGGCTCGGCACCAGGTTCCTGCCTGCCACCAAGGCCATGCCCAAGGAGATGCTGCCGGTGGTTGACAAGCCGGCCATCCAGTACGTCGTCGAGGAGGCCGTCAAGGTGGGCCTGAGCGACGTCCTGATGATCACCGGACGCAACAAGCGCGCGCTCGAGGACCACTTCGACCGCGTCCCGGCCCTGGAAGCGACGCTGGAGGCCAAGGGGGACACCGCCAAGCTGGAATCGATCCAGGCCGCGAGCAACCTGGGCGACATCCACTATGTCCGCCAGGGTGACCCCAAGGGCCTTGGCCACGCGGTGCTGCGCGCCCGCCAGCACGTGGGTTACGAGCCGTTCGCCGTCCTCCTCGGTGATGACCTCATCGATGCCCGCGACGAGCTCCTCAGCACCATGATCGACGTGCAGGCCAAAACCGGCGGTTCCGTGGTGGCCCTCATCGAGGTGGAGCCGTCCCAGATCAGCGCCTACGGCTGTGCTGATATCTCCGAGATTGAGGGCGAAGGCTTCGTCAGGATCAACAAGCTGGTGGAGAAGCCGGACGTGGACGAGGCGCCCTCCAACCTGGCTGTCATTGGCCGCTATGTGCTCCACCCTGACGTGTTCGATGTGCTGGAAAAGACCGAGCCCGGCCGTGGCGGCGAGATCCAGCTGACCGACGCCCTGCAGGAGCTGGCCAGCAGGGACGGTGAAGGCGGCGGCGTGTACGGCGTGGTTTTCCGCGGCCGCCGCTACGACACCGGGGACAAGCTCAGCTACCTCAAGGCCTGCGTGGAACTCGCCATCGACAGCGAAGACCTCGGACCTGGTCTGCGTGAGTGGCTGCCGGAAATTGCCGCCCGTCTGTCCAAGTAACCATTCATGAGGGTCAGCCACATCTGGCCGGTCACGCTGGAGTGCGGGGACCTTGTCCTGCGGCCCATCAGGTACAGGGACCGGAAGGAATGGACTGAGGTCCGTTCCCGCAACAGCGACTGGCTGGCGCCCTGGGAGGCCTCGAATCCGATCGCTGGCGGGGCTCTGCCCGATTACCGGCAGATGGTCCGGTCCCTGAACACCCAGGCTGCCCAGGCCACGGCACTGCCCTTCGTGATCGCCGAGTGGACACCCGGACACCGTGACCCCGTCATCGTGGGGCAGTTGACTGTCTCCTCCATTGTGTGGGGATCGGCCATGATGGCGACCCTCGGCTACTGGGTGGACCAGGACCGCGCCGGGCATGGGATTGCCCCGACAGCCGTGGCCATGGCAACCGACCACTGTTTCCGGACCCTTGGCCTGCACCGGATGGAAATCAACATCCGTCCCGAAAACGGTCCAAGCCTGCGCGTCGTGGAAAAGCTCGGCTTCAGGGACGAGGGCTACCGCCCGCGGTTCCTGCACATCAACGGGGAATGGGCGGACCACCGTTCCTTCGCACTGACTTCAGAGGAAATTCCGGAAGGCCTCCTGAGCCGCTGGCTGCGGGTCAGGCCCGCCTGACCCCTGACCGACAGAGCCGCTGGTCAGAGCCGGGTTTCCGCATATAAGTCCATTGAATTGAAGCTGGGCCGCGACACACCGAGACGAATGCCACAAGAGCCCCGACATTCCTCATACGGTTTTGTGTGTGGACTTCCCCCTTAGCAGCTCAGTCATCCTTGTGGCTGCAGTTGCGCTCTGGATCGTTTGGGTTGCCCCTTACATGCTCCGCAACGGCCGGCATCAGTTCCAGACTGCCGGTGACCTGACGCTGGACAGCGTCGACGCCGAAACTGCAAACCCGCAAGCCGGGACGGTCGTGTATATGGCCGCCCAGCAGGAGAATCGCATGGACACCAGGAAGAGCAGCGAACCAGCAACAGGCCTCACCCCGGCTTCGTCCGGCACCAGGCCTGCCGCCGATGGGACCGGTGCCTTTCGGATCCGCTACGGACGGACGGCCATCGCGTTCGTTGGGCTGTTGTCCGTCATGACGGCCATCGTGGCCGGAGTCCTGCGGCTCTTTGGGCTCGGCAACCCCTGGGTTCCGGCCGTGGCGTTCCTGACCGGCGCTGCCGCCGTCGTGGTTTTGCGACGGCTCGCCGTCCGTGACCGCCGCAGGAAAGTCAGCGCCGCCTTCAGGGCGGCCATGGGCGCACCCGCCGGCCGGGAGTCCGCCGCCGAGCGCCCCGCGGAGGCGGCACCCGCCGCGGAGCCGGTGAAGCCCCGCGAAATCGCGCTCTTCGATGCCGAGGCAGAAACCAAGAAGCCCAAGCCTCTAACGGCAGTCGAACTCCGCGAGGCGGCCCTGGCAGTCGCCCTTGCGGCCGGCGACGAAAGCGCCGCAGTCCCGGTACAGGGCCCGGCGGCCCAGCCCGAATCCAGCTGGGACCCGGTGGAAGTTCCCAAGCCCACCTACGTCGAAGCGGCCAAGGCCGAGCGTCCGGCACCCGAGCCGCTGGCGCTGCCCGAGGCTCCCAAGTCCGTGGGCAAGCCCTCACTCAAGCAGGGTCCGGCCGCCGCACCTCCCGCCGCCTCCCCGAATGCCGCGCCCGCCAAGCCGCTGACCAAGGCCCAGAGCGCGCTGAGCAACCTTGACGACGTCCTGCAGCGCCGCCGCGCGTAGCCGGACGCCGGTGCGGCACCAGGCGCCACAGTAGTGGCCCGGATCTGCGTTGCCGGCGGCACCGGCGAGGCGGGCCGCGAAGTGGTGCGCCAGGCACTTGACCAGGGGCACGCCGTCGCCGCTCTGAGCCGGAACCCGCCGCTCCCGGGTGCCCGGGAGTATTACGACGGCGCCGCTTACTTCCGCGCGGACGTCACCACCGGAAAAGGGGTGCCGGAAGCGCTGGCGGGCGCCGACGTCGTCGTCGATTGCCTCGAGGCGCGGACCGGCAAAGCACTGAGGCATTATGCGGCCGGCGGGGCAGTGCTGCTGGGCGAAGCCGCGGCGGCGGGTGTTGCCCGCGCCGTACAGCTGTCCATCGTCAACTGCGACCCAAAGCACCCTTGCCTATTACCGGTCAAAAGCGGACAAGGAGCGCGTGTAAGCACGAGCCGCGCTGGACACCCGCACTGTGCGGGCCACGCAGTTCCACAGCCTGTTGGCGGGGATTTTCGGCGCGGGGGCCCGCGTTGGCCTCGTGCCGGCGATCAAAGGGGCACGGTTCCAGACGATCTCGCCGGCGGATGCGGCGTCGGCCCTGCTGGAAGCCGCACTGGGAGCGCCGTCCGGCGGCCCCCACGCGCCACAGACAGTCGGAGGGCCGGAAGTCCTGGGCATGGGATCGCTGGCCGGCACCTGGAAGCGGATAACCGGCGCCAGGGGCATCGCGATCGAACTTCCGCTGCCCGGATCGACGGGCAGGTTCCTGCGTGAAGGAAAGAACCTGGCGCCTGAACAGCGCTACGGAGACACGACATTTGAGGCCTGGTTGGCAAACCGGCCAGAAAATTTGTAGCCTAGGGAAACCGGCGTTGGTGTTCCTCAGGGACACGGCGCCACGGGGTTATAGCTCAGTTGGTAGAGCGCTTCGTTCGCATCGAAGAGGTCAGGGGTTCGAATCCCCTTAGCTCCACAGTTTCACCCCGGTCTGCGGACCGGGGTGTTTCCTTTTTGGCTCGGAGAACAAACTACGCGGCTGCAGCTCATGTGCCCGAAGAACCGTGTCCCTTGGGCGGCAGGTGGCCGCGCCGGGACGCTTCGCGGACTACCAGCCGGATGTTGGCGAACAGCACTGCCTTCACTGCTGTCATGTCCGGGTGGTGCCCGTGCTTCAGCGCACTCTCAAGGCTGCTGCAATATGCCTCAAGGCGCTGCGCGCCGGCCATCCCCGAGCTGACTCTCAGGCTGATGATGGCCTCCAGGGTCGTCTCCATATCGCCTCGGGTGAGGCCCTTGAAGATCTTGGCCGCCCGCACGGGAAGCATCACCAGATACTCCTCCATGAACTTCTGCGCTGCGTCCTCCCCGGCTTCGTCCGTGAGGTCCTGCAGCGCACGGTCATCCAGTACCGGAAGGTTCTGGGCCGCGTCCGGGTCCTCCGCCATGCAGCCACCTCATCCAGTTGTCCACGCCATCCTGCGATTCTCAATGAAATGGTCCGGGACGCAGCTCAAGAACCTGACACTGTCGTCGCAGGTTCGGATCAAGAGTTGGCCAGCTTTCATCCGAGGAGCCGCAGCTGGGCGTCGCCGGGTCCCGGCTGCCAGCGGTCCTCCATGTCCGGCTGTGTCAGTTAGTTGTCCGCCGGGTCCGGAGTACATGGGGGGAATGCGTTCCGGACCCGGCAGTCTGAAGCTACGGTTCGCGGCTACCTTTGCTTCAGGGACAGGAACAGTCTGCGGCCTGCACGCTATGAAACGCCGGAGCTACCTGAGAGTCAGGCGTCGCTTTTACCCCCTGTTTGAGGGGTTTGATGCGGCATACCCAAGATTTTCCTAAGCCCGGGTCGCTGGCTTCCGTCTCAGGAAAGCGTGGCGGATTCGCCTCCGCGTCGGTGCGTGGGTGGCCGTGTTTTGCCAACGCGAAAGGCGTCCACGGGCGGGAAGGTACCCTGCCCGTGGACGCCAGGCGTGTAAAGGTGCGGGCTACTGGCCGCCGCAGAATTTGCTGTAGGTGCTGCCGGCCTGCTCATAGCCGGCCTTCAGCTCGGTGAGCTTCGCCTCGTCAGGGGTTTCCTTGGCGGACTCGTCCGTGTATTCCAGGATGGCATGCAGCGCGGGCTGCAGCTCGTCCGAGGACACTGCCTCGATGGGGCGGATCTGGTTGGCCAGGCGGGTCATGCCGGTCTTGCCCACGGAGTTCGTGGGGTTCGAGACAACCGTCCGGATCCGGTCGCAGGTTTGTGCGGTGGTGAGCTGCGGCGCAGCGCAGGCGGAAGCGGAGAGGATGAACCCGGCGGCAAGCAGGGCAGTGGTGAGTTTCTTCATGTTTCCCTCAATAGTTGATGTCAATCGATTGTAAGCAGACGCAACCGGCTCAGGTCGGCCGGGTTACGGCTGGTGCTAGCAGCCGCCGGACTGCTCATCCGCCAACTGTTCGTCCGATTCGATCCGGCGAAGCTTCGAGAGCCGCTCTTCTATTCGTGACATGACGGGGGCCAGTTCCTCAGGAGCGCGGCACTCCGGCCCGCCAAAGGGGCTGCCAAGAAGCCCCGGGGCGATGAGGAACGGAGTGATGTCCTGCCCGTGGAGGACGTCCAGCACAGCCAGGAACCGCTGCCAGTCAGCCGGGCCGGCCCCGCCTTCTGCTGAAGGTGCGGGTATGCCGTCCACCACCCAGGCGTTGAACCGCTCCGCCAGCAGAAGATAGTCCGACGTCGACCGTGCCCTGCCGCACAGCTCGGCAAAACTCGCCCACAGCATGTCCGGGCCGGCGCCTTTGACTGACAGCGGACCGGTGGGCAGGGCCAGGACGTCCCGCTGGGAAGGGGAAGGGCTGAAGAGCCCGCAGGCACCCAGCTGCCGTTCCGTGCCGGGCGTGATGACCAGTCCCCGGTGAAATCCTGCCACTAGAGCCAGCCCTTCCGCTTGAAGATGAGATACATCAGAGCGGCTGTGCCAATCATCAGCAGGATCGCCATGGGATAGCCGTAGGCCCAGTGGAGCTCCGGCATGTGGTCAAAGTTCATGCCGTACACGCCGGCCACGAAGGACGGTGCGAAGAAGATCGCAGCCCAGGACGAAATCTTCTTTACCTGTTCGTTCTGCTGCGCGCCGGCCTCGTTTTGCCGGTTGGCCGTGAGCGTGCCGTCCAGGGTCAGTGCGTTCTGCAGGAGGTCACGGAACGAATCGGCCCGCGAAATCACCCGCTCCACGTGGTCCTCCACATCGCGAAGATTGTGCTGGAGGTCGGCGCCGGCAGCGAAGTCGTCGAACCCCCGGTTGAGCTGCTGCATCATGGCCGGCAGGGGGTGGATAGCCCGCTGGAACTGGATGACCTCGCGGGCGAGTTCATAGATGCGGCGGGACACCGTCGAGTCCCCGGAGAACAGCTGGTCCTCGATTTCGTCGATGTCGTTCTCCAGCCCGGCCACCACCGGAGCGTAGTCGTCCACCACCTGGTCCAGCAGCCCGTACAGCACTGCCGGCGGTCCGTGGCGGAGGAGGTCCGGCCGGGACTCCAGGCGGCGGCGTACCTGTCCGACGCCGGACATCTCGGCATGCCGGACCGTCACCACGAAGTTCTTGCCAACGAAGATATGGAGCTCTCCGAATTCCACGGTTTCGGTGTCATCGCGGTACCGGGCCGGCCTCAGAACAGTGAACAGGCTGTCCCCGTAGCGCTCCAGCTTTGGCCGCTGATGGGCCGAGATGGCGTCCTCGACGGCGAGGTCGTGCAGGCCAAACTCCTCGGCGACGGCGGCCATCTCGGCTTTCGAGGGCCGGTACAGGCCGATCCAGGCCATCCCGCCGTGGCTGCCAAGCGTTTCAAACGTCTGTTCCAGGTTTTCGGGCTCCGCGGTGCGGACCCCGTCGACGTAGACGGCGTTATCGATGATGGTCACGTGTGCAGGTCTCCGTCTGTTGGGTCAGGACATCGCGTTGGGTCAGGACATTGCGCCGATGATGACTCCGGCGGCCGTCACAGCGAGGACATCGTGGCCGGAATCGATCAGCGTCACCGCGGCAGGACGTCCGGCGAAGCCGTTGTGGATCAAATGGCCACCCACGCGAAACACCACCGCCAGAACAAATGCGAACCATCCGCCGGCCAGCGCGGTGTCGAGCCCGAGCTTGCTGATCAGCACTGCAAGGAGGACGGCTGTCAGGACTGCGGCTGCCATCATGGGAACCCAGACTCCGGCGCCGCCCTCGGACTTCCTGAGGTCATCTTCCGTTTTGCCCACGGCTTCCATCCACCGCTTGCCGAGCACGGCGGGCAGGTACCAGACGAAGCCGATGGCCATGCTCGCGATGAAGGCAAGAAGCACCGCAAGCCAGTTGATCTGAAAGAAGTAAGAGAGCCAATCCATCCTCGCATCCTATTCCGGCCGGGCCGGCGCAGGCGCCGGAGCCGACTGAGCACCTGACGCTGAAACACCTGCCGACTGAACGAGCCGGCTGATCAGCGGCTCGGTCCGGTAAGGGATGTGCGTGTGGAGGGCAAGCACAGTCTCGGTGCGGATCACGCCCTTGATGCGCAGGATCGAACGCAGCGCACCCTGGAGATTTTGCGTATCGGTGGCCACTACCCGGCACCAGACGTCGCCCCTGCCGGAGATCTCGTGCACTTCGAGGACCTGGGGAATCAGCCGCAAAGCCGCGATCACGCCGTCGAGCTCCCGGTGGGTTACTTCAATCGTCACAAAGGCGACGACGTCGTAACCCACCGCTTCGAGGTCGATCTCGCGGCCGCCGTCGTGCAGGATGCCGGAGCGCAGCATCCGGCGCACGCGTGACTGGGCGGTGTTCCGCGCGATGCCGAGTTTGTCGCTCAGCTCGCCGATCTGGACGCGGGGGTCGCGGATCAGTTCGAGCAGGATCTTCAGATCCGTGGGGTCCAAGATGTTCAAATCGTCACTCCGGTTCATGAATCCGGCCAAAGATTGATGGTTTTGCTCAATATTCCCACAAAATGACGCACTGGGTACGCACTCTTGCCGCATTCTTTAGGTACCAAGATTCCATCCGCGCGTGCAGCCCCCATAAGGGGCAGGTTCCGCGGACACACAGGCAAGGGCACGGGCATGACCGTCTTTAGCGAACTTCGAATGCGTCCGGCGACGGCCACCCGCTGGGGCTGGGATGCGTCCACCACCTCACGGCTGGCCATGGCCGGCGTCGTCATTTTCACGCTCCTGGTGGGAGCCAACCTGGCGACTCCGCTGTATCCGCTGCTGCAGGTGCGGCTGGGCATCAGTTCCCTGGGCATCACCGTCGCGTTCGCTGCCTACGTCCTGGCGCTCGTGGCCACGCTCATGCTTGCCGGGCACTGGTCCGACCACATCGGGCGCCGTGCGGCGCTCCTCCTTGCCGTGCTGACGGGGCTCGCGGGCGGGCTGGTCTTTGCGGGGGCAGACAGTCTTGCCGGGCTGTGCGGCGGCCGGGCGCTCCAAGGCGTTGCCGTCGCCCTGGCAACGGGCGCAAGCTCGGCGGCACTGCGTGAGCTGCTGCCGGAACGCCCGGAGTGGGCCTCCCGTTTCACCCTGCTGGCCTCGGCCGGGGGCGTGGCAGCGGGCCCCGCGATCGGCGGGATCCTGTCCCTTCTGCCCGGGTCCACCACGACGCCGTACCTCGTCCATTCGCTCGTTCTGGCAGCCCTGCTGGTCCCGCTGTACCTGCTCCGCGCCCGGCCCGCCATCAAGCCTGCTGCCGGCCCCCGCCCGCTGAAGGCCTTGGCGCCGCGCCGGCCAACAGTGTCCCGCGAGGCCCGGGGCGCATTCTGGCTGGCGGCGGCCGTCGGCTTCCTCAGCTTTGCCGTATTCGGCTTCTGCCTTTCCCTCGCACCCGGCTACTTCGCGAAAGTCCTCAGCACCGACTCCCGGCCACTGATTGGCCTGCTGGCCGGGCTCACCCTGGGGTCGTCCGCCCTGAGCCAGTTGGTTGCCGTCCGGAGCAGGTTCGCTGTGCCGGCAGGGTTGGCTGTGCTCGGCGGCGCCGTGGCGCTCATTGGGGCCGCGGCTGCGGCCGGCAACCCGTGGCTGCTGGTGGCGGCGAGCGTTGCCGCAGGCGCCGGCCAGGGCATCGCCTTCCGGACCGTCTTCAATGACCTGGCCGGCAAGGTGGAGGCGTCCCGGCATGCACAGATCATCAGCACGGTCTACGTGATCACCTATCTCGGAAGCGCCGTCCCGGTGATGGGGCTGGGGCTCGCGACGGCGGCCTATGGGCTCGACGCGGCCGTCGCCGGATTCGTGACAGCCTGCGCCTGCGCGGCGGCGCTGCTGGCCGCGATTACCTGGCGCCGGAGCCTCCGCCGGTAGCAGCGGCTGGTGGCCTGCCGCCGTCGTAAATCAGGGTTCTTGCAAAGGAACGATTGCAAAGAACTGATTGCAAAATAATCGTTGCAAAGGAATCTTTGCAAGAGTAGCCTTGGCGTATGGCCATCAAGCCCAGCACCGAAGCCCCCGCCGTACAGGAACTGCCGTACCCCGTCCGTAAGGTGGATCCGGCCTCCCTCAAGGCCCTTGCGCACCCGTTGCGCGTCCAGATCCTGGAGATGCTGTCCCGGTACGGCGCGCAGACGGCATGCAGCCTCGGCGAGCTGCTGGGGGAGTCCAGCGGTTCCACGAGCTACCACCTGCGCCAGCTGGCCAAGCACGACTTCGTCCGGGAAGTAGAGGGCAAGGGCACGGCACGGGAGCGGTGGTGGGAACGGCCGCGCGGCGCCATCGAGGTATCGTCACCTGAACTTGCAAGTTCCCCCGCCACCCAGGAGGCATCCCGGCTGGTCAACCGCGAATTCGAACTGCGCAGGCAGGCCGTGCTCGCCGACTTCATGGCGCACGGGGCGGACACCCTGGACCGCGACTGGCTGGAAGCCGCCACCGTCAGTACCGCCAACGTGCGGATGAACGAGGAGCAGCTGGGCGCGTACACGCGGGCCATGGAGGCCTACTCCTACCGGCTGCTGGAGGAGATCCGCGGCGAGGGGGACCAGCAGGGCGCCCGGCCGGTCCAGATCCACTTCAACGCCTTCCCCATCCTCGGTGTCCCCGCATCAGCAGGCACCCGCGGCCAGCGCAAAGCGCAGGACACCGCCGATGCGGAGTCGATCAGTACAAAACAGTCAACGAGTCCCGAAAGGAAAGAGCCATGAGTGCTCTATCGGTCAACCAATCCGTCCTCGGCTACCGCCGTGCCTCTCTCTTGGAAGCTGTGGCCGTCCGAGTCGGTGCCGGCCTGGTGGAATGGGCGGAGCGGCGGCGGGTTATTCCGGAGGAAACCGTGCGGCAACAGCGGAACGCCGCACGGCGCCGCGACGAGCTAGCCCTTCTCCGCGGCGACCTTCTAGGTGCAGCCCACTCGGGCCTGCTGCTTCCCCGCCGTTAAGTAGGCCGGAGGGTCGTCCCGGTGCCACCCCAGTCCTCTCGCCGGGTCAGTCCTTTGGCCGGATCCTCTTGCCGGGTCAGTCCTGGTCGGGCAGCGGCCCGTGGTTGCCCGGCATGTGCTCGAACACCAGTGTGGTCTCTGTGTGGCCCACCACGGGGTCAGTGGCGAGGTTGTCCAGAACCCAGTCCCGAAGGTCCTCGGTGGTGGCGACGGCGATGTGCAACAGATAGTCGACCGAGCCCGACGTGTGGAACGTCGACAGCACGGCGGGCAGCTTGGGGACGCGGGAGGTGAAGCGGTCGATCTGCTCCCGGTCGTGGGCGCGCAGCCGGACAGCGATCAGGGCCTGCACCGACCGCCCGATCGCGGAAAGGCTCAGCTTCGCCTCAAATCCCTGGATGATGCCCCGGTCTGAGAGTGCGCGGGTCCGCATGAGGGCGGTGGAGGGGGCGATGCCCACCAGTTCCGCCAGTTGCTTGTTGGATATCCGGGCATCGTCCACCAGGGCCGCCAGCAGCCGCTCATCGATGGCGTCGAGCGGCTCGTGCCCCGCCGCCGGCCGAATATTCTTCGGGTTGCTGCTCACGAATCCTCCTGAAGTGTTCTCCGTTCATCTTAGCGGCGCGAATCTGGCCAAGACATTCACGGGCAGGCTTCACTTCCGAACATCTGCAGGTTTCCCGCGCCGTTCGGCGGCGAATAATTCAGGAATGCTGCAGGCTCGCCTCGTCCTGCGGGCGCTGCCGCCGTTGGCGCCCGGAGGCGGGATGCACGACGGCGGTGATCACCGCCGTCGCACACCCCAGGATGATGACGGCGGTGGCCAGCGCCGGCCAGCCGAGCGACTGGAACACCAGCCCACCTGCCCAGCCCAGGATGCTGGAACCCAGGTAATACGCGAGGTTGTACAGCGATGCCGCCTGTGCCCGGCCGGTCTGGGCGATGGCTCCCGTCCAGCCCGCGCCGACGCTGTGGGCGGCGAAGAAGCCGCCGGTGAAAATGATGAGGCCGGCCAGTATCAGCGCCAGCACCTGGGTAAGGGTGAGGGCCAGGCCTGCCGCCATCACCGCAATTCCGGCAAGCAGCACTGTCCGCCGGCCGAAGCGCTGCGTCAGGGCTCCGGCCCAGCGTGAGGTCGCCGTGCCTGACAGATAGGCCAGGAAGATGAGGCTGATGAGCGTGGCGGGAAGGCTGAACGGTTCGCCGGAAAGCCGGAACCCGAGATAGTTGTAGACAGCTACGAAGCCGCCCATCAGCAGGAAGGCCTGCACGTACAGTGCCAGCAGCCGCGGATTGGCCAGATGCCCTGACAGTGTCCTGGCCGCGCCGCGCAGGCCTATGCCGCGGGCCGGGCTGAAGCCCCGGGCCTTGGGAATGAGGACCAGGAAGAGCACGGCGGCCACCGTGGCCAGGACGGAGACGGCGAGCGCGGCGGCGCGCCATCCCCACAGTTCCCCTGCCGGTCCGGCCACGAGCCTGCCGGCCAGGCCGCCCAGGGTGGTGCCGGCGACGTAGCTGCCCGCGGCCACGGCAGCATGCGCCCGGTCGATCTCCTCGTTGAGGTAGGCAATGGCGATGGCAGGGATGCCGCCGAGGGCCATGCCCTCCAGCATCCGGAGGCCCAGCAGGACGGGGAAGGACGTGGCCAGCGGCACCAGCAGCCCCAAGGCCGTGGCCAGGCAGATTCCCCAGGTCATCGCTTTCACCCTCCCGATCCGGTCTGCGAGGAACGACCAGGGGATGACGGTGACGGCGAGGCCCACGGTGGCCAGCGAAATGGTGAGCGCGGCTTCCGCGGCGCTCACCCGAAGCTCGGCGGCCATGACGGGGAGCACTGCCTGGGTGGAATAGAGCTGCGCGAAGGTGGCCACGCCGGCGAACGCAAGGCCAGCCAGGATCCTCCCGTAGGCCTGGGAGCCCTTCCGGTGCCCGTTCCACTCGGCCCCCGCCTTGGCAGCGGCACCGGCCGGTAGCCGGGACTGGCGCGGCGGGGTTCCGGGGGCGTGCTTGCGCGGCGTTGGCATGCCTTCAGCGTAGATCTAGGCTGTTCTAGTATCCAATGCATGATTCATCGACTATTCATGCTGTATCGGATTGATTGACGGAGGAAAAACCGTGGATATCCAGCACAGGCAGCTCGTGCAGCTGCTGCCGATCCTGCCCCTGCTGGCAGAGCTCGGGCGGACCCAACACATCACCGAAACCGCAGAGCTGCTGGGCGTTCCGCAGTCGACCGTTAGCCGAGCGCTGGCGCGTGCCAGCGCCGTGGTGGGGACCGATCTGCTGGTCCGGGACGGCAGGGGAGTGCGGCTCACTCCAGCCGCCACGACGCTGCTGCCTTATGTGGAGTCGGCGCTCGCCGAGTTCCGCGCCGGCCTGGACCTTGTACGGCACCAATCGGAGGTGGTGCGCGGCCGGATCGCCGTCACCTTTCAGCACACGTTTGGGGAGGCGACGCTGCCCTTGCTCATCAGTGCGTTCAGGAGCCGCTATCCGCAGGCGGAGTTCGACCTCAGCCAGGGCTCCCGCGACAGCTGCCTCGCGGAACTGTCCTCCGGCGTCGCCGATCTCGCACTGACCGCCCCCGTGGCACCCGCCAGTAGGACCATTGGCTCCGTTGCCCTGTACCGGGAACCGCTGCGGCTCGTGGTGCACCACCGGCACCCGTTTGCCGACCGGACGTCGGTGGCCGTGGCCCAGATCCGGAAAGACCCGTTCGTTGCGCTCGGATCCGGCTACGGGCTGCGCTCCCTGACGGATGCGCTGTTCCGGGAGGCCGGCTTTAGGCCGCGGATAGCCTTCGAAAGCCAGGATTCCCACACCGCGCGTGGCCTGGTTTCCGCAGGCCTGGGTGTCAGCATCCTTCCGCCGGAGGGCGGCAGCAGCCCGGGCCGCGGTGTCACGGAAGCCACCGGCGACCTGGGCTGGGTGGAAGTTGCGCTGGAGTCGGAACTGGCATACCGCGAGATCGGCCTGGCCTGGCGGGAACGCCGCAGCGTGCGGGACAGTGAACCGGACGCCGTGCGCCTCTTCCGCGAGCTCGTGTTGGACGAGGGACCCGGGCTGCTGGCGGGGCTGGTCCGGGCCCGGTCGGGCGCTTGACCGGCACTCGGCGCCGGCCCTCGGAGCCGTGCCACCCGGAGCCGTGCCACCCGGAGCCGTGCCCCCTGGAGCCGCGCCTCCTGCCGTCGGGCTCCTTAACCGCCCTGGAGCTTAACCGTCCAGCAGTGCGCCGATCGCCTCGGCCACGGGTCCCGTCCTGGCCGAGCGCCAGCCCTTCCCCGCCCAAAGGTTCAGCCGCTCCCGGTCACCGGCGGCGGCAGCCGCCGCGCGGATGGGGGCGGTCAGATGGTGGATGGCGGGGTAGCCCTCCGGTGCGTCCCCGTGGTCGCGGACAAAGTCATTGACGAGTGCCCGTGCGTAGCGGCCCGTGAACGCCCGGGTGGGTGTTGTTTCCGTGAAGCGGTCATCGCCAAGGGCGTCCTTGTGCAGCGGCCGCGCGCCGCTTTCCTCCGTCCGCAGCAGCGCCGTTCCCACTTGGGCGGCGGCCGCCCCGGCGGCAATCACCGACCTGACAGCGGCGGCGTCGGATACCGCGCCGGCTGCGATCAGCGGCAGGCCGACGGCGGCCCTTACCTCCCGGATCAAGTCAGCGGTCGACGGCGGCATCCCGACACGTGCCGCCGCGGGCAGGAAAGCACCGGAATGGGCGCCCGCGCTGCTGTGCTGGACGACGAGGGCATCGAAGCCGCGGTCCGCTGCCAACTCGGCCTCGGCGCGGCTGGTGACCGTGGCCAGGACGGTGGACCCGGCCTTCCGGAGCGCCTGGACAATGGGGGAACCGGGCAGCCCGAACGCGAAACTGACCAGTTCAACGGGCTCTTGCAGGAGGAGGTCGATCTTCGCCTGCCAGGCATCGTCGTCGTCAAGCACCAGGGGTGGCACGGTCACGCCATAGCGCCCGGCGTCCCGGTCGAGGCTGCTCCGGTAGTCTTCCAGCCTGGCCACAGCGTCGGGGGCGGGGTTCAGCTGTGCATGGTCGGGCACAAAAACGTTGAGTCCGAACCGGACGCCGGCGTCCCGGCAGGCACGGATTTCGGCGCTGACCGCGTCCGCACTCTTGTAGCCCGCGGCCAGGAAGCCCAGCCCTCCGGCGCGGTGCACGGCCGTCACGAAGCCCGGCGTCGACGTCCCGCCCGCCATGGGCGCGGCAATGATGCGGGTATCGATCTCGGCGAGGGACATGGCCTGCTCCTTGGGGCTAATCAGTACTCTGTTCAGGTGACTAACTCTGACAACCTATCCGGTGCGGCCCCTGATGCGTCCACTCCGGTCGTGTCCCATGCTGTCCCGTCCGGTTCTGCCCGGTCGGGCACTGCCCAGCCCGACGACGTCGTGATCGGCCTCGACATCGGCGGCACCAAGACGAGGGGCGTCCGCTTCGAACACGGGGAACCGGTGGCTGACGAGAGCGTGGGAAGCGCCAACGTCCAGAATGTCAGCCGGGCGGAAGCCGCTGCGCATCTCGAGGAGCTTTTCGCAAAAATCGGCCGTGGCCCGGTGGCACAGGTCTATGCCGGTGCGGGCGGAATCGACACCGATGAGGACGCCGCCGCCCTGGCAGCACTCATCGCGCCGCACGCCCCGGGGGCCCGGATCACGGTGGTCCACGACTCCCGGCTCCTGCTCGCGGCCGGCGGCGCCAACACCGGCGTCGCAGTCATTGCGGGCACCGGCTCGGCGGCCTGGGGCACGAACGGGAACGGCGACGAGGCGAGGGCCGGCGGCTGGGGCTACCTCCTGGGCGATGAAGGCAGCGGCTACTGGCTGGGCCGGGAGGCAGTGCGCCACAGCCTGCGGCGCATGAACCAGGGGCAGGAACCGGACGCGCTGACCCGGGCGCTGCTGGACTCCTGCAGCACAGATGACCCGAACAAGCTGATCGCGCTCTTTCACTCCCCGGACACGGGACGCCGCTTCTGGGCGCAGCAGGCCCGGCTGGTGGTGGAGGCGGCAGACGCCGGCCACAGCGTCAGCCGCGACCTGATCGACCAGGCGGGCAAGGACCTGGCGGACATGGCGGCCCAGGTCCTCCGGCAGCTGGGGCTGGACGGACCGGTCATCCTGGGCAGCGGCCTGGGCATGAACGTTGTCCGGCTCCAGGACTCGTTCCGGAAGCACCTGGCGGCAGCCGGAGTCAGCGATGTGCGGATTCTGGAGCAGGACCCTGTCTTCGGTGTTCCGCTGCTGGTCCGTGGCCAGGGCTGACACTGGTGTAACCGGGCGCGAACGGACACTTGAGCCCCGCGTTGAGGGCCCCAGGTGTCCGTTCGCGCTTGGAGAGAGCCAGCCCGGGGCGGCCGTGACTCAGGACCGGGTCCGTGGCCTGAGCTTCACCCCGGGCAAGGGCGGTGCGGGGATCCTGCCTGCCTCGCGGCCCGCGTCAGGACCGTGGCCGTGGACCAGCCCGAACCGCGAGGCTTCGGCAGCCGCGTCGGACAGTTCGGCCTGGGCCTCCCAGTCCGCCCGTGCCTGGGCCACCTCCTCATGCGTCCTGCCCACGAAGTTCCACCACATCAGCAGCTCCTCCTGGAGCGGCTCGCCGCCGATCAGCACGAACCGGGTCTCCGGCAGGGCGTCCACGGCCAGGACCTCGCGCCCGGCCCCCAGGTAGCCCAGCGGCCCCGGCCCGACGTCCTGCCCGTCCACCGTCAGGCCGCCGTCGAGCACCAGGACGGCGTGTTCGAACGCCGGGTCAAGCGGAAAAGCGGCGGCGCCGCCGCAGCTGACGTCCGCTCCGACGATGGGCGTGTACATCGTGGCCGGCGAGGAAGCGCCGGCGAAGGTCCCCACCATCACCGTGGCCGTATAGCCCGGGCCACGGACCGTCGGAAGGTTGCGGTGCTGCTCGAAGGCCGGAGGCCTGTCCCGTTCCCCGTCCGGCAACGCGACCCACAGCTGCAGCCCCCGCTGCAGCGGAAGCCCTGCACCGGCGTCGTCCGTTGCCGGCAGCATGGCAAACTCGGAGTGCGAGACGCCGTGCCCGGCTGTCATGATGTTCAGCTCGCCCGGGCGGACAATGACGTCGCTGCCCACGCTGTCCCGGTGCCTGATCTGCCCGGCGAGGGGCCACGTCACGGTCTGCAGGCCGGTATGTGGGTGCGGCAGCACGGACATCGCCGTCCGGTCGGGGCCGAAGCTGTCCAGGAAGCACCAGGCGCCCACAGTGGGCAGGCTGCGCTGGGGCAGGGTGCGGAGCACCGACATCGCGCGGACTCCGCCGAGCGGCACTTCACGGGCCGGCCACAGCTGCAGGCATGGCCCGGTTCCCGTCCCTGTGTCCGGGCCGGCGGGCGGGCAGGTTTCCTCCTGCGGGAGAAGCTCCAGATTCGTCACAGTCCCACTCTAGGACGGCCGCCTGCACGCGGATAGCGCGGGGCTACGCTGGAGCCATGACCGTTCTCTTCGACACCCGCCCCGCCGCCTACGCGGTGATCATCCGCGACCGCGCCATCCTCCTCGCGTACTGGAAGCAGGACGGCAAGGAAGGCTGGACGCTGCCCGGCGGCGGGCTGGACCTTGCCGAGCATCCCGTGGACGGCTGCATCCGGGAGGTCTTCGAGGAGACGGGCTACCACGCCGAAATCGGCGCGATGCTGGGGATCGACGTCGGGCACTGGCCGGCGGGTTCGCGGCTGGACGGGGCGGACCGCGACTTTCAGGCCCTCCGCCTGGTGTATGAGGCGAGGGTGACGGGCGGGGAGCTCACCCACGAAGAGAATGGCACCACCACGCACGCCGCGTGGATACAGCTGCACGACGTCGGTTCGCTCAACAGGGTGTCCCTGGTCGATGCCGCGCTGCGGTTGTTCCGGGAACGGCCGGTCAACGGCAAGCTGGACTGAATTCCTGTTTCCCTAGCCAGGCGGCGCCCGGCTGGCTATTCTGGGGGAGGCCGCGGACATTCTGTCCGGCGGCGGCCAGGCTGACATGAACACAATCCGGCTGAACACAATCCGGCTGAACACAATCCGGCTGAACACAATCCGGTTGAACACAGTGCGGTTGAACACAGTGCGGGGGAGGTGGACCTGATGATTGCAGAATTCGTGTGCGCTCCGCGCCCAGTCGAAAACACCTTCATTACTCCTGCCCCTGCTGCTGCCCGCTCGTAGCCAGTCCAGCACACTCGGTGCACAGCGCACTGTCTGGACGGCCGGCGGCACTTCGGGGCCAACCCGAGGTTCACAGTGAAAAATCCTTCCGGCCTTCGTGCCAACCAGCTTCAAAACCAAATCCCTCCCATACAACCTGACCCCATGACTGGCCCGGTCCCGTACGGCTTCACGGCGGCAGCGGCGCAGCACTTCGCGGCCCATCCGGCCGCCGGCGGCGAGGCAGCCGCCCGCGTCGTCCGGGTGGACCGCAACCGGATTGTGGCCGCCACGGCCGACGGACTGATGCATCTGCCCTACCCGGCCGGTGCCGTGCCGGCCACCGGCGACTGGATCTGGCTCGGCCGCAACCGGGCGGCGGAACCGGCCGTCGTCGGGGTGCTTCCCCGCACGTCCGAGCTGAGCCGCAAACGTGCCTTCGATCCGTCCACGGAGGCACAGGTCCTCGCCGCGAACATCGACATGGTGGGCGTGGTTGTTCCGGTGGACCGTCCGCTGAGCCACAACAGGCTCGAACGGACGCTTGTTGCCGTCTGGGATTCCGGTGCCACACCCCTGGTGATCATCACGAAGGCGGACCTGGCGGACATCGCCGATGACGTCGTCGGGAAGGTCATCCTGCAGGCAGCCGGAGTGGACGTGGTGACCACCTCTGCCGAGCAGGGGGACGGCATCGACGAATTGCTCTCCCGGGTGCAGCCGGGGCGGACAATCGCCCTGCTTGGACCCTCCGGCGCAGGAAAGTCCACGCTCATCAACGCGCTCGCGGGCCACCACGTCCAGTCAACAGGCGACGTCAGGGCCACCGACGGCAGGGGGCGGCACACCACCACGGCGCGGGAGCTGGTGCCGCTGCCCAACGGCGCCGTTCTGATGGACACCCCGGGTGTCCGCGGCTTCGGGCTGTTCGACGCCGACGACGGGATGGAGGAGATGTTCGGCGACCTGCACATGCTCTTCGAACAGTGCCGCTTCTCGGACTGCGCCCATGACAGGGAACCAGGGTGCGCGGTCCGTGAGGCGCTCGACGACGGGTCCCTCGAGGAGCGGCGCTGGGCAAGTTACGTCAAGCTGCAGCGGGAGCTCGCCGCCCTGGAGCGCCGCCACGACGCTGCGGCGAGAAGGGCGTACCAGCGGGAATGGCACCAGAAAGTGGTGGTGGCCGGCCGGAGCCAGCGGGCCGCCGAGCGATACCGCCATTCCTGAGGCTGGAGTTTTTGTCCAGATAATGGCCGCTCCGGGGTCTTTTGGACCCATTATCTGGACAAAAACTCCGCCACCCATCCGGGCGGGGGACGGCACCGAATCATTGGTGTTTGTCTCCGAATGATTAAGGTATCCGCGCCTGCGGCGGTTTTGCCTGAGGCAGTGGTTACGCTGTGTCAAGACGCGCTTTACAGCCAAAAAACAGCATGCATATGATCAATTCGCTTTACCGTCCGATGTTGCCGCCCAACAGTTAGGTAAGCCGGGTATGGCCGAAGCCATGATTGAGTTCCAGAGCGTCACCAAGCAGTACCAGAGCGGGCAACCGGCGGTGGACCAGTTGAGCATGTCCATTGACCGCGGCTCCATCACGGTGTTCGTGGGACCATCAGGCTGCGGCAAGACCACCTCCCTGCGCATGATCAACCGGATGGTGGAGCCCACGTCCGGGACCATCACCGTGGGAGGACGGGACGTCACCTCCGTGCCGGCGGCAGAACTCCGGCGCTCCATGGGCTATGTGATGCAGTCGTCGGGCCTGATGCCGCACCGCTCCGTGGTGGACAACATCGCCACGGTGCCCCGGCTGAACGGCGTGGCGAAAGCTGACGCCCGCAGGCGCGCGGAAGAACTGCTCGACGTCGTGGGGCTGGCCCCGTCGCTGGGCAAGCGGTACCCGTCGCAGCTCTCCGGCGGCCAGCAGCAGCGCGTCGGCGTTGCCCGGGCGCTCGCCGCCGACCCGCCGGTCCTGCTGATGGATGAGCCCTTTAGCGCCGTGGATCCCGTGGTCCGCGACGAACTTCAGCAGGAGCTCCTGCGCCTGCAGCGTGACCTGGCCAAGACCATCGTCTTCGTCACCCACGACATCGACGAGGCCACCGTGCTGGGGGACAAGGTGGCGGTCTTCGCCGTCGGCGGCAAGCTGGCGCAGTACGCCACCCCCGAGGAGATCCTCCGGGCGCCGGCGAACGAGTTCGTGGCTTCCTTTGTGGGCCGGGACCGCGGGTTTCGGCACCTCGCCTTCACCACGGCCGACGGCGTCGCGGTTCATCCCGTGGACACGGTCACCCGGGGCGGGGACGCCAAAGCGCATGAGAACAGCTGGCGCCTCGTGGTGGATGACCAGCAGCGCCCGCTGGGTTGGGAAGGCCCCGGCCTTGACTCCCAGCTCATCCCCGGCGGCTCACTGTTCCGGCCGGGCGACACCCTCCGGCGCGCCCTCGATGCCGCCCTGTCGTCACCCTCGGGTCTCGGCGTCGCGGTCGACGGCGACGGCAAGGTTGCCGGCGTCGTCAAGGGCGCGGAGGTGCTTTCCGTCATCGAGTCCGCGCGCCGGACCCGGCAGGGCGCACTCTGATGCAGTGGTTCCTGGCGAACAGCCCCATGGTCTTCGAAAGGGCGGGCCAGCACCTGGCCCTGGCCCTGGTTCCGATGGTCCTGGGCCTGCTGATCTCCATCCCGCTGGCACAGTTGTCGCGGCGGCACAGCGCACTTCGGCAGCTCGTGGCCACCGTGAGTTCCCTGCTTTACACCATCCCCTCGCTGGCGCTGTTCATCATTCTCCCGCCGCTGCTGGGAACCCGGATCCTTGACCCGCTGAACGTCGTCATCGCCCTGACCATCTACGCCGTGGCGCTGCTGGTCCGGGCGGCCATGGACGCCTTCGATTCCGTGGACGACGACCTCCGGCAGGCGGCCGTGGCCATGGGCTACAAGCCCGCCGCCCGGTTCCTGCAGATCGACCTGCCGCTGTCCCTGCCAGTGATGTTCGCGGGTCTCCGCGTGGTGTCGGTGAGCAACATTTCGCTGGTGAGCGTGGCCGCCCTGCTGGGCGTCGGAAACCTGGGGATGCTGTTCACGGACGGGCTGCAGCGGAACTTCGTCACCGAGGTGGTGGTGGGGATTGTCGCCATCCTGCTGCTGGCCGTGGTGATGGACGCGCTGCTGGTCCTCCTTGAACGGGTCCTCACACCCTGGACCAGGGCAGGTTCCGTCAAGTCTGGCGCGAACGCCAAGTCCGGCGCCGAATTCACCGCCGACGCCAGGGTGCACGCGGGGGCGGGCTCATGAACATCTTCACGCAAACATTCGCCTGGCTCGCGGATCCAGCCCACTGGTCCGGCCCGGGCGGGATACCCGTCCGCCTGCTCGAGCACCTGCAGTACAGCTTCCTGGTCCTGATCATCGCCGCCGCCATCGCCGTCCCGGTGGGGCTCTACATCGGCCACACGGGCAGGGGCCGGGTGGTGGCCGTGGCCGTGGCCGGCGCCCTCCGCGCGCTGCCCACGCTGGGGCTCCTGGTGCTGTTCGCCCTCGTCGCCGGAAGCGGCCTCATGCCGCCGGTGTGGGCGCTGGTCATCCTCACGGTCCCGCCGCTGCTGGCCGGCACGTATGCCGGCATTTCCAGTGTGGACTCCAATGTGGTGGATGCCGCCCGCGCCATGGGCATGAAAGAGCTGCAGGTCCTGTTCGGCGTGGAGGTTCCGAATGGTCTCCTGGTGATGTTCGGCGGCATCCGCACGGCCGTGCTGCAGGTGATCGCCACAGTGTCGGTGGTGGCCTACCTTCCGCTCGGCGGCCTGGGGCGCTACCTGTTCGATGGACTGGTGCTCCAGGACTTCCCGCGGATGCTGGCAGGTTCGCTGCTCATCGCGGCGCTGGCGATCGTCGTCGACCTCGTCCTGGCGGCCGTGCAGCGGCTGGTCGTTTCACCGGGGCTGTCAGCACGTTCCAAGGGCGGCCGCACGGCCGCCACCGATCTCTCGGCTGCCGCGCCCGCGGCGGCCGCTGTTCAAGGAGGCACCGCATGAAGTACCCCGTCCGCACGACTCTCACCCGCCGTGGCCTGGGCGGCCTCGCCGCCGGTGTCGGCGTCGCCCTTGCCCTGTCCGCCTGCAGCGGCGGCAATCCGCTGTCTTCCCCCTCCACGAGTGCAGCCGGCGGCGCCACCTCCGGCGGTTCACTCGTGGTCGGCTCGGCGGATTTCCCGGAAAGCCAGATCATCGCCGAGATCTATGCCGGTGCTTTGAACGCGGCCGGCGTCACCGCCACCACCAAGCCAAACATCGGCTCCCGGGAGATCTATTTCAAGGCCGTCCAGGACGGGTCGGTGGACGTCGTGCCGGACTACTCCGGCAACCTTCTGTCATTCGTCGACACCGAGGCAGCACAGGTGACCGCGGACGACGTGTACAAGGCGCTTCCGGGCAAGCTGCCGCAGGGACTCGCCGTGCTTGAGCCGTCCAAGGCCGAGGACAAGGACGCCATGGTGGTCACCAAAGCCACGGCGGAAAAGTACCAGCTGAAGACCATCGAGGACCTGGCCAAGGTCTGCAAGGACCTGACCATGGCCGCGCCCGCCACCTTCGAGACCCGGTCCTACGGGTTCCCGGGGCTCAAGAAGAACTACAACTGTGAACTCAAGGCGCTCAAGCCCTTCAGCGACGGCGGCGGCAACCTCACGCTGCAGGCGCTCCTGAGCGACGAGGTCCAGGTTGCCGACATTTTCACCACCACGCCGTCCATCGCGGACAATGACCTCGTTGTGCTGGAGGACCCGAAGAACAACTTCAAGGCCCAGCAGGTACTCCCGCTCTACAACGGCGCCAAGGTGACGGACAAGGCCAAGGAAGCGCTCAACAACGTCTCCAAGACCCTCACCACGGACGACCTGATCAACCTCAACCGTGCGGTGAGCGGAAGCCAGAAGCAGAACGCCAAGGACGCCGCTGCCGCGTGGCTCAAGGACAAGGGCATCGTCAAGTAGCCCGAACCCAACTGACTCGCAGTTGTTGTCGTTTTGAACCCCCAAAACGACAACAACTGCGAGCTACTTGGGCGGCGCCGCCCCGCCGGCCCGTTACGTCCCGGGTCGCCGCGTGTGGGGCACCTCTCCCCGGAAGTACATCCCGCTTGTGGCATATTTGATGAATGGCAGAATTCAAGCAGTCCACCAAGCTTCATAATGTCCTTTACGACATCCGTGGACCGATTCTTCAGGCCGCCCAGCAGATGGAGGCAGAGGGTCACCGGATCCTCAAACTGAACATCGGCAACCCCGCACCTTTCGGTTTTGAAGCGCCGGACGCGATCTTGGTGGACATGATCCGCCACCTGCCCCACGCCCAGGGATACAGCGATTCCCGCGGCATCTTCTCTGCCCGCACGGCCGTCTCGCAGTACTACCAGACCCGCGGCATCCAGAGCATTCATGTGGACGACATCTACCTGGGCAACGGCGTCAGCGAGCTCATCACCATGTCGCTGATGGCCCTGCTCGAAGAGGGCGACGAGATCCTGATCCCCACCCCGGACTATCCGCTGTGGACCGCCTCGGTGGCACTGGCCGGTGGCCGTCCGGTCCACTACCTCTGTGATGAGGAGTCCGGCTGGCAGCCCGATCTGGAGGACCTTGAGGCCAAGATCACCCCCCGCACCAAGGGCATCGTGGTCATCAACCCGAACAACCCCACCGGCGCCGTCTATCCGGAAAGCACGCTGCGCAAGATCGTGGCGCTGGCCGAAAAGCACGGGCTGGTGATTTTCGCCGACGAGATCTACGAGAAGATCCTCTACGAGGACGCCGTGCACGTGAACATGGCAGGCCTCACTGGCGACGACGTGCTGTGCCTGACCTTCAGCGGGCTCTCCAAGGCCTACCGCGTCTGTGGCTACCGGGCCGGGTGGATGGCCATCTCCGGCCCCAAGAAGGAAGCCGCGGACTACCTTGAAGGCATCAATCTGCTGGCCAACATGCGGCTCTGCGCCAACGTCCCGGCCCAGCACGCCATCCAAACTGCCCTGGGCGGATACCAGAGCATCAACGACCTCATCCTGCCCGGCGGCCGCCTGCTGGAACAGCGCAACAAGGCCTACGACATGCTCAACGCCATCCCGGGCGTCAGCACCCAGCAGGCGCGGGGAGCGCTTTACCTGTTCCCCAAGCTGGACCCTGAGGTCTACAGCATCCGGGACGACGAAAAGTTTGTCCTGGACCTGCTGAAGGAACAGAAGATCCTGGTTTCCCACGGCCGGGCGTTCAACTGGGTCCGGCCCGACCACTTCCGGATGGTGACGCTGCCCAACGTCAAGGACATCGAGGAAGCAATTGGCCGGATGGGAGACTTCCTCAGCAGGTATCAGGGGAACTAGCCTTTACCCACAGTCAACCGTGGAAAGAGGACCCGATGGCAGGCCTTGTGGAATTCACGAAGTTACCGTCCGAATCTTTGAAAGTCGGCAAGGGCTTCAAGCTGGCGGATGTTGATCCGGACGCGACCCTGGGCTATCCAGGGAACAAGGCCGACGGCGAGGTGCTCCTTGAGGAGCTGGACGCGAAGCTCGCGCAGCTCCAGGAGCAGCTGTTCGCCGAGTCCAGGTTTGGCGGTACCAAGCGTGTCCTGTTGATCCTGCAGGGCATGGACACTGCCGGCAAGGGCGGAATCACGAAGCACGTTCTGGGCGCCATGGATCCGCAGGGCGTCCAGTTCAAATCCTTCAAGGCCCCTACGCCCGAGGAAAAGGCCTACGACTTTCTCTGGCGGATCGAAAGGGAGGTCCCGGCCGCCGGGATGCTGGGGGTCTTTGACCGGTCCCATTACGAGGATGTCCTGATCCACCGGGTTCACCGCTGGGCGGACCCGAAGGAGCTTGAGCGCCGCTACCGGGCGATCAACGAGTTCGAAGCAAGGCAGGCGGCGGTGGGCACCAAGATCGTCAAGGTCATGCTGCACATCAGCAATGACGAGCAGAGAGCACGGCTCGTGGCCCGGCTGGACAATCCGGCCAAGCACTGGAAGTACAACACCGAGGACCTGAAACAGCGCGCCTTCTGGGACGATTACATGGCCGCCTACCAGGCAGCCTTCGATGCCACCACCACGGACTACGCGCCCTGGTACGTCGTGCCCGCCAGCAAGAAATGGTATGCGCGCATCGCGGTGCAGCAGCTATTGCTGGAGGGGCTCGGCGAGCTTGATCTGGAATGGCCCAAGGCCGAGTTCGATGTTGAAGCCGAGCGACGCCTCGTCGAGCGGTCCTGAACCGGACCTGGTCTCCGGCTAGATTCGCTGCCGCTCAGCTGTCCTTGCGGGCAGCAGCGAGCCGCTTTCTGGCGCCCTCCAGCCAATCCTCACAACGCCGGGCCAAAGCCTCGCCCCGTTCCCAGAGGGCCAAGGAATCCTCAAGGCTGGTACCGCCGGCCTCGAGCTTGGAGACCACGGCCACCAGCTGTTCCCGTGCTTCCTCGTAGCTGAGGGCATCGATGTCCGTAGGCAGTGCGGGGCCCGGCTGGGTTGCGCTGTCCGGCTCTGCGTTGCCTGACTGGTCTGTGCTGATGCTCGGGTCTGTCATGTTTCCTGGCCTGTCGTGTCGGTGGTGATGTCGTTGGGTGCTGGCGCCGGCGTGATTTAGGAGCCGGGTTACGGTGCGCCGGTGGATTCGGCGCCAAACCGCCCACCGGCCACCCGGACCGAGAGTGAGGTTCCCGCGGGGGCCTCGGACGGCTGGCGGACGACTGCGCCGCCGGACCCGGAAAGCTGCACCACGGCGTAACCGCGGTCCAGGGTCTGCTGCGGTGACAGGGCCCGGACCTGCGCCTGGAGGTGAACCAGCTGGTCGGAAGCCCTCGTGACGGCGGCGCTGATTGCCGCGGTGGACCGGCTGGCCAGCCGGTGCACATCTTCCGCGCGCGCCGTGATCATGCTCTCCGGTGCCGCGAGGACTGGACGGGACCGGACTGCCGCCAGCCGGTCCGTTTCCCGGGCCACCAGCATTGTCACGGAGCGGCGCAGCTGGGCTTCGGCCTGCCGGACCCGTGCGAGTTCTTCCGAGACCTCCGGAACGATGCGCTTGGCCGCATCCGTGGGCGTGGAGGCCCGGAGATCGGCGACGTCGTCCAGGATGGGCCGGTCCGCCTCGTGCCCGATCGCGCTGACCACCGGAGTCACCGCAGCCGCCACGGCGCGGATGAGTTCCTCGCTGCTGAACGGCAGCAGGTCCTCCAGTGCGCCGCCGCCACGGGCGATGACGATGACGTCAACCTCGGGACGGGCATCGAGTTCGCGCAGCGCCTTGACCATCTGCGACACGGCGGTGTTGCCCTGCACGGCGACCTCACGGATCTCGAATTCGACTGCCGGCCAGCGCAGGGCCGCGTTGCGCAGCACGTCCTTCTTGGCATCGGAATCGCGCCCGGTGATAAGCCCGATCCGGTGGGGGAGCAGCGGCAGGCGCTTTTTCCGCGACTCGGCAAACAGGCCTTCCCCGGCGAGGGCATGGCGCAGCCGTTCTATCCGTGCGAGGAGGTCGCCCAGTCCGACTGGGCGGATGTCCTTCACTGACATGTTGAGGCGCCCGGTCTTCAGCCAGAACTCAGCCTTGAGCAGGGCCACCACCCGGCTTCCGCGTTCAAGCGGCGTCTCCTGCCGGTCGAGCAATTTGGACCAGATGGAAGCCGGCAGGGAGATCTCGGCGTCGACATCCCGGAGGGTGAGGAACGCGCTGCCCCCACGCCTGTTCAGTTCGATGACCTGACCTTCAACCCATGCGGCCGGTGCGCGCTCGATGTGGGTCTTAAGCTTCTGGGAGAGCAAGTGCAGCGGCCAGGGGTTGTCCGGGCTGGTCTCGGCGGCCGTGGCCGGCACCGTGGTGGGCTCGCCCGCAGGCGCCGTGCCGGGTGCCGGGACGGTGGCGTTTTCAGCCATGTGCAGCCCCGGTGGCGGCGAATGCCAGTTGCATGGTCGCGGTCCTTTGCCTGTGGATGGTGCGTGCCGGTGGGTCAATCAACTCTATCCATAGCTCTATCACCGGGCTCCGACATTGCTAGTACCCGGCAACGTGATAAACGGCATTTTTCGAACGCCCTGCTTTTTCGATCGCGGGATGGCGCGCCTAGGATGGCAGTGTCCTCCCGACCAGCTAGGAATCCCTTGCGCTCATTTCTTGCGGCCTTGGCCGTCATCCTTGGTCTTCTCCTCTCCGCAGCCGCCGTTCCGGCCATCTGGGTGGAGCGCAACATCGTGCAGGAGGACGGCTTCGTTGCCCTGGCGGCACCACTCGGTAAGGATCCGGACTTCCAGAAGCGCCTCGCGACGGCCGCCGTCAACAGCATTGATACCGGCGGCGCCATCCCGGCGCAGGTGGCCGCGCTGGTCCGGCCGGTGCTGGAAAAGGCGGCAGCCTCCCTCACCGGCCTGCCTGAGTATCCGGCTGCCTGGGAAGAGACGCTGCGGAAGAGCCACCGCCTTAACTTCGCCGATCCGGCATCCCTGCCGCCCGAAGCGGATTCCAGCACCTCGCTGACCCTGGATGTGGCCCCCCTCGTCGCCCTCGCCGCCAAACAGATTTCCGCCCAGGTGGGTGTTCCGCTTGAAGCCCCGGGCCAGACGTTGGTCAACATTGGCCAGGCCAACCAGCGCCAGCTCGTTGAACGGGTTTCCGCTTACGCGCCGCTGGGATACAGCCTGGCCGTCGGTGCCGGGGTGGCATTCCTCCTGGCGCTCGTGACCGCCCGCCGGCGGTGGAAAGTCCTGGCCGGCACCGGAGTGGGCGCGCTGGCGCTTTCCGGGCTGTGGACGCTGGCGTCCCGTTGGGCCGCCGACGCCGTCATGGGCACCGCGAGCGGAAATGAAATGGCAGACCTGTTCAAGCAGGAGTTCGTGGCGGCTTCCGCTGCCGGGTTCGCATCCTGGACGCTGGCTGCGGCGATCGCCGGTGCAGCACTGATCGCGGCCGGCGTGCTGCTGAGGGTGGTCGGCGGTCCTGCCCGCAGGCGATGAGCCGCCCGGAGGGTTGCCGCCCAGCCGGTAGCATGGAGCAATGACTTCCTCCGCAGTTTCGCTTTCGATGCCAACCGTCCCGCGCCGGCGGCGCTCGCCGGAGGAAGTGCTCGCGGCGGCACCAGTCCCGGGCCCCAAGAAGGTTCTGCTGGCAGCCCCGCGCGGATACTGTGCAGGCGTGGACCGTGCCGTCATCGCCGTCGAAAAGGCCCTGCAGCACTACGGACCGCCCGTCTATGTCCGGAAACAGATCGTCCACAACGTCCACGTCGTCAGCTCCCTTGAGGAGCAGGGCGCCATCTTCGTGGACGAGACGGACGAAGTGCCCGAGGGTGCCCTGGTCATTTTCTCGGCCCACGGCGTGTCGCCGGCCGTGGTCCAGTCCGCGGAGGACCGCGGGCTGCGCACGATCGACGCAACCTGCCCCCTCGTGACCAAAGTCCACAAGGAGGCCGTCCGGTTCGCCAAGGACGATTTCGACATCCTCCTGATCGGCCACGACGGCCACGAAGAGGTTGAAGGAACGTCCGGCGAGGCCCCCGACCACATCCAGATCATCAACGGCCCCCACGAAGTGGACAAGGTGACCGTCCGGGACCCCGAAAAGGTCATCTGGCTTTCCCAGACCACCCTCAGCGTGGACGAGACCATGGAAACTGTCCGGCTGCTCAAGGAACGGTTCCCCACGCTGCAGGATCCGCCCAGCGACGACATTTGCTACGCCACGACCAACCGGCAGGTGGCCATCAAGAAGATCGCGCCCCAGGCGGATCTGGTGATAGTGGTGGGTTCGGCGAACTCCTCCAACTCCGTCCGCCTCGTGGAGGTGGCACTCGAGTACGGTGCCAAGGCGTCGTACCGTGTTGACTTCGCCAACGAGGTGGACGAGTCCTGGTTCGAGGGAGTTGCCACTGTGGGCGTCACCTCGGGCGCGTCCGTTCCGGAGGTCCTGGTCAAGGACGTGCTCCGCCTCCTGTCCGACTACGGTTACGACGCCGTCGAGGAGATTGTGACCGCAGAGGAAGACCTCCTCTTCTCCCTGCCCAAGGAACTCCGTGCCACGCTCAAGGAAGCCGGGGACGTGTCCCGCGCCCTCGGCGGACGCCGGTCGCGCTAGCAGCGCCAACCTGATCCCAACGCTTCCTCACGTCCTGCAGGTTTTTGGGCGACCCTTCCTCACGTCCTGCAGGCTTTTGGGCGACCCTTCCTCACCCGGCGTCGGCAGGTCTGGCCCGGCCCGGCTTCAGGTGCGGAAGCGTCGGGCCGGAAGCGACGGGATCTGCGGGAGCGTCGGGCCGGAAGCGACAGGATCTGAGGAAGCGTTTGAGTGGCCCGGAAAAGAACGACGCCGGAACTCACCTGGAGTTCCGGCGTCGTGCGTTTTGGTGCTTTAAGCGGCGTCCTCTTCCTCCACAGCCGCCCGCAGCTCGCCAGTTTGCAGTTCCGGGGCTGCGAGGGACCGGGGTGTGACCTGGACGGCCGGGGGCGTGACCAGCCCGCTGGTGTCCAGGGCATTGAGTTTCCGCGCGGTTGGGAGCACGCGTGCCTCCAGCGTCCCGACCATCGCGTTGTAGCGGTCCACCGAGCTTTTCAGGGAGGACCCCAGCTTGCCCACGTTGTCCCCGAGCGTGCCCATCCGCTCGTACAGCTGCCGGGCGAGTTCGAAGAGTTCCCGCGCACTGTCCGTGAGAACGTCCTGGCGCCACGTGAACGCCACGGACTTGAGCACCGCGAGCAGCGTGCCGGGGGAGGCCAGCACAACGTTCCTGGACAGTGCGTGGTCCAGGAGCGCAGGGTCGGCGGAGAGCGCGGCGGCGAGGATGGATTCGGCCGGGACAAAGCAGATCACCAGTTCCGGCGAGTTCCCGGAAATGTCCCAGTACTTCTTGGTGCTGAGGGCGTCCACATGGGTCTTCAGTGCTTTGGCGTGCGCCGCCAGGAGGTTTTGCCGCGCTGCCTGGCTGAGCCCGGGCTTGTCACTGGCAGACTGTCCCAGCTCCTGCGCCTCCAGGTAGGCGGACAGCGGGACCTTGGCGTCGACAACGAGCTGCTTGTCGCCCGGCAGCTGGACCACAAGGTCCGGGCGGACGGCGGCCTCGGCGCCAGATGTGCCGTGGTGCTGCTCATGGAAGTCGACGTGCCGCATCATGCCGGCCGCCTCCACAACACGGCGCAGCTGCACTTCGCCCCACTGGCCGCGGGCGCTGTTTGAGCGGAGCGCCGACTCAAGCGCATGCGTGGACCGCATCAGCTGCTCGTCCGTGAGGCGGGCTTCCTGCAGCTGCTGGGCCAGCTGCCCGTACTGTTCAAGCCGGTCCCGTTCCAGCAGGGATACCTGCTGCTGGACCGCCGTCAGTTTCTCAGCCACCGGCGCCAGTGCCCGCAGGACACTGGCGTCCTGATCGCGCGTCATTCCCAGGTCCCGGTTCTGGGCGGACAGGAGCTTCCGCTCGGCATCCGCGGCAGCATACTGGGCGCTCACCTCTGAAAGCCGCGCCGAAACGCCGTCGAAATCCGCCTCCAGGGCGGTGCTCCGGCGGCGCAACACCACGTACACCGCGCCGGCGCCGGACACGGCGCCCAGCAACAGCATTAAAAGGGCCAGAATGACTGCAAAAGGTTCCATGCCTTCACTGTGGCACGGGGCTGTGACATTTATTGGAAAGGCAACACCCGCCGGCTGAGTGGCCGGCGGCGTGGGCGCCGGCAGTGGGCGCCGGCAGGGGATGGCCGCACGGCATGGGGGCCGAACGGGTAGAATCAATGTCCGTGGCTCTTACTATTGGCATCGTCGGACTGCCCAACGTCGGCAAATCAACACTTTTCAACGCACTGACCCGCAACCAGGTCCTGGCCGCGAACTATCCGTTCGCCACCATCGAACCCAATGTCGGCGTCGTGAACCTGCCGGATCCCCGGCTGGCGAAGCTGGCGGCCATTTTCGGATCCCAGCGGCTGCTTCCCGCCCCCGTGTCCTTCGTGGACATTGCCGGGATCGTGAAGGGCGCGTCGGAAGGCGAAGGCCTGGGCAACAAGTTCCTTGCCAACATCCGCGAGGCCGAGGCCATCGCGCAGGTTGTCCGTGTGTTCGATGACCCCGACGTTATTCACGTCGACGGCAAGGTGGACCCCCGCTCCGACATGGAGACCATCAACACCGAGCTGATCCTGGCCGACCTTCAGACCATTGAAAATGCCATTCCCCGGATCGAAAAAGAAGTAAAGATCAAGAAGCGTGAGGCCGCCGAGCTGGCGGCCATCAAGGCGGCCCAGGCCGTCCTGGAGCGTGGCGACACCATCTTCTCCTCGATCAAGAGCGACAAACTGGAGATGGGGCACCTCAAGGAACTCGGCCTCCTGACCGCCAAGCCGTTCATCTATGTCTTCAACGCCGACGAAGCGATCCTGGGCAGCCCGGAGAAACAGGAGGAGCTGCGTGCCCTCGTCGCTCCCGCGGATGCCGTCTTCCTTGACGCCAAGCTCGAGTCCGACCTCGTCGAGCTGGATGAGGAAGAAGCGCGCGAGATGCTGGAGATGAACGGGCAGGACGAATCCGGGCTGGACCAGCTGGCCCGCGTCGGCTTCCACACCCTCGGGCTGCAGACCTACCTGACGGCAGGACCCAAGGAAACACGAGCCTGGACCATCCACCAGGGCGACACCGCGCCTCAGGCCGCCGGCGTCATCCACTCGGACTTCCAGCGCGGCTTCATCAAGGCTGAGGTTGTCTCCTTCAATGACCTCATCGACGCCGGTTCCATGGCGGAGGCCAAATCGCGCGGCAAGGTCCGCATCGAAGGCAAGGAATACGTGATGGCCGACGGCGATGTGGTGGAGTTCCGCTTCAACGTGTGAGTTTCCGCTGAGCTACTCAGTGATTGAGTATTAACGGCAAAAAGCCCCGATCCCTTGGATCGGGGCTTTTTCTGTGATTGGTGCTTCTACCCTCCGGGCAACACGGCGTCAAGGAAAAGCACAGTTGATCTTTCGCCCGGCAACAGCTTGGTTGCATCTCGATAACAACCTTTACTGAGGGACAACTTTCGGACCGCAGGCGGCGGGTTCGGGTCTAGGCTTCTTGTCATGTGAGACTCGCCACATCTCACTGGGGGGATGTAGCGGGTCTGGCCGGCGCCCACAGCGCAGGTCTTTTCCACACTCACAGAAACATAGGAGGCGGAATGCGATTCAGTCGTATTTCCAAAGCAGTAGGCGTTGCAGCCGCGGCTGCACTGGCGCTCAGCGCCTGCGCGAGCACCAACGGCGGGACAACCCCGTCCAGTAATGCGGCCGGCAAGCAGGGGGGAACAGCCACTGTAGTTGAGGTCAACGCGTTCAACACCTTCAACCCCAACACGGCCGACGGCAACACTGACATCAACTCGAAGGTCAGTTACGCCACACACTCCGGGTTCTACTACATCGATAACCAGCTGAACGTCGTCCACAATGACAAGTTCGGCAAGATGGAAAAGACGTCTGACAGTCCGCTGACCGTCAAGTACACCATCAACGAAGGTGTGAAGTGGTCCGACGGCACACCCGTCACCGCAGCGGACCTGCTCCTGCAGTGGGCGGCCTTCTCCGGGTACTACAACGACGCCGACGCCGACGGCAAGACGGGAACGTCCTACTTCTCCTACGCCGGCGACCCCACGGGTCTCGCGCTCACCGATTTCCCCGAAATCGGCGACAACAACCGCTCCATGACCATCAAGTACTCCAAGCCGTTCGCTGACTGGGAGATCGCGCTGGGCGGACCGGGCATTGACATCCCGGCCCACGTCCTGGCCAAGAAGGCCGGCCTGGCAGACACGCAGGCGTTCATTGACCACCTCAAGGCACTGCCTCGCGGCGACGCCAAGTCGCCCAAGACCGCCGATGCCAAGCTCAAGGCCATGTCCGACCTGTGGAACACCGGCTTCGACTCCAAGACCCTGCCGAGTGACCCGAGCCTGTTCCTCTCCAACGGCCCGTTCGTTGTCCAGAGCATCAACCAGGATCAGTCCCTGACCATGGTCCGCAACAAGGACTACAACTGGGGCCCCGAGGCCAAGCTGGACGAAATCACCGTCCGCTACATCGGTTCCTCCCCGGCCCAGGTCCAGGCGCTGAAGAACGGCGAAGCCGACATCATCGCCCCGCAAGCTTCGGCTGACACCCTCGACCAGCTCAAGGCACTCGAGAGCCAGGGCGTTACGGTGGACCAGGGCAACCAGCTCTCCTACGACCACATCGACCTGAACTACTCGGGTCCGCTCGCGGACAAGAACGTCCGTGAGGCGTTCATGAAGACGGTTCCGCGCAAGGACATCGTGGACAAGATCATCAAGAAGCTCGACGCGCAGGCCAAGCCCCTGGACTCGCAGCTGTTCGTTCCCGCGCAGCCCGCCTATGACGCTTCGGTGCAGGGCAACGGCTCCTCGGCCTACCAGGACGCGGACGTTGACGGTGCCAAGAAGCTCCTGAACGGCGCCACCCCTGAGATCCGCATCATGTACAACAAGGACAACCCCAACCGTGTGGACGCGTTCTCGCTCATCCGCGAGTCCGCAACCAAGGCCGGCTTCAAGATCGTCGACGGCGGACTTGGTGCCTCTGACTGGGGCAAGGCGCTCGGCAAGGGCGGCTACGACGCCACGATCTTCGGCTGGATCAACCCGGGCGTCGGAGTCTCCGGCGTGCCGCAGATCTTCCGCACCGGCAACGGGTCCAACTTCAACAAGTTCAGCGATCCGGAAGCCGACAAGCTGATGGACGAACTCATTGTCACGACCGACCGCAGCAAGCAGGACGACCTCATCAAGCAGATCGACAAGAAGATCTGGGACTCTGCCTACGGCCTCCCGCTGTTCCAGTCCGTTGGTGTTGACGCCTACAGTGACCGCATCACCGGTGTGAAGTTCATGCCGAACCAGACGGGCGTCTGGTGGAACTTCTGGGAGTGGGCCGAGAAGTAAGCCCGTGCCCCGAAGTGCAGCAAGCTAGGTGAGGCGCCGGGACCATGCACCACGGTCCCGGCGCCTTGCAGCGCCATCTCCCGGCAGTGCCTGTGTTGGCAGCACAAGCAGTAAGGCGCCGCCAAACCTGCGACCGGTCCGGGCAATCCCTGGGCCCGAATCCTGAGGTTCTATCACAATGGTGACCTACATAGTCCGGCGCCTAGTCACCGCCGCACTCATCCTTTTGGGCGCATCGTTCCTGGTGTATCTGCTGACCGCCGCATCAGGCGATCCACTCGCAGAGTTCCGCGCCAGCAGCGCGCCGAACAAGCAGCAGCTCATGGACTCGAGGTCCGCGCTGCTGGACCTCGATACGCCGGCCCCGGTGAGGTATTTCAAGTGGCTCGGCGGCGCAGCCCAGTGCATCGTGCCCTTCGCCGGTTCCTGCAACCTCGGCAAGAACATCGCCGGGCAGCCCATTACGGACGCGCTGGGCCACGCTCTCATCCAAACACTCACGCTCGTGACAGGGGCCGCCGTCCTGGCCATCCTCGTGGGCATCACGTTGGGCATCATCACCGCCCTGCGCCAATACAGCACCCTGGATTACGGCGTCACCTTCATGGCGTTCCTGTTCTTCTCCCTGCCGATCTTCTGGGTCGCCGTCCTGCTCAAGGAATTCGGCGCCATCGGCTTCAACAACTTCCTCCGGAATCCGGAGATTCCGCTGCCTGTCTCCCTCGGCGTCGGGGCGGTATTCGGCGTCGTGGCAGTGATCGTGGCAGGCGGGGACGCCCGGCGCAGGGCACTGACCGGCGGCATCGTTTTTGCGGTCGTCGCCGCCGTCCTCGTCTACTTCTCCGTGACCCAGTGGTTCAAGACCCCAGGCCTGGGCCCGGTGGTCATCGCCATCGCGGGGGTGGGCATCGCCTTTGCCGTGACCCTGCTGACCGCAGGCCTGCGGAACCGCAAAGCACTGCAGTCCGCACTGATTGCCGTGGGCGTGGGAGTGGTTCTCTATTTCGTGATCCAGCCGCTGCTGAACCAGGCAACGTTCCTCATGGTGGTGCTGCTGGCCATCGCTGCGGTCCTGGTCGGGGTGGCCATCGGCTACTTCATGGGCGGCTACGACCGCGGACAGTCCATGCGTGCCGCCGCCCTTACGTCCTTCCTCGTGGGCTTCCTCGTCTTCCTGGACCGCTTCATGCAGGCCTGGCCCGCGTACTTCAACAACAGCAGGGTCCGGGGACGGCCCATCGCCACCATCGGCGCCGGCACACCGAACATCGAGGGTGATTTCTGGATCCTGGGGATTGACTCCTTCACCCACCTCATCCTTCCCACCACCGCGCTCATTCTCATCTCCCTTGCTGGCTACACACGGTTTACCCGGGCCTCCATGCTGGAAATCATGAACATGGACTACATCCGGACGGCGCGTGCCAAAGGACTTTCGGAACGGACCGTGGTGATGCGCCACGCCTTCCGCAACGCCCTGATTCCGGTGGCCACCATCGTCGCGTTCGACATTGGCGGCCTTATTGGCGGCGCGGTCATCACCGAGACGGTCTTCTCCGTGCGGGGCATGGGGTTCCTGTTTCTCGACGGCATTCAGCACGTTGACCCGAACCCCGTCATGGGCGTCTTCGTTTGCGTCGCCATCACGGCCATGGCGTTCAACCTCATCGCGGACCTCGCCTACTCCGCACTGGATCCACGAGTAAGGGTGAAAGCATGAGCCAGCCCAGCCAGCAGGATGAAATCATGGCCGAGCAGGCCGGCCTGCGGCAGGAAGCCGCCGGTATCGAGCCTGTTTCCGAAGCCCGGGGCCTGAGCCAGGGCCAGATTGTCCGCAAGCGCTTCCTTGGCCACTCCGGCGCCATCGTCGGCCTTGCCGTCTTCGCCATCATTTTCGTCATGGCCTTCACGTCCGTCGGCTACGCCGGAATCCCCGGCTGGTGGAAGTACACGCACGAAGACGTCTCGCCGCTGCTCAACGACGGCACTCCCACGGCTTCACTGTGGCCCCTGGCCTGGGGGGAGCATCCCTTCGGGCAGGACCGGATCGGGCGCGACCTGTTCGCCATGACCATGCGCGGTGCCCAGCAGTCCATCACGATCATGGTGGTCATCGGCCTCATCGCCGGCCTCATCGGTGTGGTGGTCGGCGCACTGTCCGGCTACTTCCGGGGCTGGATGGAAGCCGTCCTGATGAGGCTCACAGACGTCATCATCATCGTCCCGGCGCTGCTGCTCGCCGCGGTCATGGCGCAGCTGGCAGGACGCCGGGATGAAGGCAGTTGGTTTGCGGCCTTCGCCAGCAGCAACGGTGTCCTCGCACTCGGCATCTTCCTCGGGCTGATCAGCTGGGTGGGCCTGGCGCGGCTCATGCGCGGCGAGTTCCTCACCCTGCGGGAGCGCGAGTTCGTCGACGCAGCGCGGATTTCCGGTGCCAGCAACGCCCGGATCATCTTCAAGCACATCCTGCCCAACGCTGTGGGCGTGCTGATCGTCAACGTCACCCTCACCATGTCGGCGGCGATCCTGACCGAAACGGCCCTCAGCTACCTGGGCGTGGGCGTCAAATCCCCGGACACCTCGCTGGGCCTGCTCATCTCGCAGAACCAGGAAGCCTTTGCCACCCGCCCCTGGCTGTTCTGGTTCCCCGGCCTGTTCATCGTCCTCATCTGCCTGAGCATCAACTTCATTGGTGACGGCCTGCGTGACGCCTTCGACCCGCGGCAAAAGAAGTTCAACGCCAAGAAGGCCAGGGACGCCGGGGCAACAGTTCCGGAAGCCACGCCGGTGACTGCCCTGGACAGCAAGGCTGATGACGGCCGGACCGCCGGCGGGGACAGGGGAGCCTGAGGTGCTGCTGCGACGCCGCGGGCGGGTGCAGCGCGCTGCCTGCCTACAGGACGGCCACGCTCCAGTAGCTAAGCCCGACGAGGACCAGGGCTGCCGCAGTTTCCCGCCAGCGGAATCTCACGCTGACCGGAGTGGTCTCGGCTGCCCCGGCATCGAGGAGCCCGGATTCGACCAGCTGCTGCCAGCGTCCGCGGACCAGCTGCGCGGCCTGCCCCGAGTCGGTGCTCTTCAGATCGCCCGGGCGGACGGAATTTCCGGGCCCGTACGTGCTGTCCGGCAGTCCCCGGAGGTCCTCCGGGCGGGCGTTGCGTCCGCCCCAGATGCCGGGGGCGGGAGCCGCCCAGGCCCCGTAGCTTCGGCCGGGCGTGATGAGGGTCAGCGCGTAGCGTGTGTCCACCTGCACCAGCGCCGCCCACGGCACCGTGATGGAGCGGAACGGATTTTCAATGGTGACGCCGTCATCGTGGACAACCACCGCCGGACGCCAAAACAGCAGCCAGCCCAGGTAGGCGATGAGCAGCAGCGGCCCGGCACCGGCCAGGGCGGGGACTCCGCCCGCCGTGACCAGGCCGGCCAGCCCGGCGGCCGCCACGAACCACGAAAATCCGGCAAACCATTTGTTGGTGCGCGCTTTGAAGATTGCGGCGTTTCCGGCATGCGGCACAGTGCTCATGCCCCCAATAATTCAGTATTCCCGGCCGCAGCACTAATCTCAGCTGCCTTGCTGGCCGGGGTGGAAGGAAAACCCCAACATGTCTGACTACATCAGCCCTGACCGCCCGTCGTCGGACCCGCTGGAGCCGGACTCCATCGAGCCCGGCGCCGGAAGGCGGAGGGCGGACGGGAAGGGTTCCGTCGTCCTGGAAGTGCGCGACCTCAGCGTCGACTTCGGGGTGGAAAAGAAGTGGGTTCCGGCCGCCGTCGGACTTAACTATGAGGTCCGGGCCGGCGAGGTCCTGGCCATCGTGGGCGAGTCCGGCTCAGGCAAGAGCGCCAGTTCCATGGCATTGCTCGGCCTGCTGCCCGGCAACAGCAGGGTGTCCGGGAGCGTCAGGCTCTCCGGCAAGGAGCTGCTGGGCGCGGATGCGGGCAACATCCGCAGCGTCCGCGGCAAGGATGTTGCCGTCATCTTCCAGGAGCCCATGACGGCGCTGAACCCGGTCTACACGGTGGGTGCGCAGATCGTCGAGACGGTGCGGCTTCATAACGAGGTCTCACCGGACCAGGCCAAGGAGCGCGCGCTGCGGATGCTGGAGCTGGTGGAGCTTCCCGATCCGGTGAAGGCGTTCAAGTCCTATCCGCACCAGCTCTCCGGCGGCCAGAGGCAGCGTGCCATGATTGCCCAGTCGCTGTCCTGCGATCCCAAACTGCTGATCGCTGACGAGCCCACCACCGCCCTGGACGTCACGGTGCAGGCGGAAATCCTGGACCTGATGAGGAACCTGCGCAACAAGCTGGACAGCGCCATCGTCCTGATCACCCATGACATGGGCGTCGTGGCGGACCTGGCTGACCGGATCGCCGTTATGCGCAAGGGGCTGATCGTGGAGACCGGCACCGCCGAGCAGATCTTCCACAACCCGCAGCACCCGTACACGCAGGCGCTGCTGGCGGCAGTGCCGCACCTCGGGCAGGGCGGAACCGACGCCGCGCCGGACGTGGACGTGACAGCAGCGCTGGCAGCGGCCACCCACGCCGAGCTTGAGTCCGTGGACCACGACGAACTGGTCCGCCGCGAGCGGGAGAACGCTGCAGCCCTGGCGGCTGCCGAATCAAGGGGACCCGTGGGGGAGCCGGTCCTGGAGCTTACCGACGTCGCCATCGAGTACCCGAAGCAGGGCCGTGTGCCCGCCTTCCGCGCCGTCGAGGGTGCCAACCTGACCATCCATCCCGGCCAGGTGGTGGGACTCGTGGGGGAGTCCGGGTCGGGCAAGACCACCATCGGGCGCGCCGCCGTCGGACTGCTGCCCGTGGCTGCCGGAACGATGCGCGTGGTGGGGCAGGACATCTCCGCAGCGAAGAAAAACGGCAAACAGCTGCACCAGGTCCGGCGCCACATCGGCATGGTGTTCCAGGACCCGTCCTCGTCCCTGAACCCGCGCCTGCCCATCGGTGAAAGCATCGGCGAGCCGATGTTCCTTGCCGGCGTCGCGAAGGGCGCCGACCTGCAGAAGCGCATCGAGGCGCTGCTGGACCAGGTGGAGCTGCCGCGGAACTACCGGAACAGGTACCCGCACGAGCTGTCCGGCGGGCAGAAACAGCGCGTCGGCATCGCCCGGGCACTGTCGCTCAAGCCGAAGCTGATGGTGGCGGACGAGCCAACATCGGCACTGGACGTGTCCGTGCAGGCCAAGGTCCTGGAGCTGTTCCAGAACCTCCAGCGCGAGCTCGGCTTCGCCTGCCTTTTCGTTACCCACGACCTCGCCGTCGTGGACGTGCTGGCAGACCGCATCTGCGTCATGCAGCGCGGCCGGATCGTGGAGCAGGGCACCCGCGACCAGATCCTGCGCAACCCGCAGGAGGCCTACACGCAGAGGCTGCTTGCCGCCGTGCCGCTGCCGGATCCGGAAAAGCAGCGCGAGCGCCGGGAACTGCGGGCGCAGCTGCTGGCCACCGGAACGGAGTAGCCGGAGGAGTTGTGGGAGAGTCCGGTCCAGGAGTGAGTTGCATCATAATCGGGGCATGATACCAGCGGGTAACTTGTGCCGTTAAATCGTCCGGCGTGTCCAACACCATTCGGTCACGGTTTGGCAACGGCGTATCACTATTTGGACGGTTTGCGGTTAGGCTACATGCTTGTGTTGCCCACGTCACAGATCACCTCTGTGTCCTGGGCTTCGGGGATATACACAGTCCCCACCAATCTCTCCCACAAACTCCTAGGAGGCGGAATGCGTTTTGCGCGCACTTCCAAAGCATTGGGCATGGTGGCCATCGCTGCCCTGGCCCTGTCCGCTTGCGGTGCCGGAGGCGGCACCAGCAACGGTTCCGGCAACGCTGCCGGAGATCCCAACAAAGTCATCACGGCCTACAGCAACGAGCCGCAGAACGCGCTGCTGCCGGCCAACACCAACGAGGTCTACGGCGGCCGCGTCGTGGAACTGCTGTACGAAGGCCTCCGCGCCTACGACCCCAACGGCAAGCCAATCAACGCCTTGGCTGAATCCATCGAATCCCCGGACGGCCAGAACTACACCATCAAGGTCAAGAAGGGCACCAAGTTCACCAACGGCGAGGAAGTTACTGCAAAGAGCTTCGTAGACGCCTGGAACTTCGCTGCATTGAGCACCAACCTGCAGAACAACGGCACATTCTTCGAATCGGTCGAAGGGTACGCCGACGTCAGTGCCGTCAAGACCGAAAAGGGCGCCGACGGCAAGGACAAGGATGTTCCTGCGCCCACCGCCAAGACCATGTCCGGCCTGGTCCTGAAGGATGATTCCACCATCCAGGTCAAGCTCAGCCAGCCCGAGGCTGACTGGCCCCTCCGCCTCGGCTACTCGGCGTTCTACCCGCTTCCCTCCGAGGCCATCAAGGACCCCAAGAAGTTCGGTGAGGACCCCGTCGGCAACGGCCCGTACAAGCTCGCCAAGGAGGGTGCCTGGGTCCATGACCAGTCCATCTCCCTGGTCAAGAACGGGGATTACAGCGGCCCCCGCGCGGCCAAGAACGGCGGCGTGACCTTCAAGTTCTACACCGACCCGGGCCCCGCCTACACGGACATCCAGGCCAACAACCTTGACGTGACGGACGTGCTCCCCACCAACGCGCTGCGGACGTACGAGACCGACTTCCCGGAAAACCACCTGAACAAGGCCTACGCCGGCAACGCCACGCTGAACATTCCGGTCTACAACCCCAACTTCCAGGGCGAGGCCGGCAAGCTGCGTCGCCAGGCACTGTCCATGGCGATCAACCGCGACGAGATCACCAAGGTGATCTTTAACGGCACCCGCATCCCGGCCAAGGACTTCACCGCTCCGGTCATCGACGGCTACAACGAGAATGTCACCGGCTCCGAGGTCCTGAAGTTCGACGCCGCCAAGGCCAAGGAAGTCTGGGCCAAGGCTGAGGCCATCAAGCCCTACGACGCCTCCAAGCCCCTTCAGCTCGCCTACAACACCGACGGCGGCAACAAGGAATGGATCGACGCGGTCGCCAACAACATCAAGAACAACCTCGGCATCCAGGCCGAGGGCCAGCCGTTCGCGAAGTTCGCCGAGATCCTCAACCTGCGCAAGGGCAAGACCCTCCCGGGGCTGACCCGTGCCGGATGGCAGGCAGACTACCCGTCGCTGTACAACTTCCTCGGCCCGCTCCTGAAGACCGGCTCCAGCTCGAACTACGAGGGCTACTCGAACCCTGAGTTCGACAAGCTCCTCACGGAAGGCCTGGGCGCGAAGTCCACGGATGACGCCAACAAGAAGTTCACCCAGGCGCAGGAGGTCCTCTTCAAGGACCTGCCCAACCTGCCGCTTTGGTACCAGGCCCGCCAGGCCGTGTGGAGCCAGAACGTCACCAACGTGGACAGCGGCTGGAACGGCGTGCTCCAGTACTACAACATCACCGCCAAGTAGTTCCTGGAAACACCCACATCAGTCGGTTCATGGGGGTCCGGCCACACACGCCGGGCCCCCATGGCCGTGAACCAGCATGAAAGCTGTCCCATGAATCCCCAATTTCAATTCCCCGGGGAGGAACTGCTGTGATCCAGTACGTCCTCCGCCGGCTGGTGCAGGTTATTCCCGTATTTGTCGGGACCACCCTGCTCGTCTACTACATGGTGTTCGCCCTTCCCGGCGACCCCATCGCCGCCCTCTTCGGCGACAGGCAGCCCAACCCTGCCGTCATCGCTGCCCTGCGGCAGCAGTACAACCTTGATGAACCGTTCTGGGTCCAATACGGTTTGTTCCTGAAGAACCTGTTTACCTTCAATCTCGGCAACGACTTCACCGGGCAGCCCATCGCTGCCACGCTGGCACGGGTCTTCCCCGTGACAGCGATGCTGGCCGTCGAAGCCCTCGTCATCCAGGGCGTCTTCGGCGTAGCCGCGGGCCTCTTCGCCGGCCTGCGCAAGGGCAAGCTCTTCGATTCCACGGTGCTCATTGCCTCCCTGGTGGTTATCGCTGTCCCGACGTTCGTGCTCGGCTTCGTGCTGCAGCTGGTGGTCGGTGTGCAGCTGGGATGGGCCAAACCCACTGTGGGATCAGACGTCTCCTGGGGGACGCTGCTGCTCCCGGCATTTGTCCTCGGCCTGGTGTCCTTTGCCTACGTTCTCCGGCTCACCCGGGCGTCCGTCATCGAGAACATGAACGCCGACTACGTCCGGACGGCCACGGCCAAGGGCCTCTCGAGGCCCCGCGTCGTCCTGGCGCACATCCTGCGGAACTCGATGATACCCGTGGCCACATACCTCGGCGCCAACCTGGGCGCGCTGATGGGCGGCGCCATCGTCACCGAAGGCATCTTCAACGTGCCCGGCGTCGGGCAGAAGCTGTACCAGGCCATTTTGCGCAGCGAAGGCCCCACCATCGTCGCGATCGTCAGCGTGTTTGTGCTCATCTTCGTGGTGGCGAACCTGCTGGTGGACCTGCTCTATGCCTGGCTCGACCCGAGGATCCGCTATGACAAGTAACTACAAGGCAGAGCACTACGTCGCACCCATCGACGAAACGCCGCTGCTCGCCACCGACTCCGTCAAGACGGACCAGGCCCCCCTGAGCCTGTGGGCCGAGGCATGGCGAAAGCTGCGCCGACGCCCGCTGTTCATCGTGTCATCACTGCTGATCGTGCTGCTGGTGGTCATTGCGCTCTTCCCGGGTCTTTTCACCCAGGTTGCGCCCAACGACAACTGCGACCTGCAGTTCTCCGACGGGGCGCCGCAGGCCGGCCATCCGTTCGGCTACACCTTCCAGGGCTGCGATGTCTTCTCGCGCGTTGTCCACGGAACGCAGGCGTCACTGTCGGTAGGCGTGCTGTCAGTCATTTTCGTGCTGATCATCGGCGTGACGCTCGGTGCGCTGGCCGGCTTCTTTGGCGGTTGGCTCGACGCCGTCATTGCCCGCCTCGGCGACATTTTCTTCGCGCTGCCGCTGGTCCTGGGCGCGCTCGTGATCACGCAGCTGCCTTTCTTCAAGGACAACAAGAGCGTCTGGACCGTGGTCATGGTGATCGTGCTCCTGGCCTGGCCCCAAATGGCCCGCATCACCCGCGGCGCCGTCATTGAGGTCCGGAACGCCGACTTCGTGACCGCCGCGCGTTCCCTCGGCGTTTCCAGGATGGGGTCGCTGCTCCGGCACGTGCTGCCGAACGCCCTTGCCCCCATCATTGTGCTCGCCACCATGGAACTCGGTGTGTTCATCGTGGCCGAGGCCACTCTGTCCTTCCTGGGCATCGGCCTGCCCGGCAGCGTCATGTCCTGGGGCAATGACATCGCCGCGGCCCAGTCCTCACTGCGGACCAATCCTGCCGTCCTGCTGTACCCCGCAACGGCGCTGTCCATCACCGTGTTGAGCTTCATCATGCTGGGCGATGCCCTCCGCGATGCGCTCGACCCGAAGAGCCGTCAACGATGAAGGTGCCACTCATGACAACTTCCAAGATCAGCGTCAGCGAAGCGGGCGCAGCGGATGTGAAGCCCCTGCTGGAAATCAGGGACCTCGCCATTTCCTTCGCCACCAGCGGCGGCGAGGTGCAGGCGGTGCGCAACGCGCACCTGACCATCATGCCCGGGGAGACGGTCGCCATCGTGGGCGAGTCCGGTTCCGGAAAGTCGACGACGGCGCTCGCCGCCATCGGCCTGCTGCCCGCGAACGGCCGGGTCTCCGGTGGCCAGATCCTGCTCGACGGAGAGGACATCGCCCACGCGCCGGAGAAGCGAATGATCGAGCTCCGGGGCAACACCATCGGCATGGTTCCGCAGGACCCGATGTCCAACCTGAACCCGGTATGGAAAATCGGCTACCAGGTCCGCGAAACGCTGCGGGCGAACGGCCGCCCCGCCGGGCCCGACGACGTCGCCAAGGTCCTTGCCGAGGCGGGACTTCCGGACGCGCACCGGAGGGCAAAGCAGTACCCGCACGAGTTCTCCGGCGGCATGCGCCAGCGGGCGCTTATCGCCATCGGCCTGTCCTGCCAGCCGCGGCTGCTCATTGCCGATGAACCGACCTCCGCCCTGGACGTCACGGTCCAGCGGCAGATCCTGGATCACCTGGAGAAGATGACCACCGAGCTTGGCACATCCGTGCTGCTCATCACCCACGACCTTGGCCTCGCCGCGGAACGCGCCGACAAGGTGGTGGTGATGTACCGGGGCAACGTGGTGGAGGCCGGGCCATCCCTGGAACTCCTCCGAAACCCGCAGCACCCGTATACGCAGCGACTGGTGGCCTCGGCGCCGTCGCTGGCGTCGCGCCGCATCCAGGTGGCCAAGGAACTGGGCGTGGACTCCGATGAGCTCCTTGCCCCGGCTGAGGCCCCATCCGGGGTCCCGGCACAGCAGGACAAGCCGGCGGAAGTCCTGCGCGTCGAGAATCTCAGCAAGGTCTTCAAGCTGCGGTCCGGCATCGGGCGCTCCACTGACTTCACGGCGGTGGATTCCGTGTCCTTCGGCGTAAAGCGGGGCACCACGACGGCGATCGTGGGCGAGTCCGGTTCCGGCAAATCCACGGTGGCCCAGATGGTGCTGAACCTCCTGCCGCCGACGTCCGGCAGGATCGTGTTCGACGGCGTGGATACCGCCACGCTGAACAGCAGGGAGATCTTTGCGTTCCGCCGGCGCGTGCAGCCGATCTTCCAGGACCCCTACGGTTCCCTCGACCCGATGTACAACATCTTCAGGACCATCGAAGAGCCTCTGCGGACCCACAAGGTGGGCAACAGGGCAAGCCGCGAAAAGAAGGTCCGCGAGCTGCTGGACCAGGTGGCACTGCCGCAGTCCACCATGCAGCGGTACCCGAACGAGCTCTCCGGCGGCCAGCGCCAGCGCGTGGCAATTGCCCGCGCCCTCGCATTGGATCCGGAGGTCATCATCTGTGACGAAGCGGTGTCCGCGCTGGATGTGCTGGTGCAGGCGCAGGTACTGAACCTGCTCGCGGACCTGCAGGCCAACCTGGGGCTGACGTACCTGTTCATCACGCACGACCTCGCCGTGGTCCGGCAGATCGCCGACCACGTCTGCGTGATGGAAAAGGGCAGGCTGGTGGAGACGGGGGCGACCGACGACGTTTTCGACGCCCCGCAGCAGGAATACACCAAGGCGCTGCTCAACGCCATCCCCGGGGCCAGCCTGATGCTTCCCCCGGAAGTCGCCACGGCGTAGCCCAGGGCAGCTAAGAACAGGAGCCGGTTTCCACCCGCGGTGGATACCGGCTCCTGTTCTTTTAACGGAAATGCCCAAATGACAGCTAGGACAGGGCAAGCCCCAGCGCGGCGAGCCTGTCACCCAGCAGCGCGCCCAGGGCGCGGTGCCCCTCGCCGTTCATGTGGACGCTGTCCTTGAGCTGCGACTCCAGCCCGTAGCGGGTGAGCCAGTCCCCGACACTGACGAACGGAATGCCATGGTCCGCGGCGACGGTTCCCAGCAGTGCGTCAACCTCGGCGCGCCGGACGCCGCCGTGCTCCGCTCCTTTGCCCAGGGTTCCCACCATGGCCAGCTTCGCGCCAGGGTAGCGCTGCTTGATCGTGGTGATCAGCCGGTCTGCGTTGGCCGAGATCTGCTCGTTGCTGGCCCCTTGCTTCGCATCGTTTCCGCCGCCTTCGATGAGCACCAGCGGGGGAAACCCGTAGGGCAGGTGCCAGTCGCCGCGCTGCAGGGCATCGACGTAGTTTCCGGTGGTGCCGTTGGAGGCGACGAAGCCGCTGCCGCCCTTGCCGCAGAAAAAGACGTCGTAGCCCAGCCCTGCGAGGGCGCGCCGCGGCCAGCTGGCCTGCGGCTCCGACTGCGAGTCACCGATCAGCAGCGCAGTGTGGGCGATGTTGCCCACAATGACCTCGTCCCGCCCGTTGGCCGGATTGCGGTACAAGGCTCCGGCCGGAAGGCGGGCGGGGTCGACGGCGGCCCTCAGGTCGCTCACGACCGCCGAACCGGCGGCCACGGCCTCACCCGGGGCCGCCACCGGGGCGACGGCGCGCGGGGCCGCCGTCGCAGTTCCGGCGCCGGACGCCGGTTCCGTTGCGGCGCCGCAGCCCGCCAAAAATACGCTGGCGGCGATGACCGGGCCAATCAGGAGGGCCCGTGTCGAGGCTTGTAACATCCGTGGACTCCTGGCCTGTTCGAAAAGTGGTCTAGCCAATAGTGGTGGATCACTTTCGGAAAAGCCAGTGATTTTGCTCACATGACGCCCCGTGGGATTCACGATTTGGTAACGGGCCCGGGGCAGGGGATGGTGCCTGTTTTAGGCCAATAAATGGCTGAGCGTTTAGACTGGCAGTAGGTGCCCTGTGTTAAGGGTCTGATCCGTCGTGCGTTCCGGTTGGAAATGTCGCGATACAACAGCTGACTTCACCACTGAATCGAGCAATAACGCATGTCTGAAACCACCACCAACACCGCGGTAGCAACTGCAGTTCGCAGTGACCTGCGCAACGTCGCGATTGTGGCCCACGTTGACCACGGCAAGACCACCCTTGTGGACGCCATGCTCAAGCAGACCAACTCCTTTGCCGAGCACAACCACCTCGAAGACCGCGTCATGGACTCCGGTGACCTGGAGCGCGAAAAGGGCATCACCATCCTGGCCAAGAACACCACGGTGGCCTACAACGGACCGTCCTCCGGCGGCGAAACCATCACCATCAACGTCATCGACACCCCCGGCCACGCCGACTTCGGCGGCGAAGTGGAGCGCGGGCTGTCCATGGTGGATGGCGTCGTTCTCCTCGTCGATGCCTCTGAGGGCCCGCTGCCCCAGACCCGTTTCGTCCTCCGCAAGGCCCTCGCCGCGCACCTGCCGGTGATCCTCCTGGTCAACAAGACCGACCGCCCCGACGCCCGCATCGAAGAGGTCGTCCACGAGTCCATGGATCTGCTCCTGGGCCTGGCCTCCGACCTCGCCGACGAGGTTCCCGACCTTGACCTGGACAAGATCCTCAACGTCCCGGTCGTTTACGCCGCCGCAAAGGTAGGCCGCGCGTCCCTTGAGCAGCCGGCCGACGGTACTGCCCCGGAGAACGAGGACCTCGAGCCGCTCTTCAGCGCCATCATCGAGCACATCCCCGCCCCGACCTACAACCCCGAGGGTGTCCTGCAGGCTCACGTCACCAACCTGGACGCCTCCCCGTTCCTGGGCCGCCTCGCCCTGCTGCGCATCTACAACGGCACCCTTCGCAAGGGCCAGCAGGTTGCCTGGGCCCGTGCCAACGGTGAGCTCAAGACCGTCAAGATCACCGAACTCCTCGCCACCAAGGCCCTCGAGCGCGTTCCGGCCGAGTCCGCCGGCCCGGGCGAGATCGTCGCCGTCGCCGGCATCGAGGAAATCACCATCGGTGAGACCCTGACCGACGTCGAGAACCCCCAGCCGCTGCCCCTGATCACCGTTGACGATCCCGCGATCTCGATGACCATCGGTATCAACACCTCCCCGCTGGCCGGCAAGGTCAAGGGCGCCAAGGTCACCGCCCGCCAGGTGAAGGACCGCCTGGACAAGGAACTGATCGGTAACGTCTCCATCAAGGTTCTCCCCACCGAGCGTCCGGATGCCTGGGAAGTCCAGGGCCGTGGCGAGCTGGCCCTGGCCATCCTGGTCGAGCAGATGCGCCGCGAGGGCTTCGAGCTGACCGTGGGCAAGCCGCAGGTGGTCACCAGGACCGTCGATGGCAAGATCCACGAGCCGATGGAGCACATGACCATCGACGTGCCGGAAGAATACCTCGGCGCTGTCACCCAGCTCATGGCAGCCCGCAAGGGCCGCATGACCAACATGGCCAACCACGGCACCGGCTGGTGCCGCATGGAGTTCATCGTTCCGGCCCGTGGCCTGATCGGTTTCCGCACCAAGTTCCTCACGGACACCCGTGGCGCCGGCATCGCCGCCTCGATCTCCGAAGGCTACGAGCCGTGGGCCGGCCCCATCGAATACCGCACCAACGGTTCCATGGTTGCGGACCGCGCCGGTGTGGTGACCCCGTTCGCCATGATCAACCTGCAGGAACGCGGCTCCTTCTTCGTCAAGCCCACCTCCGAGGTTTACGAAGGCATGATCGTGGGCGAGAACTCCCGCGCCGACGACATGGACGTCAACATCACGAAGGAAAAGAAGCTCACCAACATGCGTGCAGCTTCCTCGGACACCTTCGAGAACCTGACCCCGCCGCGCGACCTGACCCTCGAAGAGTCCCTCGAATTCGCCCGCGAGGACGAGTGCGTTGAGGTTACCCCGGACGCCATCCGCATCCGCAAGGTCATCCTGGACACCAACGAGCGTGCCAAGGCCAACCGCGCCCGCGCGAAGGCATAACGGCACCCTCCCGCAGGGAACTGAAACCGTGAAAAGTAGAGCTGCCGGCATGGCAGGCGGCCTGGCCGCCGCCGTGCCGGCAGCTCTTTTTGCTGCCTTCGCCGGGACCGCGCTGCACCGCCAGGAGGTCGCGGCCGTCGGTGCTGCGCTGCCGCTGGGTGCTGTCGCGGCCCTGCTGCTGCTGGCGTCGCTCCAGCTGTTTCTCGGGGCGGCGTTCCGGACGATTATTCCGACGGCGGTGTGCGGCGTGTTCTGTTACGCCCTGGCCGGGTGGTGGTCCGGAATGGAGTCCGGCAAGCGGCTGATCGCGGGGGACCTGGCCGGGAGCATCTGGGTCTACGGGATTGTGGTGGTTACCGTCGGAATGCTGGCCTGGTGCCGGCGGTACCGCCGGTAGCGGACGTGCCGCCGCTAGTCCGCCGTCGGGTCCCGGTGGTGGGCAATCATGAGTGAGGTGGCCTCGCCGTCGTCGTCTGCGGGTAATGCCATATATTCCTCGACGACGGCGCGGAGCTTGCCGAGCATTTCCTCCCGCCGTGTGGCGTTAAACTTCACGCCAAGCCGCCACACCTCGATGTCCTCAGGCGGAAGGTCCCGGATCTCCTGAAGGAACGTCTCGATGAGGATCGGCGAGACGTTGTCCAGCGGCGTGGTCCACGACTTGCGGCTGGCGATGTACGGCACCTCCGTAGCGCCCCGCCGGCCCTTACGGCGATCCTCCGCCAGTAGGAACCCGGTCCGCACCAGGGTCCGGACGTGGTGGAGGCTGGAGGCGGGATTGAGGCCGAGCAGCTCTGCGATTTCCTTGTTGGTCCGCGACTGGTGCAGGCACAGCCGAAGAATCCTCAGCCGCAGCGGTGAACTCAGCGCGCGCCCCTTGGCCACCAGGTCTGCTTCGTCGCCCTCCGGTGGGTGGTTCATAGACGCATTCTAACGAGCAATAAGTGATTGACATATGCCAATTGCTCACCGAAACTAAAGCCGTGACTGCCGAACCCACTGCCGCGGAGCCAGCGGCAGGCCCGCTCTGGCGGGACCGCAACTTCGCGACTTTTTGGACCGGGCAGGCCCTGGGGCAGTTCGGCGCGCAGCTGGGCCAGCTGGCGTTCCCGGTGCTGGCCGTGACCTTGCTTCACGCCTCGGAATTCGAGGTGGGGGTGCTGAACGCCGCAGGCCTTGCGGCGTTCCTGGCGGTCGGTCTGCCGGCCGGGGCCTGGGTGGACCGCTGGCTGAAGCGGAGGACCATGATCTCCGCCGACCTGCTGCGGATGGGCGCCATGGCCGCGGTGCCGATCCTCTGGTGGAGCGGCGGCCTGGAAATGTGGCATCTCTACGTGGTCGCGGGGATCGTGGGGACGGCCACGGTGTTCTTCGACGTCGCCTACCAGAGCTACGTGCCGGTGCTCGTGGCGTACCCGCGGGTGCGGGAGGCCAACTCAAAGCTTGAAGCGACGGCCCAGTTGGCGCGCATCGGCGGACCCGCCGCCGGCGGTGCGCTGCTGGCGGTCGTGTCGGCTCCGATGCTTTTCGTGGGCGAAGCCGCGGGTTACCTGCTCTCCGCGGTGTTCCTTGCCCGGACCCGCGACTCGGAGGCGCGTGTTTCGGCGGCCGCACGGCGCCCCCTTCCCGTCGAAATACGGGAAGGGCTCACCTTTGTTGTCCGGCATCCGCTCATCAGCCGCATCGCGGCCTGCACCGGCGGAATGAACTTCTCGGGCATGCTGATCTTTACGATGATGCCGCTGCTGGTGCTGCGAGGCCTCGGGCTGGGACCGCAGGGCATGGGCCTGATCATGACGGTGGGTGCCGCAGGCGGGCTGCTGGGCGCAGTCGCAGCCCCGCGGCTCGCCGCCTGGATCGGCGAGGGCACGGTGATTCCCGTGTGCGCGGTGATCAGTTCGGTCTTTTTGCTGCTGGTGCCGTTCGCAGCGGTCATTTCCGAACCAGGGGTCTCGCTGGCCCTGCTATTGGTCTCGGAGGTCGGGTTTGGCTTCAGTGTCCTGGTGTACAACATCATGCAGCTCACCATGCGCCAGCGGGTCTGCCCGCCGCGGCTGCTCGGCCGCATGAACGCATCCATCCGGTTTGCCGTGTGGGGCGTGATGCCACTGGCTGCCCTGGCCTCCGGATACCTGGGCGAGCACCTTGGCCTGGTCCCCACCATGCTGATCGGAGCGGCCGGCAGCCTCCTGGCCACCGCCCCGGTCCTGTTCTCTCCGCTGCGAAGGATGCGCACGCTTCCGGACGAGGTGCAGGCGGACGAGGTGTTCGAGGACAGGGCGTTAGGGTCGCCGTGAACCGCGCCGCGGAGGTGCCGGCGGCACCTGTTTGGCGGCCACCACCAGGTCAAGGGGAATGCCGACGTCGGAACTCCGCGTCCGTACGGTGCACTCACTTTCGCCGCACTCAAGGAGGTCTCCCAGCGCGTCCGTAAAACCGCCGTCGATCCTGTAGCGCACCACCACGCGTGTTCCGGCCGGGGCCGTGGCCAGGAACTCCCGGGGCGTTGGTGTTGTCAAACTCACCGGTCCATCGTAAGACCTGTCCGGAGTGTGACGCGCCCCGCTTCGTTCGCGGGACCGGCCTGGGAGATAATAGGCTCTGAAGTGGACAGCCCGGCATGCAGGCCGGATGCAGCAACCGGCCAGTCGCCGGGAACCAACGTGGAGAGGCAAGGGACGTGACGTACGTAATCGCGCAGCCGTGTGTAGATGTTAAGGACAAGGCATGCATTGAGGAGTGCCCCGTCGATTGCATCTACGAAGGCGAACGCTCCCTCTATATCCATCCCGATGAGTGCGTCGACTGCGGTGCCTGCGAGCCCGTCTGCCCGGTGGAGGCCATTTACTACGAGGACGACACCCCCGAGGAATGGGCCGACTACTACAAGGCGAATGTCGAGTTCTTTGACGACCTCGGCTCCCCGGGCGGCGCCGCCAAGGTGGGCAACACCGGCAAGGACCACCCGATGATTGCAGCGCTCCCGCCGCAGAACCAGGACCACTAGGCGGACCCCTTCGTGACTACAGCTGTGCGCAGTTTCGGCCTAAGCCTGCCCGACTACCCGTGGGAAGCGATGGCGCCGTACCTCGCCAAAGCGGCTGAACACCCGGGCGGCGCGGTCAACCTTTCCATCGGCACCCCCGTGGACCCCACACCGCCGGTCATCCAGGATGCGCTGAAGGCGGCCGCGGATGCCCCCGGTTACCCCACCGTCCATGGCACGCCCGCGCTCCGGGAAGCCATTGCCGGGTGGTTTGCCCGCCGCCGCGGTGTGGAGGGGCTCGATCCCCTCGCTGTGATGCCGACGGTGGGTTCCAAGGAACTCGTGGCGTGGCTGCCTTTCCTGCTGGGCCTCAAGCCGGGCGACGTCGTCGTCCGCCCCAGGGTCGCATACCCCACCTATGACATCGGGGCCACGTTCGCCGGGGCCACGGCGGTGGCGGCCGATGACCTGGGCGAACTGGACCCGGCCACCCGGGCCAAGGTCCGCCTGGTTTGGGTCAACTCCCCGGGCAACCCCACCGGCAGCGTCCGGGACGCAGCCTCGCTGAAGAAGATCGTTGACCAGGCCCGCGAAATTGGCGCGCTCGTGGCCTCCGACGAGTGCTACGCCGAACTTGGCTGGGGGGAGTGGGACCTGCAGCGCGGCGGGCAAGCTGTTCCGAGCATCCTCGATCCGCGCGTCGCTGGCGCCTCCCACGACGGACTCCTCGCCGTGTACTCGCTGAGCAAGCAGTCCAACCTGGCCGGCTACCGGGCGGCCTTCGTCGCCGGGGATGCGGCCCTGATGGCCAACCTCGTCAACAGCCGCAAGCACGCCGGCATGATCGTGCCGTACCCGGTGCAGGAAGCCATGCGCGTTGCCCTGGGCGACGACGCGCACGTTCTGGCGCAGAAGGACCTGTACCGCGGACGCCGGGAGCGGCTCCTGCCGGCGCTGGAGTCCTTCGGCCTGACGCTGCACGAGTCCGCCGCCGGCCTCTATCTGTGGTGCACTGCGGGCGAAGCCACCTGGGACACCGTGGCACGCCTCGCGGAGCGGGGGATCGTGGTGGGCCCTGGCGTGTTCTATGGCGACGCGGGGCACGGCTATGTGCGCGTGGCCCTCACCGGAACCGATGAACGGATCGACGCCGCGGTGGCCCGCCTGGCTTAGGCGGGTTACCGGCGCCCGGGCCGGCGCCGTCTTTGGAGCCGAGACCCCGGGTGGGCGACTTTTGACGGTCCGGACGCCGTAACAATGGTGTGACTCGCGCCACAACCGGCCCGTTTTTGGGATCATTCGGCGCTCCCGGATTAGTGGCAGCCCGCAACTGGCGGTAGTTTTTAACTGACTATCAATGGTGGCTTTCTACAAGAAGGCGGCACGGCCGTTGGACGTCCCGCCGTGCGGGATCCCGCGCGGCTCACCTGATGTTGGATCAAGCTTTCTAGGGAGGCCAAGAGGCCTCATGAAGGGGACTCCATGACTGAGACCACCAGCGCAACTGAGACCACCAGTGCGATCCTGCGCCATGCGGGCGGGGAGCTCGAGCTCCCGCGCATCAAGGTTGTTGAGGGAAACGAAGGCTACGACGTTTCCAAGCTACTGAAGCAGACCGGCGCCGTTACCTTCGACCCCGGCTTCATGAACACCGCCGCAACGACGTCGGCCATCACCTACATCGACGGCGACGCAGGTATCCTGCGGTACCGCGGTTACCCGATCGAGCAGCTTGCCCAGCACTCCAGCTTCCTGGAGGTCTCGTACCTGCTGATCTACGGCAACCTCCCCACCCCGGCCGAACTGGACGAATTCGACCAGAAGATCCGCCGCCACACCCTGCTGCACGAAGAGCTCAAGGGCTTCTTCGGCGGTTTCCCCCGCGACGCGCACCCGATGCCCGTGCTGTCCTCGGCGGTATCCGCGCTGTCTACCTTCTACCAGGACTCGCTGGACCCGTTCAACGACGAGCAGGTGGAAGTTTCCACCATCCGCCTGATGGCAAAGCTGCCGGTCATCGCGGCCTACGCGCACAAGAAGTCGATCGGTCAGCCGATGCTGTACCCGGACAACTCCATGAACCTCGTGGAGAACTTCCTGCGCCTGAGCTTCGGCCTGCCGGCCGAGCAGTACGAGCTGGACCCGGTAGTGGTCAAGGCACTGGACCTGCTCCTCATCCTGCACGCGGACCACGAACAGAACTGCTCCACCTCCACGGTGCGCCTGGTGGGCTCCTCCAACGCCAACCTCTTCGCATCCGTGTCCGCAGGCATCAACGCCCTGTTCGGCCCCGCCCACGGCGGCGCCAACGAGGCCGTCCTGAAGATGCTCCGCCAGATCCAGGCCGACGGCATCAAGCCCGAGGACTACATGGAGAAGGTCAAGAACAAGGAAGACGGCGTCCGCCTGATGGGCTTCGGCCACCGGGTTTACAAGAACTACGACCCCCGCGCCAAGATCATCAAGGCAACGGCACACGAGGTCCTCAGCAAACTCGGCGGCCACGACGAACTCCTGGACATCGCCATGCGGCTGGAGGAGAAGGCCCTCGGCGACGACTACTTCATCCAGCGCAAGCTGTACCCGAACGTGGACTTCTACACCGGCCTGATCTACAAGGCCATGGGCTTCCCGGAGAAGATGTTCACCGTGCTGTTCGCCATCGGCCGCCTGCCGGGCTGGATTGCCCAGTGGCGCGAAATGATCAGCGATCCCAACACCAAGATCGGCCGTCCGCGGCAGCTGTACATCGGCGAGCCCGAGCGGCAGTACCCCGCCCGCTGAAATTAGCGGAGTACGACGGCGGCCGCCCACCATTCCGG